>PLXG01000393.1 GCA_003153195.1 Myxococcales bacterium
TGAAGTCCTTGGGGTGCGAGAAAAGCACGCCCCACTTGTTGCCCAGCCACTCGTGAAATTTGATGGTGCCTTCCGTCGATTCCTGGGTGAAATCCGGAGCGATGGTCCCCAATTGTACGGACATGGTGCCTCCTCATATCGATTTGAGCAGACTGGACTAATAGTCCTTGGTCTACGGAGTGTCAAGACGAGGGCGTCNNCGGGCGATCGAGGGGCGATCGAGGAGCGAGCGAAGTTCTGCTCAAGATCTTTCGCGCGCCAGCGCTGTTGGGCGAAGCGGAAGCATTTTCCGGACGGGCCTACGTCGAGAACGTAGATGCACTGGAGCC
The DNA here is from genome assembly GCA_003153195.1 of Myxococcales bacterium. Classification (GTDB taxonomy): domain Bacteria; phylum Myxococcota_A; class Polyangia; order Palsa-1104; family Palsa-1104; genus PALSA-1153. The sequence continues at coordinate 330 of PLXG01000393.1, forward strand.
ATGTGAGGTGCTGATCTTCTCGCCGATAGAATTGCTCTCCGCGCTGCGACAAGATGCCGCGGCAGCGGTGGCGCTGCTGGTCGACGTGGCGACACGACTGGCGCTGGCGTCACAAAATGAAAAATCGTTGGCCTTCGATCCGGTCACCGTTCGCCTCGCCAACTACCTCATCGACATCGCCGGCTTCACCAACGCGAGCGATGCGAAAGAGCTCGAGCTGCGCATCACTCAGGACGACATGGCCGCCGCCGTCGGTGCCACCCGCCGATCGATCGCCAAAGACATTTCACTTTTGGCAAGAGGCGGGGATTCTCGCGCGCGACGGAAATCGTTATCTCATTCGCGATCTCGAAGCGCTGCGCCGTTACGCCGATCGCGAGCATGGCGACGTGACCTACTCGCTCCAGCGAAAATAAGGTTCATTTCCATGCCAGAGGCTGGTGGCTGTGAACCGATCGTCACACTGGAATTCGTGTTCACATCACATTGTGCCGTAAGTGCCTGAGATTAAACGACCGGTCGCTGGCCTTTCGCCTGCAGTTGTCGCCGCGCACTGGAGGACTTCGATGAACAAGGGAATCGGATTTGTAGTGGGAATGCTGGTGGCGGGTGTGGGCTGCGGACCGGAGAGCTATCACACCGCATCGGTGTCGGAATCACAGAGCGCACAGCAAGTGATCAGCGCCGCGCAGAGCATCAAGAGTAGCGTCAGTCAGGGCAACATCCCGTCGCTATCGGCGATGGCAGGGCTGGGAGCGTCCGCCTCCATGGATTCGATCGAGCAGCCGAGCGACTCCTGCGTAACCCGTCAGACCAACGGAGCTAAGACCACACTCACGCTCAACTGTACGTCCGGCGCTGACTCGGAGAAGGGAAGCATCACCGTGAACGGCGATTCGATCGACCTCGATTTGCACGTCACCGGTTCGGTCACCCTCGATGAGACCGGTCATTTGACCGTGAGCTCGAACGCGATCGACGGGAATCTCTCGATCGCGGTTCAATCCGCCGATGCGAGCGGTCAGAAGCTCTCGGCCAGCGTCATGTTGACCTTCTCGCAGATCACTTTGGATGGTTCGGGCTGCCCGACCGGAGGCGAGCTCGCGTCGTCGGCCACCGTCAGCGATGGCAGGAGCGAGTCGTCTTCGTTTCAGGTGAAGTTCGGCCCCGCCTGCGGCAACGTGCAGGTCGCGGACTAGACGTTCCTCTCGCGACATCTTCGCACCGACGATAATTTCACTCTCGAAGCGCCGAATCTCCGTGCTATAAGCTCGGCGCGATGGCTGCGGGAAAAGCGGAAAAAGGACGCGAAGATCGACGCGTTTCCCGTGCGCAAGCGCAGCGTGAATTTCGGCGCCGCGCGGTGCTCGATGTGGCCCGTCGGGTGTTTTCCGAAAAGGGCTATCACAAGACCAGCATCGACGATCTGATCGAGTCGGCGGGCATCGCGCGCGGCACGTTTTATCTCTATTTCTCGTCGAAGCGAGCGATCTTCGACGCGCTGCTCGATTCGCTTTTGGTCATGCTGCAGTCGACGGTGCGTCGCATCGAGACTGGACCGGATGCGCCGCCGCCGGTCGATCAAATGTACGCCGCGGTCGATCGGATTCTCGACACACTGCTGGAAAACCGAGAGACTGCGCGCATTCTTCTGCGTGACGCGGTCGGGATCGACGCCGATTTCGACCAGAAGCTGCACGACTTCTACGGCAGCCTGCTCACGATGATCGAGCGGGCGATTCGAAATGGCCAGGAAATGGGCCTGGTTCGTCCCTGTGACCCGACCTTGAGCGCGCATTGCGTTCTTGGCAGCCTCAAGGAGACGGTCGACTGGACTGGCGTCGAAGTTACTAAAATAATTGACAAACCTGGCAGGAAAAAGGGGATAGACCGCGAACGTTTGCGGGGGCTCGGCCGCGAGTTGATCACGTTTTGTCTTCAAGGACTCTTTAAGGCCGCTTGACCAGCGCAGGTTCGATTGCTAGATTTACTTTCTCGTTTTTGTGAGTCCACCGACGGATGGGGCGGGGCTAGAAGAACATGGCAACTGGGAAGGGCCAGGAAAGCCTTAAGAAAAAAGAGCTCAAGCGTTTTCGCGAGCTGCTCCTTGAGAAGAAGGAAGACATTCTCAAGAACGCGAAACGAACGCTCAATGAGGACATGACGCTCGATGCCGACGATCTGCCGGACGAGATGGATCTGGCCTCGTCCGAATATTTGCAGTCGTTCACGTTTCGCCTGCGTGGCCGCGAAAAGACCTTCCTCAAGAAGATCGAGCGCGCGCTGGTGAAGATCGACGAAGGCACATTCGGCGTATGCGAAGATTGCGGCGAGCTGATTTCGATGAAGCGCCTCGAGGCGCGACCTGAGACCACGCTTTGTATACGCTGCAAGGAAGACCAAGAGCGCATCGAAAAAGCCTACGGCTAGTCAGTCCAGCGCGACGTGACGAAGGACACCTCGTCCACGACCATCGAGCACTACGAGCAATCGGCGGAGGCTTTTCGTCGTGGCACGTGGGATCAC
>PLXG01000406.1 GCA_003153195.1 Myxococcales bacterium
CGTGGAACCACGTAGCGATAGCCTTCGATGTCGGAGCAGATGATCGGACGACCGCTCGCCATCGCTTCCAGCAGCACGATGCCGAACGATTCCATTCCCGTCGACGGCGCCACGAAGATGTCACACTCGCGATAGATTTCGGCCAGTCGCTCTTCGTTGGCGATCGGCCCGTGATAGGTGATGTCGGGCGCGTCTGAGACCGGGCGATCATGCGCGTCGCCCTTGCCCACCACGTCGAGCGTGACGGCGCAGCCGGCCTTCTTGAGTCGCGTATAGGCCTCGACTAGCGTGGGAAGACCTTTGCGCGGATCGCGATAATGTCCGACAAAAAGCAGACGCACCGGGCGGCTGCTAGGCAGCTGCGAGTGTTCGGCCGCTGAGTACAAACTGGTGTCGATCCCGTTCGGGATGATCTCGAGGCCACGACCCCAGCCGATGTGTGCGAAGCGGGCGGCCGCCGGCGAAACCGCGATGCCGCGATCGAACAGCTTGAGCTGCGGTGCGCACAAGGTCAGACGCGCCAGCTTGGACCAAAAACTTTCTTGCTCGCTGAACGCGTGGAAGGTGGCGATGCGCACCGACCTCGAATTTCCGGCGCGCGAGAACCAGGCTGCGTACCAGCTCAGCGACGGAACCGACGGCTCCATGATGTGCACGATGTCGTAATGACCTTGGCGAAGGAACTGCCACACCAGCCACGGCCGCGCGAAAATTCCCATGCGGTTGTCGGAGCCGTTCGACGGGATGTTCACCACGCCGCGAAATCCGTGCTGACCGCCGCCCGAGCCCACCGGCAATTCCGCCGTGCCCGAATAGGGACCGATGATGTCGACGTGATCACCCATGCGGCGAAGCTGGGCCGCAAGATGCACCGCGTGCTTCTTGACGCCGCCTTCGTCAACCAGATCGTAAGACACGACGATGCAGATGCGAAGCGGCGGCATGCTTTACATTAAAGTCGGCCCGCGCGCCGGCGTTGGGGCTTGGGAAAGAAGGTTTCGAGACGGACGACTTTTTCGAGGTCGAGTGAATCCTCTGCGTCCATGGTCACGCCGAGGAACTCGCCACAGGCCTGCGCGATTTTTTCGCCGGCGCGGCCATCGCCATACAGATGCGGAACCGGACGCGCGTAGGCGTCCCAATTGCGAAGCACTTCGTCGGCTGCGTCGACAATTCCCTGTTTTTCGACACCGGCCAGAATGCCGACGCCAGCGGTGAGCGTCTCCGGCCTCTCGGTGCAGGCGCGAACCGCGATGCAGGGCGTGCCCAAAATGGCGGCCTCTTCTTGCGCGCCACCGGAGTCGGTGACCACCGCTTCGGCAGCCACCAGCTTGTTCAAGAATTCGCCGTGCCCGAGCGGCGCGGTGACCTGCACATTCGATGGCAATTCGAATCCGTGCTCCTGCATTTTCGCGCGAGCGCGTGGATGCATCGGCCACAAAACTTGATGATGGCGCGCCAGCACACCCAGGGCGCTCAGCACTTCGGAAAACTTTTTGCGATCGTCGACCGTCTCTTGACGATGGAGCGTGACCAAAATTCCTTCGCGCGCGTTTCCCGGAACCGGACGCGGCGGATGCATGAGCAGCGCATCGAGCACGGTGTTGCCGCTCAAATAAACTTGGCCGTTCACGTGCTCGCGCGAAAGATTTTCCTGTGCGATGCGCGTCGGCGCGAACAGAAGATCGGCGAGCGCGTCGGCGCAGATGCGATGCTCTTCTTCCGGTAGCTCGCGGGAGAACGCACGCAGTCCGGCTTCGACATGACCAAACGCGCAACCGGTTTTACGCGCCGCGAATGCCGCCGCGCAAACAGTGGTGGTGTCGCCTTGCGCCAGCACCAGCTTCGGCTTGCGCTGTAAAAACAGCTCGCCCAGCCCGGAAAGAATGTGAACGAAGCTGCCCAGTAGATCGCGGCTCTGCAGCGTGAGCTGATGATCGAGCTTGAGATCGAAGTCGGACAAGAAGTTACCAAACATCTGCCAATCGTGATGCTGGCCCGTGCCGACGAGCTCGGTCACGATCCCACGTCGCTTCAAAGCCTTGAGGACCGGCGCCATCTTGATGGCTTCCGGTCGAGTGCCGACGACTGCGAGGATGTCCACGTCTCTGTTCATTATCTCGTTTTGTCCGCCCGCGCCACTTTCGGCGCGCTCACTTATTTAGCTACCTTCGGGCCTCGATCGCGGCGGCGAATTTCTCCGCGACCCATCGGTTGCCAGCTTGAGTCAGATGGATTCCATCCGAGAAATGCTCGGCGGGAATTTCGGTCAAATCGACCAGCGCCAGCCGACGTCGCTCCGCGATCTTCGCATAGGCTTCGTTCAAGCGTTTGATCTGCTCATTCATCGCCCACGGCTCTCGTGGCGCACCAAATCCGCGCTTGCCGGGCAGGTTCGCCATGTAGACGAATCGACCGAGCGCCTTGCATTGATCGAGCACGGCTTCGCACGCGATCAAGCTCTGCTCGAGCGGACGATCCTTCCATGCGTCGTTGGTGCCGCCCCACAGGCAAACTTCGCCCGCGTCCGGCGCCGAGACGAGCTCTTGATAATTGCGACGCGCGATCTCCGCCCAGCACTCACCGGGAACGCCGTAGTTGAGCGTGACCCACGTTTGCGCGTGACGCTCAGAGAGCATGCGTCCGAGATAGATCGGATAGCTCATGCCGTCGGGGTCGCGCGAGCCGTACGTAAGCGAGTCGCCCTGACAAGCGATCACTCCGTACACGTTGCCTTTGCGCACGCGCGTACCCGGATCGCCCATCGGATTTTTGGAATCGTTCGCAGTCGGAGTCGGACTAGACGGCACTTTCTTTGTCCTCTTACCAGTGTGTGGTTCTGGCGCTTTCTATATGATTTCCAGCCAGTTCGTCAACGGAAATGGGGGGCGAAATCGAACCCAAATCGCGGTTCCAGGATCGATTCCGATTTTTAGGCGATTTGATTATAAAAAACAATAATTTAAACGATGTGATCCGGCTCTCATTGCGGACGTTTATTTTTCGTTCCACAGATCCGCGAATTGCCTCTCAAGTGGGCCGGTTGACCCAGCCACTCAGGTAGCCACCGTCCGAGTCGGCGCAGCCGTAGGTAGCTGGAATCTATAGGATTCAAATCCAAAGGGAGCCATTTTTGCACGGTCCGGGGCTTGCTGTTCCATCATATATGCTCAAGCGTCGGCTGCGATCTTCCATGCTCTCGTTGTGCCTGGTCTCGATGGCCGCTCCGCTCGGCGGGCTGGCGCAGGCGGCGCGGGGCGATGTCGGCGTGGAGCTGTCTCCTGCGGTGTTTCCGACGTTGAGTCAGCTGGTCTCTCGTCTGGTGCCGCAGAATTTTCAGATTCCCGATTCGCACTCCGAGCTCTTGTCCTGCCCATTCGGATCGGCGATCGCGCTCGACATCTCGCAGGCCAGTCTGGCGCTCACGCTCGGCAGTCTCGACATCACGCCGGCCGACGCGGCCTTGGCGGTGGCGACCAAGCTCGATCTCTCGGGCGGCGCGCACGTCAAGCTTACCAACGCGGTGGCGTGTTTGGGCAGCCTCGAGTGTGACATCGCCGTGAGCGCGACGTCGGCGGGACTTTCGTCGACGCTCGGTTTGTCGGTAACCAGCGGTCAAGTCGCGGCCAGCGTGCAAGCGCTCGGCGTCGACCTGCAGCCGAGCGATCTTCACCTCGAGCTTTCCAACTGTCTACTGGCCGACGTTCCGCAGAGCGTGGTCAATTGGCTGACCGGCAAAATTTTCGATCATGAAAAAGCGTCGCTGATTGCGCAGGCCAGCATCGCGCTTCCGCCGTTGGTGACCAATCAATTGCAAAACGTGATGGGCACGTCAGGCATGCTGAGTGGCTACGCCTACAGCGCGCAGATCACCGATGTTGCGCTCAAGCAGTTGACCGGCATGGAAGGCTACGTCACCGCTTCGGTTAGCTATCCGGGCGCGGCGATGAGTTGCTTCTCCAAAGCCGACGCACTCACCGACACGTCGTCGACGGGTGCCACCGCTGCCGATCTTTCGGGCGTGTCGATGGCCAACGCGCCGCCAGCGCCGGTGCAGATCGGCGTCTCGCAAAAAACGCTTCGTCAGGCGCTCACCGCCGCGTGGCAATCGGGAATGATGTGTGTCGATCAGGCGGCGATGGCCAAGCTGGGATTTGATCCATCGGGATTGGCGGCGATGGTGCCCGGAATGCCGAAAGGCACCACGCTCTCGTTCACTCTGGGTCTGTCCGCTGCGCCCGAATTCTCGACCGACGCACAGGCGAATTTCTGGATGCGATCGTCGGGCACCGAGCTGCAGGTGAGCCTCCAGGCGCCCGGCGCGGATCCGGCCGAGATCGATCTGGCGGCGGACATTTCGCTCGGCATCGCGCTCGATGTCGACGCCGATCACACTGGCTACATTCGCGCGACCTTGGCCGACATGCGCATCGACAATTTCACCATCACCGGCGGCAAAGACGGCGCGCTGCGCTACTCGATCGATCCATCGCGACTACAGGTGCTGCTGACCGATCTGGTGGTGCCGATGGCCAAAGAGAAGCTCGGGCAGATGGCGCTTTCGCCGGCGGCCTTCAGCGGCGGACCGGCACTGCTTGGCGGAGCAGTTTACGTTTGGCTCGATGCGGTAACCGCGCGCGCCGAGGGCATGTATGCCGGCCTTCATCCGTTCCTGGCGCCGACCAACGACGCGGTCTTGCCGGCCACCTCCATCGCGATGGGACCTGGCGTGGGCAAAGCGAAGTTCACGCGACCCGGTAGACTGTCGGTGCTGGCCTCGGGAAGCGATGACCAAACGCCGCCGCAACTGATGCGCTACACCTGGCAGCTCGACAATGGCCCCGAGTCGGATCCCGCTTTCGGCGCGGAGATCTTCGTGCCGGTCACGACCGAAGGCTCGCACCAGGTGCGGGTGCGCGCGATCGATCTGAACAGCAATCGAGATCTGCAGCAGCAACTGGTTTCGTTCACCGTCGACGCCACACCGCCGACACTCACCGTGACCAACTCTCCCGCGGTGGTGATTCACGCTTCCAGCACGTCGCTCGATTTCACCGGCAGCGATGACAAGAGCGATGTGAGCAAGCTGACCTATGCCTATCGTCTCACCGGCGCGCCGGTCGGCCAACCGGTGAAGCCCATCAAGATGGTCGCGCCGTCGCCGCTGACTGCGGGGGCGGGACACATCGATGTGAGCGATCTGCAAAATGGCGGCGTCTATCAGCTCACCTTGATGCTCTATGATGAAGCGGGCAACGTGACCTCGAGCGCGTTCACCATCGCGGTCGAAGACGGTGGCGGCTGTTCGCTGAGCGGCGGGGTCGCCGGCGCGTTCGGTGAAAATCGCGCCTTCGATTTTGGGCTCGGCATGCTGCTCCTCCTCGCGCTTTCGGTGGCGTCGCGCCGCCGCCTTCATGAGTAGAACTTTTTCTCGCACGCTGGCGATGGTGGCGGTGCTGCTCACCGGAGCGTCCGCGCGCGCTCACACGGTGGGCACTATCTTCAGCGGTCCCACCGACGGAGATGCTGCTTCGATCTATTGGAATCCAGCAGCCATGTCGCTGTCGCCGACCAGTCGGGTCGACATCGTCGGCAATGTCTCCATTTTGCAGGCGGACTATCAGCGCGCCGGCATCGACAATCAGACCGGCCGTCCGTTCAAGGGTGTGTCAGTGGTGGCCGGGCGTCCCGAGCCGCTGATCGGGCTCATTCTCGATCGCGTCTACAAAAAGCGGTTGCGACTCGGCCTAGCGGTCTCGGTGCCGTCGACCAGCGGCGCGGGCTGGCCCGAAACGGTGAACGACAACGGCGCCACCATCTTGGGGCCGACCCGCTATCACGTGACCTCGGGAACCGCGTTCAATCTCTATGCGCAGCTGGCCGCGTCGTTTCAAATTCATCGCGTGCTGGCGGTCGGCGTGACGCTCAACCTGGTCACCTCGTCGGTATCGCTCAGCAAGCATGTCGACCTTCTCAACCAGCCGCTAATCACCGATCCATCAGCACCGGCGTCGAGCCCGTGCGGTGTGGATCCATCGCTGTGTGAAAATCCCGCGTTCAGCGCACCCATCACCTTCAACAGCACCGGATTTTCGGTGGGCGCCACCTTCGGTGTGCTGCTCACGCCGATTCCGCGTCTGCGCATCGGAGTGGCCTACGCAACGCCGCATGACGTCGACATGTCGGTGTCGGTCAACATCGATACCAGCAAGCTGGAGAAGTTCGCGCAGATGTATTTCCCGTCGTTTCAGCCGCTCAACGCCAACGGCAACGGACACTACACGCTCAAGATCCCACAGCGCGTGCACAGCGCGATCGCATTCGACGTAACCAAGAAGCTGGAGCTGATGGTCGGATTTCGCTGGGTCAACAATGAGGCTACGCAGGTGCTTTCCGGTCAGCTCACCCAGCGCGGATCGACGCTGCTTCCCGACACCATCACGCTCGCGTCGGTGGCACGCGATGAGTACACGGTTTCGGCGCGAGCGGCCTGGCAGATCAGCGAACGCTGGAAGGCTGGATTTCTCGCCGAATATACGCCGCACACCTTTCCCGACGCGTTCACCAGCCCGATCAGCCTCGACTTCGATACGCTCACGCTCAGCTTAGGCGCACACTTTCGCGCTCGAAAATATTTCGCGGTGGGCGCCACCTTCAGTCAGTTCATCGTCTTTTCGCGCACCATTACCGCCTCAGCCTACGGAAACGATCGCGCCCCGCCGTTCAATCTGCCGGATCCGTCGGGAAAATATTCGGGGAACGCCGAGCGCGTAGGAATCGACTTCAGCTTTTTCTTTTAGCATGCGCTGGATTCCCGCCATTCTCCTCGCGGTCCTTCAAGCCTCGGCGTGGAGCGCGCTGTTCGCCGGCGGAATGGCCGGGGTGATGGGATGGGCCCCGATCGATTCCATTGTGCGCGCGACGCATGAGGGAGAGCCTGACGAAGCGCCTGGAAAGTCGAACAACGTCAAACATCCCACCGGAAACTTTGCGGCGCTGGAAATGCCGACAAGAACTTTTTTGGTGCTCGCCCATCTGCAGCCGGGCAGCGTGGTCGTCAAGGTGGGAGATTCGGTCAAGGAGGGTCAGACGATCGGACGTTGCGGCAATTCCGGTCACACCAGTGAACCCCACATCCACATTCACCACCAAAGACAGAATCCGGCCATGTTCCCGGTGAATTTTGCCGAAGGGTTACCTCTTTTTTTTCGTGATCTCGACGGTCCGGCCATGCCGGAAGGTGGCGTCGAGAAAAAGGACGGACAGGTGATCGCGCGCGGTGCGGAGGTTCGTCACATCGATTCTGCCAAAGACAACTAAAGCGAAGTTCACTCCGCGCTAGCTAGCGAGACGCGACCGATTTGTGATCGAGGGTCAAGTCGGACAGCCCATCGGCGAGTTGCACTTTGGCCACCATCATCTTTTCTTGCTCGTCGACGATCTTGAGCGTGTTCTGCTGAACCTGATCGGAGATCTCGCGCAACTTCGCCTTCAAATTCCCGAGCAGCTCGCCGCCGGTGCGCAGCGCTTGCAAGTCCACGATCTGAGCGTGCAGCTCGTCCATGCGCACGCGCAGCTCAGTTGAACGCTCGCGCAGACTTTGGATCTTTTCGTCGTGTTGGGCGACCACTGTGTCGAGCTTGAGTAGCTTTTGCAGCGCTTGTGCGAGCGCGGGATCGGTATTCGGCGCTTGCAGATAGACGCGTAAGAGCCCCATGGCATCGCCGCTGCGCAGATCGAGGCTACGCTCGACCGGCGTCTCCTCTTCCAGCGTCAGCTGCTTGGTCTGGCCGGCGGCGAGCTCGACACGAAACAGGTGCGCATCGCCGGAGCGCTCGATGGAATTCGCGGGCGACTTTGCCGGCGTGATGAGCTGGTATCCCGCCGGCAGAACATGTCTGACATAGACCGTGGTCGCTTGCGGAAGGCGATTGGTAATCTTGAAATCGAGCTTGCGGCGATGCTGAATCTCGGCGGTGAACACGCCACGCACCGCCTTTTGCAGTGAGACGATGCGATCCTGATTGGAGTCTCCGTGCTCGATGATCACCTGGCGATCGAGCGCGAACGGAATCACCGCGGTGGCATTTCCTGGAATCGAATCGCTCATCCCCTCGCCGATGAATCGCTCTTTTCCGTAGACGGTCATGGGGCCTGCTTCGAGCGTCGAGCTCGACGGATTCAGAAACCGTACCGCTTTGAACGCGAAGCGATCGTTGCCTCGCGCCGACTCCGAGTCGTACAGATAGACCACTTCTCCGGCGGTGGCGCTGTTCACGATCGATACCATCGCACTCGATCCGCGCTTGACCGTCATCGGCACTGGCGATTCGAAGTGACTCTCGCCCACCGGCTCCATTTGCGTAATGGCCACCTCTTTGGCCGGCGCGGGGGCGGAGACGGTTGCGCCTTGCACCACGCGGACTCCGCGATGGCCCGGCACGACTCCTTTCGATACCACTTGAATCTGAGCGGCGGGAACGCCGCGGCGAATGAGCTCATCGCGGAGACGGCTCGCGCGCGCCTTCGAATTCGTCTTCTCCTCGTCGGAGGTCGCGTAGTCTTCGATGGTGACCATGTCTTTTCGACCGCGCAGCACGCCGGCGAGCTGATCGAACTTACCGTCGCCGCCGGGCCCACCTCCGATGCCGCCGAGAGAATCGAGGGCGCCGCTCTTGTTCAGCGCACGCTTGCCAGGCGAACGCGAAGTGGTCATCGGCATCGCCGCCTCGGGCGGCGGAGGCGCGTCTTCCGGCATCGGCTCGAGCTCGGCGAGCACTACCGTCTCCGACTGTTTGTAGGTGCTTGCGCCGGTGGGCGGCGCCTGGGCGAACAACTCTTCCGGCCGCAGCATCTCGCGGTCGATGGTGCGAATGCTCTGCAGATCGTAGCGGAACGAGAGCGCCGACGACGAGCCGACGCCCACTTTGACCGACTGCCAATCTTCGCCCGAGGTGTTGTCGACGATGGCCCATCCTTGCAGCGCGACCTTTCCCTTTTCATCGACCATCAACCGATAGCTCGGCTTCCAGGCCGGCGCCTCCGACACGTAGCTGAGCCGAAGCTGGTGCGAACCGGCCTCCGGAAGGCGAACCGTCATCTCCACATTTCCGTTGGCGTCGCTGTGGCCGGGCTGAGGAAAATCGACCGGCAGCGCCTGTCCAGTTTTGACGTCTACCACGGTGAGCGATTTCAAAAAGTCGTTCACTTTGTCGGCGGGGACGTGCAGCGTCAGCTTTTGATCGCTGACGGTGGCGTTGCGCTCGTAGTAGGCAATGCCGTTTCGATAGATGATCACCCGTCCGAGCGCGGCGTCCGCCTTCACGAAGCTCTTGAGGTTGGTGCAGCCGGTAATAGCGACGATTCCAAACAGGGCCAGGATGTTTTTGCGCATGCCCTTTGTACGCTTCTGGCGTCGCAGGGATCTATTAAATCACCTGCAGGCTGCTCTACTAACAGCTCGCTGAGCCGTAGGCGATGCGAGGTGCCTCCGAGCGGGCTGTGCCCGCGAGGATGCCTGTCAACTACTAACAGCTCGCTGAGCCGTAGGCGATGCGAGGTGCCTCCGAGCGGGCTGTGCCCGCGAGGATGCCTGTCAACTACTAGAGCGCATCTCAAAAATGCCT
>PLXG01000041.1:0-909 GCA_003153195.1 Myxococcales bacterium
TCGGGCGCCGATCTGATGAACCTGATCAATGAGGCGGCGCTGCTGGCGGCGAGGCGCGGCAAAGAGGAGGTCACCTCGTCGGAGATCAACGAAGCGATCGAACGTACCTTCGCCGGACTGGAAAAGCGTAACCGCGTGCTCAATGCTCGAGAAAAAGAGATCGTGGCGCATCACGAAAGTGGGCACGCGCTGCTGGCCGAGATTCTTCCCACCACCGATCGCGTCCACAAGGTATCGATGATTCCGCGCGGAATGGGTGCGCTCGGCTACACCATGCAGCNNTGCTCATGGGCGGACGCGCGGCCGAGAAGGTGATCTTCAACGAGATCTCCACCGGCGCGACCGACGATCTCGAGCGAGCGACCGACCTGGCGCGTCGCATGATCACACAGTTCGGAATGTCGCACGCACTCGGCCCGCAATCGGTGCAACATTTGTCGGGAGCGGGCGACTCGCGCTTTCTGCCCGGGCTCAGCTTCGGCAGCGCGCGCGCCTATTCTGAGCAGACCCAACAGATCATCGACAGCGAGGTGGGCGAGCTACTGAGGCGCGCGTGCGAACGTGCGGTCGCACTGGTCGAGCACAACCGCAAGCCACTGTTGGCGTTGGCCGCCAAGCTCCGCCAGAGCGAGATGATCGAGGGCGATGAACTGCGCGAAATTCTCGATGGTGCGGAAGCGCCGACCTATTTACAGAGCGGCGACGAAATGAGCTGGGCCACCTTGCCGCACTGAGCGCGCAACGGCTCAACCGATCTGCCAAAACTGTCGTCCGAGCGGATGGGGCTCATCGAGGTTGTGCGGAAAGCGCACGTACCCATGCGGTCGAGAGAATGTAGGACACGTGCCGGCGGACTTTGTTTTGCAATTGATTTGAGCAGTTACAGCGCACTTCACTTGCCTTGACCTT
>PLXG01000041.1:920-8464 GCA_003153195.1 Myxococcales bacterium
TCAATTCAAGTGAAGTGCGCTTTAACGGTATGGAATAGATGGAGCGTCATCGATTGTTATGGGTGAACACTTTTCTCGGGAGCCAGGGATGAACACGCGCAGTCAGATTCGAGAACAAGCCCGTTCGATTGCGGCAGTCGTGTTCATCGCACTGGTGATTCGCTCGTTCGTCGCCGAAGCCTATCAAATCCCGTCGGGGTCGATGATTCCCACGCTGGAAGTTGGCGATCACATTCTGGTGAACAAATTCGCTTNNCACGCATATTTTTCTTGGCGGCGCGCAGTCCCCCGCGCGGGGCGAAGTGGTGGTGTTCGATCATCCCAAAGAAGACAAGGTCATGATCAAGCGCGTGGTCGCGATCGCCGGCGACAAAGTGGAAGTGCGTGACGACATCGTCTATCTGAACGGTGCTCCCGTGATGCAACAGGCCGAGTGCGGCGACTGCAAGTACGAGGATTCATCCGAATCGGCGGTGATTCGCCCGTGCCGCGCCATGCGCGAAACCATGGGGCGCGCCAGCTTCACCACCATCTACAATCCCGAGGGCACACCGTCGTCGTGGGGTCCCATGCGCGTTCCTGAAGGAAAGTTCTTCGTGATGGGCGATCACCGCGACAACTCGAGCGACTCGCGCTATTGGGGATTCGTGCCCAACGAGAGCGTGCTCGGCAAAGCGATGGTGGTCTGGTGGTCGGTGGCAGGAATGACGCCACGCTGGGAGCGAATGTTTCACGCGGTCAAGTAGTACCTTAATTTTTGGACGCTTTGATCTCGGCGTCGGCTTGCGCGGTTCTCGCGCAGGCGGTAAATGCGTGCGCAGCGGCGAGGTGCTCCATCGGGCTCGGCGCGGGCTCTTTCAACAAAGTGTCTGCCATTTTGCAAGCGAGCTTTGGGTCGTTGGCGGCGACCGCGGCGCGAATCGCCAGGTCGTAGGCGTCCGACGTGGTGCGATTTTTCAAATTGAGTTGCGCCAGCGTCAGCGCCTTCTTGGGATTTTCGCCAGCGGCCAGCCAGAATCTGGCGGCGTGATCGGCAAATGCCTCTGAATGTTTCTTGATGAGCTCGTCGTAGCGCTCTCCCGCCTTCTTGGCGAGCGTCGTCGCTTCGTCGCCTTTTCCAGAAGTCTTGAGGAGCTCGGCTAACTGCCCGGCATATTCCGGATCGTCGGAGGATTCGGCCAGCGGCTTGAGCAGCGAGATCGCCCGCTCTCTCTCTCCGGTGGCCGACAGCACCGACGCGAGATGCGAAGTCGCTTGCGCATACATGGGCAACCGTTCGTACGCCGCGTCGAACAATTCGCGGGCGCGCGAAAGCGATCCGGCCTTTTGCCATATCAAACCATTTTGGAAATAGAGCATCGCCACCGGAAACGCCGACACGTTGCGATAACTGTCCTGCGCGCGCGCAAACAACTTGTCCGCCACGTCGGTCTGCCCTTGCTCGCCTTTGAGCACCGCCAGCGCGCCGAACGTATCGATGCCCGGCAGATCGTTCGCCATCTTTTCATAGTAGGCGAGCACGCTCTCGGTTTGGCCTTGCGAGCGAGCGATGCCCATGCGCGGAGCGATCAGCTCGATCGGCTTCTCTCCAAATTTTTCGGCCTTCTTGAGCGCATCGAGCGCATCGACGAAGCGATGAAAGGTGCTGAGCACCGACGCGCGCGCGCGCCATGTAACGAAACTTTTCGGCAGGCTCTTCACCAGCTCGGTTGAAAGCGCATCGGCGCGTTCGTAGTCGGCGATGCGTCCGGTCACCTGGCCATGAAGCAAAAATAAGGGCACCAGCGCCGCGTTGATCTCTACGTTGTGGGTCTTGGCCAAGACCTGTTCCTGGCCGGCGATCTGAGATTCGAGGTTGGAGAGCGCGAGCACGCCTTCAGTCGTAGGAAAATCTTTCTGTGACCGCGGGGTGGCGTTGGCACTACGGGTCTTGATCGCCGGAGTCGCGACCACCGGAGAAGCTCCGACGCCCACCCCTTTCGGAGCGGGCGTCGGTTCATTTTGTTTGCAGGATAGAACGAGAAGAAAAACAGAGAGCAGAAGCCGAGAGTTCATGCAGCCACTCTACGTTAGTTCGCGGCTCCGAGGAACGGGAAGGTGCCGACGCTGGGGGTGCTGTCTGGATCCGACGTCACGCCGTTCGACACTGCGCAGGTCATCGTACCCGCGATGCAAGCATCGGAGTTCGCGAGTAGTGCGGAGCCGACCGCCAACGCGGTGTAGGTGATGTCGATGGTGTTGTAGCGCGGCGTGCGACCACCACAGTCGGTGTTGGTCACGCCGAGCACACCCGCTTCGACGCCGAGATAGAGCGCGCAGGTGCCGGAGTTGGAGTTCACATACAGCTGATCGTCCGCGAGAACGCTGGTGAGCGTGATGTAATTGGCGTTGCTGAGAGCACCGTAGGCGAGCTGATCGCCACAGCCGTCGTTGGCCATCATTCCATCGCTGGTGCCGCTCAATGAATCGAAGACCGCGAGCGCGGCTTTGAACGCAGCGGTCACGTTCGACGAGCCGATGGCGAGCGTCGCCCAAGCGGACGGATCGCTGGCCGCGTTGTACGCGTCCTGTTTGGCATGATGTCCGGCGGCGGTCTGCGTGCCGTCGTCCCAGAACGGATCGGTGAGCGCAGTGTTAACGCCAGCGCGACCCATGCGATCGATCTGACTGCCGAGCACCGGTGCGCAGGTTGCACCGACAGTACAGGCCACCATCGCCATGTCGGTCGAACCGTCACTGCCTCCGCCGGCCAGATCCGCACCCTTTAGATCGGTGGTCGAGACCGTGAGATCACTATTGGTATTCGCTCCGCTGTCGTCATCACACGCACTAAGCGAGATGGCGAAGAGCGGCAAAGCAAGAATCGCAAATTTACGCATTGTCTGCTCCTCCCCTATTTATTGGTTGCGCCCCAGACACTCAGGATCGATCCACCTGAGTTCAAGAGCGTTTTGTCGACAGAAAGAACCAAGGCCAACACATTTCCGGTGAGCGGCTCGTTAGCCGTTCCAGTGGTCACGAGCGCCGGCTTACCCGACGAAGTACAATCGCCCGGGGTTGTTTCCGGCTTGCGGAAGAAGTCTTTCGCAGAGCCTGAGCCGGTGCAGTCATGGCCGAGGTAGCCCGCGACCGTGGTGCGGGCCGCATTGGAGAGAATCGGGCAGCCCGGGCTGTTGCTGTCGAAGCCGGCGATGTACGTGTGATTGGTGCTCGGCGCCGCAGTGTAGTTCGCAATGGCCGCAGCAACCGCCGAGGTCGCGTTGCGGAATCCGGCTAGGTTGAAGAAGAACGGATCGTTGCGCACGCCGGCGAACACTTTGACTTTCGAGTCGGTGCTGGTGAGCGCCGTCGACGCATCGCCGGTCACGTAGTCATCCACCATGTTGGTGTTGGAGGGCTCGGTGATCCAGCAGCTGGTCGTCTGCGGTGCGGTCGTTCCGGAGAACGTGCAGATAATGTCGCGCTTGACCGAAGCGCCGCCGTAAGTGGACTGACTGGAAGTATGGAAAACGTACTTCACGCTGGTCGAGAACAAGCTGCTCGAGCTCGCGCCCGGGAAGACGTCCATGACCAAATACACTTTTCCAGTCGCCGACACCGTGTCAGAGCTCATCCAGGCGAAAAGATCGGTGATGTCTGCCGATGCATCCGCTAGTGGACCTGTTCCCGTTGTCGTTCCGTCCGTGTGGTCGGCAGCAAACGCAGTCGGTCCCATTCCGACCAACGCCGCAAGCCCGATCCCCGCTGCCCATCTCGTCCTCATTCGTAGCCTCCTAGTTAAGATCCCTATGTACAAAAAACGGGGGCGTTACCCTAACAAGCACGTAGTGGTGCTGTCTAGTTAAAGCGGCTTCTATTAATGATCTTGGTAGACGTAAAGCCTACCCCGCACACTCCTACGACCGCTGGCGGAGAATGGTTTCACCGTTCTCGAAAAAAACATCGCACGCCATCATTACTGCCGCGGATCTTTTACTGAATGGTTCAAGGCCCTTTACGCCTAGGCACCGCGGCTGCGATTGCAGTGCGTTGATATTTTTCTCAGTCGCGCTACACGTGTGGGATGACTGAGGTCCGCGATCTCGTACCGATGACGCTCGAACTCAAGGGCATGCGCTGCGCATCCTGTGCGGGGAGGATCGAACGCGCGCTTCGTGAAACGCGCGGAGTGAACGATGCGAGCGTGAATTTTGCCACTGAAACGGCGCAAGTTCACGCGGCGGTCGATGTCGAAACTTTGATTCGAGCAGTTCGCTCTGCCGGGTACGAGGCGACTCTTCGCGGCGAACGCAGCGCAGACGATTCTGATGTCGACGATTCAGGCGAACGACGATTGGCGATCGCGGCGCTGGCACTGTCGACGCCGGTGATGTTGCTTGGAATGTTCGGAATGTCGCTCCACTCATTTTCAATCGCGCTCGTCGAAGCGGCGCTGAGCGGAATCGTGATCTTTGGACTGGGCGCGCAGTTCTTCGTGGCTGCCTGGCGAAGCGCGCGACACGGCTCCGCCAACATGGATACTTTGGTCGCGCTCGGAGCGTCGGCGGCATTTGGCTATAGCCTGTGGGCGATGATCAGGAGTGAAGCCCATCAGCACTACTATTTCGAGAGCGGCGCGATGATCGTCAGCTTGATTCTGCTCGGCCGCTGGCTGGAAGCGCGCGCCAAGGGACGCGCCGGCGCAGCCATCTCCGCGCTCATCGCATTACGTCCAATCACCGCGCGACTTCGTCGATCGGGCGGCGAGATCGAAGTTCCCGCCGAGTCGCTCACGGTTGGCGATTTGGTCGTGGTTCGCCCCGGCGAGAAAATTCCCGCCGACGGCGTGGTGCGCGAGGGGCGATCCAGTGTGGACGAGTCGATGCTCACCGGGGAGAGTATCCCTGTCGAGAAGGACGTGGACGCGCGCGTGACCGGAGCGACCGTAAATCAGTCCGGCGCGCTGGTGATCGAAGTGAGTCGCGTTGGAGATCAGTCCACGCTCATGCGCATCGTTCGTTTGGTCGAAGATGCGCAAGGATCGAAGGCGCCGATTCAGCGCGTGGCCGATCGCGTCTCGTCGATCTTCGTTCCGGTGGTGCTGGCGATTGCGGCGGTGACGGCAATCGGGTGGTGGCTTTTCGGCGCGGTTGGCGCCAACGCGATTTTGCCGGCGGTGGCAGTGTTGGTGATCGCCTGTCCCTGTGCGCTCGGTCTAGCCACTCCGACCGCCATGTTGGTCGGCACCGGGCGCGCCGCGGAGCGTGGCATTCTCATTCGCGAGACCGCCAGCCTGGAGCGCGCGCAGTCGATCGGCATCGTGGTGCTCGACAAGACCGGAACCCTCACCGAGGGGCATCCCACGTTGACCGACGTTCGATGTGTCGCAAATTTTGGCGAAGCGGAAATTCGCGCGCTGGCGGCCGCAACCGAACGACGCAGCGAACATCCTTTGGCGCGAGCCATCGTGGAAGGCGCGCAGAGTCTCGACGAGCCGAGCGAATTCGAAAATTTCACCGGCGAAGGAGTGCGAGCGAAGGTGCGCGGCCATGAGATCTTGATCGGTGGACGGCGATTTCTAGAGTCAAGAGGCGTCATTCTCTCCGGGGCGGAAGAACTCGAGCGCGATCTCGATGCCGGCGGCAGGACAGTGGTCTTGATGGCCGTCGATGGGCAGCTCGCTGCTGCGCTGGGAATTTCCGACCCGGTACGCGCCGGTGCGCGAGAGGCCGTCAGTCGTCTGCGCGCGCTCGGCATCGACATTTTTCTTTTGTCGGGCGACCGGCCAGCGGCAGCAAATGCGGCGGCGGTGCAGGTCGGCATCGCCGAAGATCACGTCCGGGCCGGCGTGCGCCCGTCGGAAAAGGCGGACGAGATCGCGCGGCTCAAGCGCGAAAGCGGTCGCGTGATCGCGATGGTGGGCGATGGAATCAACGACGCGCCGGCGCTGGCCACTGCCGACGTGGGAATCGCCATGGGCTCCGGCACCGACGTGGCGATCGCGGCGGCCTCCATCACTCTTTTGCACGGAGATCTGAACAAGCTGGCCGACACCATTGCGCTCTCGCGCGCTACCCTGCGCACCATTCGCATGAACCTATGGTGGGCGTTCGGCTACAACATCGTCGGAATTCCCATCGCGGCATTTGGACTGCTGGCCGCGTTCGGCGGACCCATGCTCGCGGCCGGCGCAATGGCGCTGTCCTCGCTCAGCGTGGTGGGAAACTCGCTGCGTCTCCGTAAGTTTCGATTTCTTTGATACCATTTTCGCCCATGAAGAACTGGTTGCCGATTTTGTTCGTCTCGATGGTCGCCACCGTCGGCGTAACCGTGCGCCACGCCACCTCGGCACCGATTCCGGCGCTTCCAGCGGAAGGTGCCCTGCTCTACGACGTTCGCGACGGGGCCACCGGATTGAACATGCCGTGCAAGATCACCTTCATCGGTGTCGACGGATCGGCCGCTCCCAAGTTCACGCGCAACGACATCGGACGACAGGCGGGCGACGCCATCTTGGCTTACAACCGCATCATGTCGCTCTCGGGAACGGGAGTGGCTCCGGTCCCCGTCGGAGTTTACGATCTTTTCGTCAGCCGTGGTCCCGAGTGGGATCTCTACACCGCCCGTCGCGTGCGCATCGGCGCCAAGGGCGCGCGGCTCACCGCCAACCTTCATCATGTGGTCGACACCAGCGGCTGGCTATCGGCCGACTTTCACGTGCACGCTGCCTCGTCGTCGGATTCGCACGTTCCCATGCACGATCGGATCTACGAGTTCATCTCCGATGGGGTGGAGATGATCGTCTCCACCGATCACAACGTGGTGTCGAACTATGCGCCGCTGATTCAAGAGCTGGGCGCCGGCGCCTATCTCACTAGCTTGACTGGCGACGAGCTGACCACCGGATCGTGGGGACATTTCGGCGCCTTTCCGCTCCCTCACGACTTGGAAAATGCGGGCCAAGGAGCGGTGCTGGTGCAAGGTCGGGCGGCGCACGATTTCTTTCACGACGTCCGCGTCAACGCGCCCGAGGCGATCATCGACGTGCACCATCCGCGCATCGATGGTGAAATTGGATATTTCAATCTCGGCGTATTCGATTCACAGAACGATGTGGCGCACCGCGCCGGATTTTCCTACGACTTCGACGCGGTCGAGGTGCTAAATGGCTATCAAGACTCCGAGCGTCGCAGCGTCGATCGGGTGATGAACGATTGGTTCGCGCTGCTCAATCACGGCCATCTGGTCACTGCGACGGGAAACTCCGACACGCATCATCTCGATCACAACATCGGCGGTTATCCACGTAACTACGTCAGAGTTCGAGTCGGTGACGATCTGCCGCAGCGACTGCAAGAGAACGAGGTGGCGCGCGCGGTCAAAGGTCATCGCTCGCTGTTCACCACCGCGCCTTTCATTCGGTTGCGCGTCGCGTCCGGCGATATCGGCGATGTCGTTCCAGTGGCCGGCGATGTCGCCCACGCCACCATCGAAGTGCAAGCGGCGCCTTGGGTATCCGTCAACAAAGTCACGCTCTACCAAGACGGAAAGCAGGTTCAGAGCTG
>PLXG01000198.1 GCA_003153195.1 Myxococcales bacterium
AACGCCCGCGACGCGATGCCCGACGGCGGTAAGTTGACGATCGAAACGGCGAACGTGGAGCTCGACGAGGAATATGCGCGCACGCATCTCGGCGTCAGGCCGGGCCCTTATGTCATGCTCGCGGTCAGCGACAGCGGAGTGGGAATGGACAAGGTCACCCAAGCCAGGATCTTTGAGCCGTTTTTCACTACCAAGGAAAAGGGCAAAGGTACCGGGCTCGGCCTCTCCACCGTTTTCGGGATTGTGGAACAGTCGAGCGGCAGTGTGTGGGTCTACAGCGAGCCTGGCAAAGGAACGACTTTCAAGATCTTCTTACCCCGCACGGATGAGGCCCAACCGGTCGCTTCGCCCAAAACCCGAGTTACGAGTCTCCGAGGGGTGGAGACCATCCTTCTCGTAGAGGATGAAGAGCAGATTCGTAATGTGGCGAGAGGAATCTTGCAGCGTCATGGATACCGCGTCATCGAGGCGCGAAACCCTGGAGAGGCGCTGCTTACTTGCGAGCAACAGGGCGGAACCATCCATTTGCTTTTGACCGACGTCGTGATGCCGCAGATGAGCGGAAAAGAACTTGCGAATCGTCTTGCACCGCTGAGGCCCGAGATGAAGGTGATCTTCATGTCCGGCTACACGGATGGGGCACTGGTCGGTCAACTCGCCAATGGCGCTGAGTTTCTTCAAAAACCGCTTACCCCCGGAGCGCTGATGCAAAAAGTACGCGAAGTATTGGACTCTCCAACTCAATAGCAGCCGCTGTGAAATAGATGCCGGCAAGAGGGAAAACCATGGGCGACGCAATGGGCGGAATGGGGAAAGTCGACACCCAGAGCCGAATACTCGTTGTGGACGATGATGAAGCGGTACTCCGTGCCGTCGAGCGAGCGTTGACCAAAGCCGGCCACGAGGTCGAGACAGCACCGGATGGCATGGTGGCGATCGACAAGCTGAAGGAAGGAAAGTTCGACACAGTTGTGAGCGACATTTCCATGCCTGGGATGACAGGGTTCGACGTTCTGCGGGCGGTGCGGGAACATGATCTGGACATACCGGTCTTGATCATGACGGGGGCGCCCGACGTACCGACTGCAGTACGCGCCATCGAGCATGGAGCGCTCAGATACCTGATCAAGCCGGTCATGCCTTCTGAGCTCCTGCCGATTGTGGAGTACGCCGTGCGGATGTGTCGGATGGCACGGGTCAAGCGCGAAGCGCTACGACTTGTCGGCGACGCGGAGAAATTCGTCGGCGACCGTGCTGGGTTGGAAACCTGCTTCTCCCGAGCACTAGACGGAATCTGGATGGCCTATCAGCCGATCGTCTGGTGGTCGGAGAAAAAGGTCTACGCCTATGAAGCGCTGTTACGGAGCAGCGAACCTACAATGCGAAATCCTGGCGCACTACTTTCGGTTGCCGAGAAGCTGGGACGCCTTCACGATCTTGGGCGCGCCATTCGGAAGGCGGTTGCAGGTATAGCTGCGGAGATGACGACGCCTAAGCTGTTTGTGAACCTGCACACCCTCGATCTCAACGATGAGGAACTCTTGTCGTCGGAAGCGCCTCTCTCTAAGTTCGCGCGGAATGTGGTTTTGGAAATCACTGAACGGGCATCGCTCGATGACATCGGAGATTTGCAGCTGCGCCTAAAAACGCTTCGAGAAATGGGTTACCACATTGCCTTGGATGATCTCGGAGCCGGATACGCGGGTCTTACCAGCTTGGCGCAGCTTCAACCGGAAGTGGTCAAGCTCGATATGTCGCTCGTTCGTGACGTGGACAAAGACATCACCAAGCAAAGACTAATTGGCACGATGGCGACCCTTTCGAAAGAGATGAATATGGCGGTTGTAGTGGAGGGGGTCGAAACAATCGGGGAGCGCGATGCCCTTCTCAATCTCAATTGCGATCTGTTCCAGGGGTATCTTTTCGCGAAGCCCGCCAAGCCGTTTCCGGCCGTTGCCTGGTAAATGGCCTCGAGTGTGAACCAGCCTGAAACGGTTCTCGTCGTCGACGATGACGATGGCATTAAGCTCATGCTTCAGCGCAGTCTGGGTCGCTTGGGCTACCAGGTCATCTGCGAATCAGACGGCGATATGGCGCTTCACATCGTGAAGCAATCTTCGCCCAATGTGATCTTGCTCGATCTCCACATGCCCAAGATGGATGGCCACACGTTTCTGCGACGGCTTGAGAGCCAGGGCTCTCTCGCATCGGTCGTTGTGATGAGCGGAGCGGGCAATATGGACGATGTGATCGAGGTTCTGCGCCATGGGGCCGTCGACTATCTGACGAAGCCCTGGTCTCTCAGCACTTTGGTCGCTGCGGTGAGTCGTGCAGCAGAGGTTTACGAGCAACGTGCGACGAAGAAAGAAGTAGATGTCTCAGTTAGTGCTGAATCTCCGCCATCCCCTGAACCTTCAGAAGCCGCAGCCAGGTTTGCGTCGCTTCTTGAGCGTGTTAAAAATGGGGAGATCCTCATTCCTGCCATCCCCAGTGTGGTTTCGGAAATTCGTAGGCTGGTTCAGCAGCCAGATGCCAATCTGACCGAAGTCGTTGCGTTGGTCGAACGCGACCCATCGATGGCAACCCATCTGCTTAGGATTTCTAATACCGCCTACTACGCGCGAGGTGGCCACAACTCTGATTTGAAGACGGCTGTTTCGCGAATAGGGCTTCGTCAAATTCATGGGATCGCTGAAACCGTATTTCTCAATAGCTGCTACAAAGTGCAAAACAGAGAGTTTCAGGCCATTCAGGCGCGGGTCTGGCGCTATTCGATGGCGCGAGCGGCCTCCATGCGAGCGCTGGTCGATCTCATCCGTGGAGGACCCCAACTCGACGCAGATCGCGCCTATGTCGCCGGTCTTTTGAGTGATGTAGGTGCGTCCTTTCTCTTGTGGCTGCTCGCAGAACGAAGCCAAACTAGAGATCAAGCGATCGTAAGCAGAAATGAGTCCATCACTTTTGTTCGCGACAACCACGCAAGCATTGGGGGCCACATTCTAGCCAACTGGAATCTGGATCCAATCGTCATCGAGTTGGCCAGTACCCATCACGCAGAGGCACCACCGGCACGCCACAACGAATATTGGACGCTTTCGACCGTTGCCTCGAAACTGGCCGATCAGCTAGTCGAGGGTGGCGATGTCACACAATCTCAGCCGTGCGCTCGTACCGTCTTGGAGCGCTGTACCCTGGAATTGAAAATCGGAGAGACCATCCTTCAGAAGATGATCCCTCAGCTGCGCCGCGAAATTGAAGGGATGCCCACGTTGACCGCCTAGTCCACGCCTAGTCCTGTTTGGGATGGGATCGGTGATGGGAATGGCATTTCTATCTGGCGTAATGGGAATGCCGCTTCGTCATCTGCATAGCAGACCGACCGCAGTACGAATTTTGACAGCTTCGACGGGAGTTCTTTCGAGCGGACTCGGCGTTTAGTGGGGACTGCCGATCTTGCAGCGGCTGATCGCTACGTCGCCTCCATCACGAGGCGCTCAGCGCATACCGCGGCTGGAACGATCTGTTTCCAACTTGGCTGACCGCCAAGTAGCTGATTCGCCAGTGTAGTTTATGAGGGTAATTTGTCCGCGCCGCGCCTATAATATAGGTACATATGAAATTCACACGGATCACCATCGACTCGGCTCAAATGGGAGGTGTCCCCTGTATTCGGGGGCTACGAATCCCGCTCTCTACCGTCGTTGGCATGGTTGCCGACGGAATGAGCACCGACGAGATCTTGAAAGCATACCCAGATCTCGAGCGCGAGGACGTCCGCGAATCGCTCCGCTACGCTGCCGAGGCCGTTCGTGAACGCGAGTTACCCGTCGTCAGCACTTGAAGTTTCTTATCGACAATGCGCTATCGCCACTGATTGCCGACGGCCTATCGAAGGCCGGCTATGACGCTGTGCACGTACGAGGGTATCGTCTTGAGGCTGCACCAGATGAGATTGTTTTTGCCCGTGCAGCGGCTGAAGATCGCGTGCTGATTTCCGCCGACACGGACTTTGGTGCACTCCTCGCGCTTCGAAGCGAAACAAAGCCATCCTTCATTTTGTTTCGCGGTGGCGATCGCCATCCGGCGGATGAGCTCGCTCGACTGATCTCAAATTTACCTTCGTTAGAAAACGCTCTCGATGTAGGTAGCGTCGTAGTGATCGAACCCACTCGGATTCGGATTCGCGCATTGCCGATTGGAGAGTGACCGGTCGATACGTGATCTTCAACGTGGTGCGGGTTTCGGAGCATGGCGATC
>PLXG01000142.1 GCA_003153195.1 Myxococcales bacterium
ATCGGTGTGCGCGCCTTCGCCCGGCTCGGGGATGATGGCGTCAACCAAGCCGAGTTGCAGCAGATCCTGCGCTGTCATCTTCAAAGCAGCCGCAGCATCGGGTGCGCGGCCGGAATCGCGATAAATAATGGCGGCGCAGCTTTCCGGAGAGATGACGCTGTAGACGGCGTTCTCCAACATATAGATGCGATTGCCGACGGCGAGGCCGAGGGCTCCGCCGCTGCCGCCTTCGCCGATGACGACGACGATGACGGGAACGCCGAGGCGTGACATCTCGCGCAGGTTGAATGCGATGGCCTCGGCCTGCCCGCGCTCTTCGGCATCGATGCCGGGATAGGCGCCGGGCGTGTCGATGAAGGTAAGAATTGGCATTCCTAAACGTGCTGCCAGCTCCATGAGCCGGAGCGCTTTGCGATAGCCCTCGGGCCGCGGCATGCCGAAGTTGCGCTTCATGTTCTCTTTGGTGCCGCGCCCTTTTTGATGACCCAAGATCATCACCGCGCGACCTCGAAAACGGCCCACGCCACCGACGATGGCGGCGTCGTCACGAAAGGCGCGATCGCCGTGGAGCTCGATGAATCCGTCGACGATGCGCGCCACATAGTCGAGCGTGAACGGACGGAGCGGATGGCGCGAGAGCAGTACCTTTTGCCAAGGTGACAGCTCGGAGAAGACTTCGCGCTGAAGCTGACGCGCGCGCCGCTCTAGACGACGAATCTCGACATCGAGCGCGGCACCGCCGAGCTGTCTCAGCTCTTCGATGCGATTTTCGAGCTCGACGATCGGCTTCTCGAACTCGAGCGTTTGTCGGGTGTCGATCATTCTCGGCGGTTCTCAGCGGTCCGGCTTTCGATATAGCGCATCTGCACCATTGCGCCGGCAAAAAGCGCGGACGCGTCCGCGTAGTGTACCGCGCCTGGCTCTTTTCGAAACCAGGTCCGCTGCCGTTTAGCGTATTTTCGGGTCGCCATCGCGATCGCCGGCGCCAACTTCTCCGCGCTCAACGTTCCTCGCAAGTAGTCCATCACCTGACCGTAGCCGACCGAGCTCAAGGGACGCAGCTCGCGGCCGAACTCGCCGCTGATACGACGGGTTTCGTCGACCAGACCGCTCGAGAGCATGACCTCCGCGCGCGCAGAAATTCTCGCCACCAACTCGGACTCGGCGGGATCGAGCACCATGACCCGCATGGCATGGCGCGGAAGACGATCGTGCGCGGCGTGGTGCGCGCTAATGGGCGTACCGGTGAGCTCGAAAACTTCGAGCGCGCGGATCAGGCGAACCAGATCGCGAGGGGCGATTTTGGCCGCGCTCTGGGGATCGGCTGCCCGCAACTTGAGGTGAAGAATTCCAGGTCGCTCGTGCTCTTCGTTACGAAGACGCGTTCGCACCACGTCATCGCGCCCGGGCGCGTCGAACAGACCGAAGCGCAACGCGCGCAGGTAAAGCCCAGTGCCGCCGACCACGATTACCCGGCGACCGCGCGCCCGAATTTCGCCGATCGCCTGATCTACCAGCTGGGCGTAGCGAGCGGCGGAAAAGGCCTCGTCGGGCGCGGCCACGTCGATGAGATGGTGCGGCACTCGGCGCTGCTCGTCGGCGGTGGGCTTGGCGCTGCCGATGTCAAACTGGCGATAGATCTGCATCGAGTCACAGGAGACAATTTCGCCGCCGATCACTTCGGCAATGCGCATGGCGAGCGCGGTTTTGCCAGCCCCGCTCGGACCCACCACTCCCAGAATTTCGTCGCTTGCGCTCACCGTGCAAATCTCCGTTCGATTTCTGCCGCCGAGATTCGTACCACGACTGGACGCCCGTGAGGACAGTGAGCGCTCGCTGCCGTCTCATCGAGATCGGACAGTAGCTTTCGCACCTCCGGCTCGCCTAGCAGATCTCCGGCGCGCACCGCCGAATGGCAAGCCAAGGTTTGCAGCGCACGTTCGATCTCATGCGCCGCTGATCGCTCGCGCGGGGCGTCGTCGAGGCGGGAGTTCTCGAGGTCGATCAGGATTTCGCGGACGATCTCGACTGGATCGCGATCCCCTACCACAGAAGGCACCGCGCGCACCGCCAAGGTTCGATCGCCAAAAGGCTCGACGTCGAACCCCAGCGAATAGAGAAACTCGCTCTCTTCTTCGGCGATGCGGCGCAAAGTGTCGTCGAGCTCGACCTTCACCGGCAAAAGCAGGCGCTGACTTCGGACCGCCTTTTGCTCATGGGATAGACGCAAGCGTTCGTAGGCGACGCGCTCGTAGGCGGCGTGTTGGTCGATGAGAATCAGCTCGCCCGGCGCCTCGCAGAGGAGGTGGGTTCGAAACAGCTGACCACGATAGTGCAGCGCGGAATAAAATCCGACCGGCTCAGTCGCGAAAGTCGTCCGTTCCGAGCCATCCTCTGCGGCCGAGAGATCACCGCTGTCGAAATTGCGCGGCGCGAACAGACGCCACGCTTCGGGCATCGGCACTTCGCCGTAACGAGCCGGTCGCTCGCCGAAGCTCGCGCCGAGATCCGAGCCGAACGTCGCGCCGAGATCCGAACCGAACGTCGCGCCGAGATCCGAACCGAATGCGCCGAGATCCGAGCCGAAGCTCGCGCCGGGCGGGCGGCCACTGGGTAGCGAGTATCCCGGAAGCTCCACGTGCGCGTGAAACCAGGACGCGCTCGACACCGCATCTCGCACGACGTGCCGAACCGCCGAATAGACCTCCTGCGACTTTTGAAAACGTACCTCCAACTTTTGCGGATGCACGTTGACATCGACTTCGCTACCGCGCAGCTCGAGTCGAACCACCGAAAGTGGGAAGCGTCCGCGATCGATCATTCCGTCGTAGCCGAGCGATACCGCCTGCATGAGCCCGCGATCGCGAATGAAGCGCTGGTTGACGAAATGATAGGCGCCGCGCGAAGTGGTCACGCTCTCCGACGGAGGCGCGAGTAGCACTTCGACCTTGACGCCGCCCTCCTCGCCGCTGCCGCCCTGAAGCACCACCTTGCGACCATTTCGTCCCAACGCCGCGATGGCCCGTTCGACCAGCGACGAATGAGGAGGCAGATCGAGATGGGTGCGCCCTTCGATGGTCAGCCGAAAATGAACGTGCGGAAACGCGAGCGCCAGCCGCACCAACGTGTCGACCACGTGCCCGGTCTCGGTCGCCTGCGATTTGAGAAACTTGAGCCGCGCGGGAATGTTGGCGAGCAGTTGCTCTACATCGATGGTGGTCCCCACCGGCGCGCCCACCGGTCGCGATTCGATGACGCGTCCGGCCTCCACTTCGATCTGATAGCCACCTTCATTGGCCGGCGCATCGCTGGCGCGAGTGATGATCCGAAGGTGCGAGACCGACGCGATGGACGGCAGCGCTTCGCCGCGAAATCCCATGGTGGAAAGTCGATAGAGATCGTCGATGACCGACAACTTGGAGGTGGCATGGCGCCGGAGCGACAGATGCGCTTCGTCGGGCGTCATGCCGAAGCCGTCATCGGTCACGCGAATGCGTCCGAGCCCGCCCTTTTCGATGGCAACTTCGATCTTGCGCGCACCGGCGTCGAGCGCGTTCTCGGTGAGCTCTTTGACCACGGACGAGGGCCGCTCGATCACCTCACCGGCCGCGATCTGGTCGGCCAGCTCGGCGGGCAATATCGCGATTCGCGCCCGTTCCGCCATACCTTCAAGTATCACAACTACCGGTGCAAGTTCAGGGTTTCAGTGCATTAGCGCGGCGCGTACCGCCGGCCGTAAGGTCGTTGGCTTGGGCGCCGCTTTGGTCGCCGACTTGGCCACCGGAAATTCGACCATCGCCAAGCGGTGATTGAGATCGGTGCTCTGCTCGGTCTTGCGAACGAACCACGACACCGCCTTTTCGCGCTCGGTCTCGGTGTGCGCTTTCTTGAGCTTGTCGTAGAGCGCGCCGAACCGCGCCGAATCTCGCAGCGCGAAGTTCACGCCGGTGCCAGTGAACACGTGGGTGGTACGCGCGGCGTCGCCGATGATGAAGACGCGATTGTCGATCGCCAGTCGATCGGCGCGATTGAGAGAGATGTTGATTTCGGTCGGCTCGAGCAGCAGCGCGCCCGAATATCCCACCTTCTCAGCCTGACCGAGGTACCAACTCTTGCGCGCATCCGGCGTGGCAAAGCTCAATTCCGGCGGAATCTGCGCCAGCACGCCAGCGTGCGTCGCGCCCAGCCCGATGATTCCGGAGGACTCCATGCTCTGGCCGGGGATCTCGTGATACTTGAGTCGCGCGCCGCCGTTTTGATCGAACACACCGAGTACGATGCGATCGGTTTTGTCAGACACATTCAATTTCTGCACGCCGAGCTTTTCACTCACCGCGCTGTGAGCGCCATCGGAGACCACCATGAACTCGCCGCGTACTCGCCGCTCGATGCCGGCTGGGTCCTTGACCACCGCCACCACGCCGTTCGGCTGGTGAATCACGTCGGCCACTTCCGCTTGAAACTGCACATCGATGCCGCCCATCCGCTGCGCCGCCAGGGTCAGCTCGTTTTCGAGCGAACGAATCGGCATCAGCGCCGCGCCGGTGCCGTGCGCCAGGTCGGAAACTCCGTAGCCCGCCCGCGCACCATCGATGACCGGCGCCTTGAGCGGAATGTTCGAATGCTTCCCGGTCAGATCGCTGGCCACCTCTTCGCGCTTCAAGATGGTCATGTTCTCGCCGTCCTTGAGCGAGACGCCGAGCCGCGCCAAGTTGTTGAGCGTTCCACGACGAAGGTTGAGCACCTGCATGCGCGACCGTTCGGGGCCGCGCTTTTCCAGCACCACCACCTGTTTGGCGCCATGAAGCCGCGCCTCGATCGCCGCCGCGAGCCCGGCCGGACCGCCGCCGACCACCACCACGTCTGCCGAGATCTCCGCCGGAGACGCGGGCGCAACTGGTTGGGCTTGCGCACCGATGGAAAGAAGAAGAGCGAGCACGAGGGTCGCGCTCGAAATCAGATCGGGGAAACGTCTCATGGTATTTTCTTTCCTTCGACCGCGTCGGGATCGTAGAGCTTCCCATCGCCCGAAATCTTCTCGCCATGAAGATGTTTGCCGGCAATGGGGCCGCCTTCGGGCGTCATGAGCGGCGCGCGCCCGTCGAACATGCGATCGTAGATGCGCTGGTGATCGGGATGTGAATTGATTCGACCTTCGCCCCACACCGCGCCGGAGAACGCACCGAGACGCTGCCAAGTATCTTCCTTCCGATTGAAGCGGGTCTGCCCATCGATGAGCATGTGGTCCTCCACTTCGCGCCTGGCTACGCGCACAATCTCATCGAGCACCCCGTAGGCCACGTCGCTGGCGGTATTGCCTTCAGTCAAGAAGCTCAGCTCTTTTCCATCGAGAAGCTCGGGGCGATGTCCCTCCGGCTTAGCGCCGATGCGCACGCGCAGGAGCATGCGACCACCCGGTAACGTGTCGGCTTGACTGACGATGAGCGCCCGCTCGTTGTACTTGAACTGCTCCATCAGCTTCTGCACCGACGGAAGATCAGTCATCACTGGATTTTCGACCTGGTCCTGATTCACGCGCTTCCACGAGGCGTAGAGCGGCGCATCGACGTGGGTCGAGCCCTGTGTCGTCTTTTTGTTTCCGCGATCCGGATTGGCCCAGGTGAGCTTCTCGCGCTCTTCGTGCTCGACCGCGCTCATGAGCCCGAGCAGAACGGTCTGGAAAACTTCCGAGCGGCGAATGTACTTGGCGAGGTAAAAGCGGCGCCCGTACACGATCTCTTCCGGCACGTCTTTGAGCGCGTGCGGATAGTTGTCGGGCGTGATCATCCCGATCTGAATGTAGGGCATGCCCTTATCGCTGCCGACGAAGACGGGAAATTCCGAGCGATAGGAAATTCGGCCAACGGCCTCCTTCACCGTCTTCTTGGTCCAATTGTGAACCATCGACAGGTCAGACACGTGAACGCTGCCGTCCTTGAGCATCAACTTGGGGGCGCCCTGAATCGGCTGCGCGCCGGGACGGACCGCGCGATGCGCCGCCTTAGGATCGACGTCGTACATTTCCTTGGCGACCAGCGTGAGCTTGCCGTTCAGCGGCTCGACGCTCACGAAAATCGGATCTTGTTTGGTGGCGTGCAAAAACTCATTCACCACCTGCAGGCTCTCTTCGACGCGCGAAAGCTTCACGTCGTCGTCGGCCTCACCAACGGAAATGCCGTTCAACTTCTTGATCGCCTCGACCAAACGCGCGCTGCTCGACTCGAACATCTCTCGCTGCGCGACGCTGAGCCCGCCGGTCGATCTCGCGGCGGCACGAAGCAGCGGCGCCAGCGCGGCCAGTTTCGCGTCGGCCGCTTCCAACCCAATCGCGGCGCTACCGAGCTCGGCCGCCACCTTTTCACCTTCGCTGAGCGCACGACCGAGATTCTTCGGCAGTTGATTCGGATCGAGCCGAACTTTTCGGCTGTCATAGATCCGCACCGGATCGGCCGGCGGCGCACCAGGTCGCGCCACCACCGGCTTCTCGCCATTTCCATAAGCCCTCGCGGGGCTGGCCGAAAGTACGGCGATCGCGCAGGCAAAGAGCTTGAGACGAATCTGCATGATCAAGGGGTTAGCAAGGAGCGGACCGACTCAGCAGAATATGACCTTCAATCATTTCAATGAATTGGAGTGTCTAAAAGTGCGCCGCTGGGGTCATCCGCTCCCGGCGCTTCGGCAGGTCGAACAGCCACTTGAGGATGGGGCGCCATCTTGAACGAACTAGGCCAATGCACTACGTTATGGGCCCCTATGCCCCCTGCAACTGGATCGTCGACCAAGAAACGTCCGAAGAAGAAGGCTCTGGTGGCGCGCCCGTTCGATCCGTCGAAACGGGTAGTCGCGGTCACCGGCGCCAACGGCTACGTCGGCTCGGATCTGATTTTGCGCCTCGAGCGGCAGACTGGCTGCTCGAAGATTCTCGCCATCGACGTGCGCAAGCCGTCGATTCCGGTGCACAAGACCCAGTTTCACAAGATCGATCTGACCATGCCGACCGCGGACGCGGATCTGGCGGCGATCTTTCGTCGCGAGAGCGTCGACACCGTGGTGCACGCCGCGTTTTTGTCGGCGCCGACGCACGCGGCGGCTTGGGCGCACGAGCTCGAGTCGATCGGCACCATGCACGTGCTCAACGCGGCGGCGGAAGCGCAGGCGCGCAAGCTCATCCTCTGGTCGCAAACGGTGGTCTACGGCGCGCATCCGCTCAATCCGAATTTTCTCACCGAAGATCACGAGCTGCGCGGAAATCCGCGTTCGCGCTTCGTGCAGGACAAGGTCGAAGCCGAAAAGCAGGTGCGCCGTTTTGCGCGCGAGAATCCCGATACCATTGTCACCACGCTGCGCACCGCACCGACACTGGGACCGACCATTCGCAATTTCGCGACACGATTTTTCTCGCGCCCGATGGCGCCGGTGCTGATGGGATTCGATCCGCTCATGCAGTTCGTGCACGAAATCGATGCGCTCGACGCGTTCGAAAAAGCGGTGGTGGAAGATCACCGCGGCGAGTTCAACATCGTCGGCGATGGCGTGCTGCCCTACACCACTATTCTGGCAATGATGGGAAAAATCCCGCTGCCGCTGCCGCACTTTTTGGCCTACCCGCTCAGCCAGGCGCTGTGGGCCACGCAGATCTTCGACTCGCCGCCGAACTTTCTCGATTTTCTGCGTTTTCTTTGCGTCGCCGACGGGGAGAAGGCCAAGCGCGAGATGCATTTCTTCCCGCGCTACGACATCAAACAGATCATCGCCGACTTTCTCGGTGTCGAGCCGCAGCCGGCGTTCGAGGGGGCGTGATGTCCAAGAACATTCTTGGCGATGATCCATTTGGCACCGGCGCCACGCCGGCGGGCGAGGCCGCACCGCCGAAAGAGGCCAATCGCAAATCGAAGGCGAAACCGAAAAAGCCTGCGTCCGCGAAACCACCGTCGGCTCCCACGACGGAAACTGAGGCGGCAACTTCGGCGATACCGACGCCGGAATCGGATTTCATCGACGTCGAAGTCGACGATGCGCCGGCGAGCGCGGGGCCTGGCGTCGATTCGGACAGCTACGGCCCGTCGATCGATCACGAACCGTCCTTACCTGAGCGTCTGCGCGAAGAGGTCAACCATATCGAAGAGCGCGTGCTCGAGCGTCTCCATCTGCGCCGGCCCGAGCGCCATCCCGGCGACGGCGCGGCCCGGCAACCGCTGCCGCTCGAATTTTTCTGGCGCCGCTGGTCGAAGCTGGCGATGCGCGATCGATCGGACGTGGTCGACGAGTTCGGGCGCGATCCCAACGTGGCCGCCAAGATGGAGCCGCTGCTCGAGTTTCTTTACCACAACTATTTCCGCGTCCAAGCGAGCGGGCTCGGGCACATTCCCGATACCGGACGCGGTCTCATCGTCGCCAATCACTCCGGCACGCTGCCCTACGACGGCGCGATGATCATGCACGCGATCAAGCACGAATCCCCGACGGGCCGATCGATGCGACCGCTGGCCGAAGATTTCGTTTTTTACATGCCCTATCTCGGCGTGCTCATGAATCGCATCGGCGCGGTGCGCGCGTGCCCGGAAAACGCAGAGCGGCTGCTCAATCAAGATCAGCTGGTCGCGGTTTTTCCGGAAGGAATCAAAGGCATCGGCAAGCTGTGGCGCGAGCGCTATCGGCTGCAACGATTCGGGCGCGGCGGCTTCATCAAGATCGCGCTTCGAACCGGATCTCCGATCATTCCGACTGCGGTGGTCGGCGCCGAAGAGATCCATCCGATGTTGACCAAAATTTCGTGGTTGGCGAAGTCGTTCGGCATTCCCTATTTGCCGATCACGCCGACCTTTCCGCTGCTCGGGCCGCTCGGATTGGTGCCGCTGCCGTCCAAGTGGTACCTCGCGTTCGGCGAGCCGCTCTACTTCCACAGCGAGTACGGCCCCGACGCCGCCGACGATCGCATCCTAGTGAACAAGCTGGCCGAGCAAGTGCGCCAAAAGATCCAAGAGATGATCGACGCCCTACTAAAACAGCGAAAATCGGTCCTCTTCGGATAGGGGTCACTCCATTAGGGGATAACCACAGACAGTAATTGGCTTTTTTTTCAACACCGCGAAAACCCAAAAATCCGATCGCGTAAGTCGATCCGGCGCGCGACAAAAATCGCTGTCCGGTATCCGGTTTTCGCGGTCCGCGAAATTTCGTCTTTAACAACCGGAGGTTAACTCATAGTGGAGTGACCCCTGGTCCAGGAGCTTAGATTCCGGGGCTGGGATTTTTTAGGAGGTCGACTTTGTCTTTGATGCGTTTCGAGACGTGCACGCGATTTTCTGCGTCGACCACCACCGCGCCGACCTCGTCGATCTGATCGATCAACTCGAACCCGCGCTTCCAACCGAGAATGAAGACCGCGTCATCGAGCGCGTCCGCCAAGAGCGCGGTCGGCGCATAGAGTGTGACCGATCGCGACTTGGTCGCCGGATAGCCGGTTTTGGGATCGATGATGTGGTGGTAGCGCTTGCCCTTCAAAATGAAGAAGCGCTCATAGTCGCCCGCCGTCGAGAACGCATGGTCGATGAGCCGCAACATCGCGAACACATCGGACCTTCCGCCACGTGGATCGCGAATGCCCGCGCCCCACGGCGCGCCGCCCTTCGATCCCGAGCACATCAGGTCGCCGCCGGCCTGCACGATCGCATTTCCGTAACCGGCCCGCTTCAAGATGGCGGTGGCGCGATCCACCGCGTAGCCCTTGGCGATGCCGCCCAAGTTCATGGCCATGCCCTTTCGCTTGAGAAAGAGCGTGTGGTGCGCGCGATCGATCACCAGGTCGCGATAGTTGATGAGCTTGAGGCGCCGCTTCACTTCCGCCGGGTCGGGAAGCTTGGCCTCTAAATCTTCGTCGAACTTCCACAGCCCACGCATGCCGTAGTAGGTGACGTCGAACGCGCCGTCAGACAATTTGGAAATACGCTCCGCCATCTCCACCACGTCGAGCGTTTCGTCAGACACTTTCACTGGTTCGATCCCGGCCGAGGTGTTGACGCGAAACACCTCGCTGTCGTGCCAGGTGGTCATCAGCGATTCGATGCGCTGAATTTCCTCGAACGCTTCGTCCATCGCGCGGTTCGCGCCCTCGTCGTCTTCGGTGAAGACGCTGATGCGAACTTCGGTACCCATGGCCGAGCCATTTTTGCTGACTAAATGCGGCTGAGCGTCTGCCCGTGTGGGGAGCAACAAGCCCAAAATCACTGAAAATCTGAACACTATCCGCAACATCAATAAGTGGTCCTCTTCAGTCTACCTGGGCAAGTTCTAACATGGGTGCTATGCTTTCAGTCTTCGAATGCGTCACGACGAGTTCGACGATTGCATGGAGATGGCGCGCTCGCTCCTCGGCGGTTACGAGGGCGCGGGCGATCTGTGGGAAGCCAACGAGCACGTCAATCGCGCGCTGAGAGCGCGACCCACCGAGCCTGAGGCGTGGATTTTGAAATCGCAAATTCTCTCTTCGCTCGACGACGATCTGGCGGCACTGGCTGCGGCGGAGATGGCGATTCGCCGCGCGCCGCGCTCGACCGAAGCGCAATATGTTCGCGCCGCGGTGCTGGCCGATCTCGAGCGCTATCACGACGCGCTCAAAGCGGTCGAACGCGCCTTTCGTCACATGCAGCCCGAAGACGATTGGCTGCTGGAAGATCTATACTACGAAAAAGCCGCCATTCTGGACGCGCTCGACCGTGCCGACGAAGCGATGGCGACCTTCGAAGCGGGATTGCGCCAGTGTCCAGAATCTACCTTGCTCAAAGCTGGCATCGAGCCGCTGCGGCGCGAAAAAGTTCGTAGCAAGCTGACCGTGCTTCCCGGCGGCCTGCGCTAGACCGCTTTCATATTGAAATGATCGTAGCGAGNNTCGGCACTCGCAGTAGATTCATTTCGATCTGAAAGCGGTCTAGATCAGCTCAAGCCTTGACGCAGTTTCGCCCGGCATGCTTGGCCTCGTATAACTTTTCGTCCGCACGTTTGATCAGCGACTCGGCGTCGCCCACGTCAGCGGAGGTGCCGATGCCGATCGAGACGGTCACCGCGATCTTGGTCTCTTCGAATTTGAACGAGGCTTTCTCGACGAGCTTTCGAATTTTCTCGGCGAACGCGAGCGTGTTGGCACCGTCGGTCTCGGGCAGCACGATGGCGAACTCCTCGCCNNCGATGTCGAACATGATCAGCGACAGCTCGCGTCGATAGCGCTTCGATCGCGACACTTCCCGCTCGAGCTGCTCGAGAAAATATCGCCGATTGAAAATCTGCGTGAGCCCGTCGATGGTGGTCAGGCGATAAATTTCTTCGTGGTACGCGTTCTCTAGATTTCCGCCGGAAAGAAATTTAAAAATGGTCCGACCAATCTTCACCAGATCGCCATCTTTGAGCACGTACTCGTCGATGAGCTGATCGTTCACGTAGGTGCCGTTGGTCGATCCGAGATCGCGCAGGATGATCGATTGATCGGTGGTGATGATCTTGGCGTGATTGCGCGAGACCGATTCCTGATCCACTTGGACTTCGCATTTGGAGGAGCGGCCGATGATTACCGTCGCTTGGTCCAAGTTGTATTTACGTCCGAGCTCCATGCCATAGATCACCACCAGCGCCGCCTCTTTGGCCACCGCGCGCTCGGACATCCGGGAGATCGACGTGACGACCGTCTTCGACCGGGCCTTCGATATTTCTGCTCGGGTCACGGGGTCTGTTTCCTGGCCTCCGAATGATATCTGCCTTTTGGGCTCTAGTCAGCTTTCACGAGCAAATTTTTGCCTCTTAGACCTACATGTGNNGCCGCTTTCCACGAGGCATTATCCCCGGAATCTTAGTGTTATGTACCGTCAGCTCGGTCGTTTCTCGCCTAGGCCGGGGTCACGGCAAGGCGGAGGCCGCGCCCTTTGCGACTGCCCTGCTCTCCCTTTCAGCACGTCCAGCGCTTTCGTCCGAGGGTCGTGGCCATCTTCCAACTCGTCACGTGCTCGATTGGTCGCAGATTCGGCGGGAAGGCGAAGGCTATGTTGCCGATCTGAAGGACGGTGTGCGCGCCGAGCTCACGTTCGATCCGCGACTCACGCAGCTCACCGAGCGGGTGTTGCGCGAGCACCCACTGCCTTACGCGTCGGCGGTGGTGATGTCGGTGGAGGACGGCCGCATTCTCGCCATGTCGGGCAACTCGACGGTCGAGCCGGAAAAAAATGCGGCGGATCTGGCACTCAAGCCGTGGGCGCCGGCCGCTTCGGTCTTCAAGCTGGTGACGGCGTCGGCGCTGCTCGAATCGGGCGTCCAGTCGGGCGAGAAGGTCTGCTACCACGACGGCGTGCACAGCGTGGAGAGCTCGAACTTGGTCGGCAATCCGCGGCACGATCGTTCGTGCGCGTCGCTCTCCTACGGTCTCGCCAAATCGCAGAACGCGATCATCGCGCGGCTGGCGCACGATCACCTCGACACCGCGCATCTCGAACGCACCGCGCACGCGCTCGGTTTCGGCGAGTCGCTCGACTTCGATCTTCCGGTCGAACCGTCGTCGATCTCGATTCCCGAGTCAGACTCGCCGCTCGAGTTCGCACGCGTCGCGGCGGGATTTTGGCAGACATCGCTTTCGCCCATGCACGGCGCCTATCTGGCAGCGACCTTGGCGCGCGGCGGCGAAACTCCGCCTTTGCACATGGTCGATCGTTACCTCGGCGCGAATTCCGAAACGGAAGCGGCGGTGATTCCCGCCTCGCGTCACGTACTCTCGCCCGAAGTGGCGCGCGCGGTCTCGCGGATGATGGTCGGCACCACCGAGTTCGGAACGGCCAAAGGCGGCTTTCGCCCCGGCGGCCGTCCGCTCTTGCCCGGAGTCTCGGTGGCCGGCAAGACTGGCACCCTCAACCGCCAAAATCCATTTCTGGCCTATTCGTGGTTCGTCGGATTCGCTCCAGCGGAAAAGCCCGAGGTCGCCATCGCCGTGCTGATCGCCAATGGCCCGGCGTGGCACAAGAAGGCGCACCAACTCGCTGCTGAGATCCTTGCCGGATACTTCCACGGCACCGGCGCCAGCGAAGTTGGAACGCAGCGACTCGCCTCCCGATAGATCGAAAAGTCCTGTTCGCGTTTTTGGTAATTCGCTGCTCGGTGGACGCTCACCGCACCATGGTGCGGTGCTTGGTCGGCGTACGTTCGCTGCGCTCACCGCTTCGCGCGCCTCGGTCGCGCTCTTAGGTCGCCGAAGACGGCGCCTAAGGTCGCGTCCGCCGAGAGAGCAAACACAAATACGGGTCAGGACCCGTTCGCCGCTCAATCATTCGAGCCCGTTCGCCGCTTAAGAATTCTCGCCCAGCAACTCGAGCACTTGCGCCGGATGCTTTGATGCATCCGCCACTTTCCGCCAATGCTTCTTCACTTTGCCGTCGGGCCCGATCCACACCGTTGAGCGAATCACGCCGATGGTCTTTTTTCCGTACATCATCTTCTCGCCGTAGGCGCCGTACTTTTGCATCACTTTGCGATCGGGATCGCTGAGGAGTTGAAACGGCAGCTTGTACTTGGAGATGAACTTACCGTGCGAGTCGAGGCTGTCGGCAGAGACGCCCAGGACCACAGTGTTGGCCTTCTTGAGGCTGGTCCAGGAGTCGCGAAATCCGCACGCCTCTTTGGTGCAGCCCGGCGTATCGTCCTTCGGATAAAAGTAGAGGATCACGTTTTTTCCGGCGAAGTCGGCCAGTGAAACCTTGTCGCCTTCGGTCGACTCGAGAGTGAAGTCCGGCGCTTTTTTTCCTTCCTCTACAGCCATGTTCGTCTCCTGTTTTCGAGCGCGAACGATGCCTCAAAAAATCGGCAAACACCAGCCATCTATGCCGCGCTCGGCGCCGAGACCGGATCGTCGCTCAGAATCGCAAACACCAGAGAGAGGGCGAGCAGAATCGTCTCCGGCCGATAGAGGGGAACATCGGCGAGAGTGCAGAGGCCGAGCGCGATCAGACCACCCAGCCCGGCGGGATTCGAACGGACACGCGTGAAGGCGTGGGTGATAGAAAGCCCGAGCAGCGCCGCCAGCGCGAGCGGACCGGCAATTCCAACGTCGACCCACGAGCGCAACAGATCGCTCGACGGAAACGGATTCACTGCCAGCTCCGGATGTGTAGGCCTCAGCTCAGACTGATAGCGGCCCATTCCAAATCCGGTGATCAGCAGCCCTTCCTCGGACATTCGCCGAACACTTTCGGTGTGCTGCGCGACACGAAGGCGGCCCGAGCCGGCGTCGAGCTCGACCAATCGAGCCCAGGTCGCCGCGTACGGGTGAGCTCCGCGCCAAGTCAGTCGAGTCGGAAGCACGATCGGCAGAAGCAGACCGGCCAAAAGTGCCGCCGAAGCGATCCAACGCGAGCGCAAACGAAACCCGGTGGCGACGAAAGGGATCATCGCCAAGACCGCGCCCAGGTAGGCCGCGCGGCAACGGGTAAAGCCGAGCGCGCAGGCCTCGAGGAGAACCAACGGCCAAAGACGCGGAGTGACCAGCGCAAACGGAATACACAGCGCCAAATATTCGCCGGCGTAGTTCCGACTCGACATAAGGCCGGCCGGATGAATGATCGAAAATCTGAACCGCGGCGGCGCGCCCAGATCGCCGAAGCTGCCCAAATCGAACCAGCCCTGCGCGTCCAAAATAACGGTCAACGAAAGGGCGGCGCCCGCGATGCACACCAAGAGGCGGAGATCGCGCTGGGAAGGCCGCAGCACCACCAGCAACGCGAACGCCAACGCAACTTCGATATAGGGGAGAATCGCCACTGTTCGTTCGACAGCCACGGGCGCCTCGAAATAGGCACAGAATGCGGCCGAGAACAGCAGCAGCACCGCAGCGCCGCCCTTCAACAACCGCGGCTGACGCCGAATGGTCACGATGATCAAACATGAGACGAGCGCGGCGAGCCCGACCCAGCAGGCGCAGGTGATCAAGACGGATGGACATCGTTCGCCTATTCGCTGGGTGCGCAGCATGCGGGACAGACCTAGCGCGCCCAGCATCAGCGCGCCGAGAATGCCTCGTCTCAGGTGGGTCGACCGAAAAGGGTTATCCACTTTCGACTTCGAATGTTATCCCAATTCACGTCGGAAACCGAGGGGACCGGGGCCGCTTTGACTCACGAGCGCTCGTTTGCGATACTAGTCGCGATGCTCAGGCGACTCTCAAAAATGGGTAATGGCGTAGGCCTCATCTTGGACAAGCAGGTGCTCGACGCGCTTCGAATCGACCAGCACACCGAGGTCGACATCAGCACCGACGGGAGCATTATCACCATCCGTCCGATGCACGCGTCGCAGCAGACCGGTCGCATGTATCTCGGACCGACAAAGACTCCCGGAGAAAACGGCGGCAAGTAGTCGCCAGTTAGCTGGGAAATCAGCTGGGAAATCAGCTCAGCTCTTGCGAAATACCGCCAAGAGCTCCTGCCCAGTTCGAGCCGCCACCGAATCGACCGGCCGCTCCCAGGACTCGACGCGGAACCGTGCGCCGAAGCTCGCTCGCAGCTCGTCTTCCGAAACTGAAAATGGCGGACCGCCGACGCGGCCATGGCTATAGAACAGGCCTACCACCCGACCGCCCGGGTTGAGCAAGCTCGTCACCACCTCGACGTATTCGACGCGACGGCGCGGCTCGATGGCACAGTAGCAACAGTGCTCGACGACTAGATCGTAGAGACCTTCGTCCTTGGTAAGCGCGAACAGATCGCGACAACGAAATTCGACCGGCGCTTTTTCGCCAATCGAAAGACGCTCGGCCTCCGCGATGGCGTCAGAAGAAAAATCGATGCCGACCACTTGGGCGCCGGCGCGCGCGAACAGTCGCGCCTCGTGACCACGCCCGCATCCGACTACCAAGGTTCGCAGACCGTCGACTTTGTTTTCACGCACGAAGCGCGCTAGCGGCGGGGTGGCGCGGCCGAGCTCCCATCCGTCGCCGTTCGATCGATAGAGCTCGGTCCAAAAGCTCGCGTCCGACGGCGAGCCAGCCGGATCGGGACGGCGCGGCCGAACCTCGGCGAGCACCGCGCGAATCAACGGGTCGGTGGACTGTATGATGCGACCGAACGCATCTCCCTCGAGCTCGACGGTGCGCTCTCCTTTTGCGTCGGCGATTTCGATGTACGCGCGAGCGCGCTGCCAATCTAACTTGATCGAGCGGAGGTCCATCGGATGAATCCTTCTCCTTCGTGACCGAAGTGAAAATGCTGCGGATGAACCATCTCCGCCATGATCTCGAGCGACTCGACTACGCGCGGTCCGGGGCGATTAAAATACTGATTTCCATCGGCGACGAAAACTTGCCCGGAGCGCACCGCAGCCAAAAGCGAATACCCAGGCTGCTTCTCGAGAAGCGACATCTCCGACGACGTCCGGGCGATGTCGAAGCCGCAAGGCAGGACCACGATCACGTCGGGATCTTTCTCGCGCAGCTCGGCCCAGGTCATCCAGGGCGAGTGCTTGCCGGCGAGACCAAACAGATTCACGCCGCCTGCCATCTCCACCAGCTCCGGCATCCAATTGCCCGCGGCCATCAAAGGCTCGATCCATTCGATGCAGGCCACGGTGGGACGCGACGGCAGCTTTGCGCTAGCGATCGAAATGTCAGACATTCTCTTTTGGGCGGATGCAATCAGCGCTTCGCCGCGAGCCGCCACACCCAGCGCGGCGGCCACCCGTGAGATGTCCTGCCAAATATCGTCGAGCGCGTTCGGCAAGAGCGACACGATGCGCGCTCCCGGCGGCGATCCGATCTGGCAGAGCGCCGATTCGACGTCCTTCAGCGATACCGCGCACACGTCGCATTGCGATTGAGTGACGATTACGTCGGGGGCAAGCGCGCGCAGCCGCTCGGTGTCGACGCGATAGACCGAGAGCGCATCGCGAAGCAAATCTTTCACCCGCGCATCGATCTCGGCGCTCGAGCCGGCCACTTCGAACTTCGGCTCGGTGCAGATAGGAAGCGATTTGATGCTGAGTGGAAAGTCGCACTCGTGCGAACGGCCGACCAGCTGGCCTTCGCAGCCGAGCGCGCAGACAATCTCGGTGGCACTGGCAATCAGCGACAAAACTCGCATCAGACGGTGGCCGACTCGGCGGCCAAATCGATCGGTTGCGCCAGCGCCGCTTCCACGGCGGTGGGGATCTGGTCGGGCCTGAGCCCTTTCCAAAAGACGTGCCAGTCGGCGAACCGCACCATCCCGTCGCAGATCTTGGTGTACCAGGCGCTGATCGGGTTGGTACCGCGCGCGCGCCAGAAGATCGACGGATGGTCAGCCGAGAGTCGCTGCCAGATGTCGCCGCCAATTCCTTCGCCCTGGGCGCGTCTCTCGACGGCAAACTTGGAAAGGTACGATCCAAGCGGAGTGTCGAGCATGATCGCCGCTCCGCGATAGTTCTCTTCCAAATAAACGCGAGAGACCGGCCGCTGAAAGAACGCGTCTTCAGGAACGCGACCGAAGCTCGAGACCAACAGTGTTTTCAGTCGCTCGCGATCGATGCCCTCCCAGCCTTCGTGACGCGAGAGCACCGCGCCGCGACGAAGCAGCGTTCCGGCGCCTTTGATGGTGAAGAGCTCGCGCAGAAGATCGAGGGGCGAGGTGACGGCGGCCACCAGCGGATGCGGACAGAGATCGAAGATCAAGCGGCGCGAAACCGCCAAGATCGCCTGCTGTTTGCGAGTGAGCTCGCGTGAGCTGGCCAACTGATCGAAGTCGATGGAAAGGTTCACCACCGGCACCAGCGATCCGCGTTGCCTCATGCCGCCCGGGCGATGCAAGAAGATGATCTTGCGCGTGCGCAAAGTGCTGAGCAGATCGCCGAGTCGTCGAACCCGCGCTTCGGCTGAAGTGGCCGTCTCTACCATTCCACCATCCTGGGTCGGCGGTGGCGAAAAGGTGACGATCGGAATGGCGCCCGCGCGGGCGTCGGCGAGCACGTCGGCGTCCAGCGTGGGAGAATCGGAGGCGCGCACTACCGCGTGAACCTGTTCGCGCTTGAGCTTGCGCTCGATCCGCGCCGCGTGCTCACGCGCCTCTTTGCCTTCATACAAACCGAAGACGACGGTGGGATGCAGTCCGAGCGCGGCGAGAAAATGGAGATCGAGTGCGACCGCCGACGAGGCGTGGCGCATCACGTTCGGGTCGACCACGATCGCAGCGAACTGTTCCTTCGGCTCCGAGCGAAAGAGGT
Organism: Myxococcales bacterium; assembly: GCA_003153195.1. Classification (GTDB taxonomy): domain Bacteria; phylum Myxococcota_A; class Polyangia; order Palsa-1104; family Palsa-1104; genus PALSA-1153. Next base: position 18,214 of record PLXG01000142.1, read on the forward strand.
TGAGATAGAACTGCGCTTCGTCACGGCGTCCGAGCGACTCGAGGAAGCGAAGAACGAAGTCCGCTGCCTCCATCTACGACGCGCTCGTCGCAAAGACGTTGACGAAAGCCTGCGCCGCGCGCTCGAGCTCGGCCACCTCGACCCACTCGTCGGGTCCGTGGGCTTGCGCAATATCGCCGGGACCAAAGACCACCGCGTCGATGCCGGCCTGCGAGAGCATCGCCGCCTCGGTCCAGTAGCCGAGGTCGACCGGATGCTTGCTGAAGTCGCCCAGCCAGCGCGCAAACTCCGCCGGCGCACGACTCTGAAAGGATGGATTATCGACGGTAATCTTGAGCGTCGATTCGGGCGCCACCGATTGCGCCATGTTGGAGAGAACGCGCAGCATGTTGGCATTCTCCATTCCCGGCGGCGGACGCACCGACACAGTGAGCGTGGCTTCGCTGGGAATCACGTTGAAGGCGACGCCACCGTCGAGCGACGCGACGTTCAGACACAACCCGGGGTAGCCGGGAGGACCGATGTGCGCGCGCGACTGTCCCCAGTCGTGCCACGCCACCGCCAAGCCGCCCAGTCGAGCGATCGGCGCCGGCAGCGCGTCGGCGCGCGACGAATGTCCGCCCTCTGCCAAGATGCGCGCTTCAAGCACTGCGATGCCGCGATGTCGAACGCCGACCTTCAGGTTGGTCGGCTCGCAAACGATCGCTTGCGTGATGCCTTTTTTGTGCGGGCTTTCGATAAATGCGCGGATGCAATTCCCATCGCGCTCTTCGTCGCCGGAAAAGAGAATTCCCACGTCGCGCGGACGCGATTTCCCGAGCGCAGCCAAAATCGCCGCGATCGCGCCTTTGGTATCGGCAGTCCCGAGGCCCACCAAGCGTCCGCCTTCTCGTCGCGGCTTGAACGGATCGGCCGAATAGCCAGCGTTGGGCGGCACGGTGTCGATGTGCGCGTTCACCAGCAATTTGGGCGTGCCGAAGCGCGCAAAGACATAGGCGCGCCGCCGGCCGTCGATCTCGAATGTCTGACAATCGACCGCGTCCGCTCTCAGCTCGCGAAGCTCCGTCGCCAAATACTGCGCCAGCGCGGGCTCGTCGCCACCCGGATTGTGGGTGGGCATGGCGATGAGACGTTCGGTGATCTCGAGGACCGATAAATTGGAGGGCATCTTCTTCGGGCGGCATTCTATGGCAACATCTGGTCGATGGAACAAGTCGAAACAGCGCGGCTCATGAACCTCGGGCGAGATGCGTTCAATCGCGGCGAGTTCTACGAAGCGCACGAGTTTTGGGAAGAGGTCTGGAACGAGATCGATAATCCGGAACGGCGCTTCGTGCAGGGCATGATTCAGATCGCCACCGGGCTGCACAAGCTCACGCGCGATCGCCCCGACGTCTGCCGCACCTTGCTGGAAAAAGCGCTCACCAAGCTCGAAGGCGCGCCCGATACGCTGTTCGGCTTCGATCTGGCGCAGCTGCAGAAAGACGCCAGCGAGGTGCTGCAGAAGATCGCTCTTCGACAGCCTGCGATCGCGCAAACCGTACGTGTTTGGACTCCCAGTAAGTAAATAAAATTAAACAGTTAAAGATGGAATCGACGGTGATGCGCTGATCCGCCGGCGCTTTACGCTTGACGATACCGTCATTACTATTGTAATTTTAATTACTAATTTAATTCACAATGAACTTTCGACTTTTCATATTGGCTTGGGTTCTGGTGCCGACCGGATGCGGCGCGTTGCCCAATGTCGCGGAAGAGCCTTCGGCGTCTGCCAACGCCATCATCGGCGGGGTCAGCGATTCGGCGGACGACTCGGTAGTCACCCTGTTCGCCATCGCGGCGAGCGGAAATTCCGGAACGCTGTGCACGGCGTCGGTGATCGCGCCCACCGTGCTTCTCACCGCGGCGCACTGCGTGCTTCCTGGCGAAGTTCCAATCGATGCAAGATTTCGCGCCTACCAAGGCGACGATTTCACCACCCACCCAAATCGCTTCATCGCGGTCAAAGAGACTCATTTCGATCCCGAGTTTTCGATCGACGATCTCGGCGCCGGACACGACGTCGCAGTGGCGATCCTCGCCGAAGCGATCAGCGCGCCGGTTCTCCAGATCAACCGAGTGCCGCTCACTGCCACCGTCGTCGGTAAAAGCGTGCGGTTGGTCGGTTATGGCGCGAGCGCCGGCAATCCGCTCACTGGCACGGGCGCAAAGCGCCAGGTCTCCACTGTGGTCGACGCATACGACGATCTGCTCTTGAACGTCGGCAAGCCCGATGCGGTCACCTGCAACGGCGACTCGGGCGGACCTGCGTTTCTGCGAATGGACGGACCGAGCTCGCGCGAAGTGATCGTGGGCATCGCGTCGTTCGGCTCAGTCCACTGCGGCGGCAGCGCCTATCACACGCGCGTCGATGTCTATGCCAGCTTCCTTGATGGATGGGTCGAACACGCCACCACCGGCGCCGATCCGCTTCCACCCGCCAACGGCCAGTAGCGCGCACGGCCTGATCGCGGCGCCGACCGCTGCGCTCGCAATTTTGGGGGATTCGGGCTAGACAGCTCGCGTGCCCGGCAGCGATCCGAATCACTGGCTTCATCGACTGAGCGCCGAAGAGTGGCTGCGCGCCGCCGCCAACGAACTCGAGCGCGCGACCGAAGCGCTGAGCGGCAAACATCACCGCATGGGCGTGGCCGGAGCGCGGCGAGCCGCTGGAATGGCGTGGAACGCCGTGCTCACAAAAACGAATAGTCCTGATGATTTGAATCAATACGGCCGCAGCTACATGGAGCATCTCAAGGCGCTCGGCTCAGACCCATCGGCCCCGGCCGAGGTCAAGGCGGCGGCGCTGGCCCTGGTGAGTGCACCACTTGAGCTTCAGCTGATTCCACTCGGAAAAGGCGACGCGACGCTGGCCGGCCACGCCGAATGCATCCTCCGCCACGCGCAAGGCTTGATTTCGCCTCCGGTCTCAGCGTAAGGAGGGGCCGTGAAAAGGGATCTAGCCGTGAAAACGAAATCGCCCGCAAAAACGATTGGATTGTTCCTCGCGCGCTCCGGCGAGCTCACCCGCAAGCTGGCAATGCTCGGTTCCCTGGCGGCGCTCGCGGCCGGCTGCTCTTCGGCGAGTCCTGGGCTCGATGTTCATCTGGCGCTCGGATCGCACGCTGCCTCTTCGGGTGCGGTCGGCAGTGTGGTCATTAATGTAGCGAATGAAACGGGCACCTTTGCGGCCGCCGCCGACTCGGCGGTGACCGGCGGATTCATCCTCAAGACCGACGGATCTTCGCGGCTGCAGCTGGTGAGCAGCCCTTCGTATCAACCTCGCGCGGCGCAAGACGTGCTGCTTCAGCTTTCCAATAAGACCGCCATCAACGTTGCGCTTTCGGCCACCGCGTATGACAAGAGCGGCGCATTTCTCGGACGCGTGGATGGTCTCACCGGCCGCATTACGCCGACCGATCGCACCCGCGTGAACGTAACCATCGAGTGCCTGAGCGCCACCTGCACGACCGTTGGCGATCCCACGCAGTTCGATCTCGGCCATCCGCCTTCCACACCTCGGCTGCAGACCATCGTGGGCTCGGCGGCCAGCCAGCTGCTGACGCCGGTTGGCTTCATTCACCTCGGCGCCACTCTGGCGCTGGTGGCGACACAGCAAGCGACCGGACAGTTGCTGTTTTTCCCGACGGTAAATTCGACCACCACCGCGCCAATAGCGCAGCTCACCATCAGCGATGCCATGCTGGTCGTGCAAGGGATCGGCGATCATCTGGGTGAAGCGGTCGCGATCGGCGACATCGACGGCAACGGCAGCGAGGATCTGGTCGCCACCGCCAGCAACGCCAGCTACGCGGCGCCCTCGATGGCACGCGCGACCAGCGCCGGTGCCGCCTATATTTTTAAAAACGAGTTTTTGCAGAACAGCGCCAATCGCACCATCGGAACCAACCTGATCGATCTGACCGCGCATCCCGCGCCGCGCATCCTCAGCACCACCTCGATGGAGCTGCTCGGCGCGTCGATCACCCTGGCGCATCTTTCGAGCACCGTGCTCGACGACATCATCCTCGGCGCGCCCGGACCGTTCGCCGCCGGACCGCCCAACGTCGATCGCCGCGCCGGCCGCGTCTACATCGTCACGCCGCAAAACACCAACTGGGATTCCGACGTGATTCTTCAGCCGGGCGCCACGGCGATTTCGGCGATCATTTACGGCGCCGTCGATCAGGTGCCGATCGGACGTACGATCTTGTCGGGACTTATCGACGACGACACTGTGCCGGATCTGGCCATTGGATCTTCGGCGGAGCTGTCCAATCGCGGCGTGGTCTACGTGCTGTCGGGCAAGACGCTCCAGGCGGCTACCACCAGCACCACCGCCAACATCGATCTGTCCACCAGCTTCGACGGAAAATTGCTCGGAGCGGTGACGCTCAACTCCGCGGCGGTGGCCGCCGAATTCGGCGCCGCGCTGGCGATCGCCGACGTCGATGGAGATTCAAAAAACGAGCTCCTGGTGGGCGCGCCGGGTGAGAGCGCGGCTTACGGTTTCGAGGGCGCGAACGCGCTCGTGGAGCAATCCTCGACGGAGCCTGCGCCCAACTACGATCTCCTCATTCGCGGACCGGGCGCCTCACGCTTCGGAACTGCCATCGCGCAAGGTCAGATCGATTCGACGCTCGGGAGTGATCTGGTGATCGGCGCCAGCAGCTACAACGCGCTCGGCACCCGCACCGGCGCGGGCGGCGCGTTCGTGGTCCTCTCCTCTCTGGTCGGCGCGATCGGAACCACCGCACGCAAGATCGATCTGAACGTCACCACGCCCTCCTTCACCATCGACGGAACGGCCCAGCCGGCAGGGATGTTGCCGGGACTCGGCGATCACGTCCTCGTCGGCAACTACGATCAGGCCGACGCGACGGACGAGATCATCATCGGTGAGCAGAATGGCGGCGACGCGCTTCAGGGAGAGATCTATGTCCTTTTCGACCTACCGTAACGGCATCGCGGCACTGGCGCTGCTCGTCGGAATGAGCGCCGCACGGGCGCAAACGGCCAAGCCGGAAGCGGCGCCCGCCGGCACCAACGTGTCTTCGGCGCAGCAGGCCTACAACGACGGTACCGAAGCCTATCGTGCGGGAAAATTCGACGAGGCCGTGCACAAGTTCGAGGAGGCCTATCGCGTCCTCAAGTTTCCCAACATGCTGTTCGAGATTGCGCAGTCTTATCGGCGACTTTACGAAACCTCGAAAGACCTCGAGCATTTGCGAAAATCGCTCGATCTTTATCGCAGCTATTTGAACCAGGCGAGCGCGACCGCGTCGCAGCGGCCGGTGGCGCTTCAGTTCATTCCGGTGTTGGAAAAGACGCTCAACGACGCGTCCGCCGAGCGCCGTGAAGAGCTGGTCGCCAAAGCCACGGGGAAAGACGGAATCTTTCTAGCCGATCAACTGCTCGTCGACGGCTCGCCCAAAGACGCGCTGCTGGTGCTCAACCGCGTGCTGTCGGCGCATCGAAATTCGCGCGATGTGATGCTGGCCGGCTACTCCAAGCGAGCGTTGGTGCTCATCAAGCTGGGACAAAGGGCGGCGGCAGTCGAGGACTTCAAGCGCACGCGCGCGATCGATTCGAAGTTCGTGCTGCCGCAAAATGCCGATGCTGCCACCGTCGGCGCGTTCGAGACGGCGAAGAGAGCATTTCCCGCGACGGAGCATCTCTCGATCTCCATCATCCCGCCGCGCGGAATCGAAGCCGAGCATCCGCTCATCATTCCGGTCAAGGTCGACGCCGATCCGCTGCACATGGTGACCGACTGCGCGGTCTTCTATCGCAAAGCCGCGCACGACTCGTTCATGTTCGCCAAGAGCGGCCCCGAACATACGACGGTGACCGTGCCGCAGAGCTTCATCGCCGCGCTGGGCCCTGGTGAGTCGCTCGAGTTTTACGTGAGCGCGCTCGATCAGAACGACAGCGAGCTCACCTCGATCGGCTCGCCGCAAGAGCCGATTCTGCTCTCGATGCCGGGGCTACCGACGGGACTCTCGCTCACGCCGACTCCGAATCCCGCGCTGACCGCGCCCATCGCGGTGAGCCCGAAGCGTTGGTACAAAAAGTGGTGGGTGTGGACCTTGATCGGCGTCGCGGTGGCCGGTGCTGCGACCGGTATCGGCGTCGGCGTTTACTACGCCGAAAAGCCGAGCAATCCGCCTGCGTTCAGCGTCACCGCGCAGTAGGGGGTGTTTGCAGAAGCGCGCTAATAGCAGATGTCGCGTTGATTCTGCGTAAAGCAGCCGTTGGGACACGCAGTCGTCTGCTGATCGATGATGGTGGTGCCCCAGTCGAGCTCGCTACCATCCATGCTGCAGCTGCAGCTCACAATCCCGATTCCTGAAAGAAGATCGCTGCCGCTAAACAGCTTGCATCCGAGCTGCGTGCACTGACAGGTCGCCGCCGGTGCCACGCAACTTCCTTGCGCGCAGACGTTGAGCGTCGCGCTGTTCATGCCCATGCCGTTCATGCCCATGCCGTTCATGCCCATGCCGCCGTTCGTTCCGCCGGGGTTGCATAACGTCCCGTCGGCAACCGGTTGGTTTTCACAGGCTCCGTCTTGACAGGCATCCTGCGTACAAGGGTTGTGATCGTCACATCCACCTGGACACGCTTGATCCATGTCCTTGTGATGGTGCATGTCGACCGGCTCTTGGACCTGAGACAGATCCTGGTGTTCGAGATCGCCCTGCTCCGTCGACAGATCGGCGTGCACGGTCGTCGCTAGATCGGCCGCGGTCGAGCCACCGCCCACGACTACGTCATAAGCTGGATTGGCGCGGGTGCAGCCGAAAGTGGCCACCAAACAGGCACTGAGAATTGTGGCCGAAAATGGGCGCATACATCTTAGATAAGACAACGGCGGGGTCACTTGCAAGCGGCCTTTATTTCGGGGGTGACCTCAGCCGACGCCGTCGCCACCCGGCGTCTCGCCGGTACCGTCGGCGGAGGCTATCGGCGCGTCGGTGGCTAGTTGGGTTTCTGGTGGAAATTCGTGAGGACGGTTGGTCGGCGGTGCCAGATTTCCCTCTCGTACGCCACCGCGCTCGTGGACCAGCAGCTTGCGTCCGCTGCTAAAAGCCACCTCCATCTTCTGATGGGCGGGCAGCGCGATCACCAGTCCCTTGCCGAAGGTCGGATGGGTGACCACGTCGTCGATCACATACTTTTCCGACGGAGTATAGGTGCGAGCCTCCTTGGAGGCGATACGCGCGTCGAGATCGGCCGGTTGCGGCGTGCGCACTTTGACGGCGTGCGATCGGCCGGTACGCGGCTTGGCAGCCCCGGGCGGACGCGGGCGATAGAGATGCTGTTTACCGCAGCCGATGCACTCCACCTTTGCCGGCTTGGTCCCCGACATGGCGACGATGATGTGATCCTTCATGAGCTTACAGCTGGTGCACCACGCCTCGGTCTCCGCGCCCACCTTCACTTCGTCCATCCCCTGATGCTACCCGATTTGAAAACACTTGCTCGTGCAATCTGCTGACCAGATCGTGTTATAAGGCGTTCCCGATGGATGAATCGACTACCGCCCTAATTGAACAATTGAACGACGACCTGCTCCACACGATCGATGCCGTGAACTCCGCGCTCGAATCCAACGACGAGAACAAAGAGCTCGAAGCGGGCGCGATGGTGCAACCCATCGTAGACCGCTACAAGAAAGTCGAGGCAGCAGTTTCGCCGGCGGAACGCATGCAGCTCGAGCGCGGACTAGGGAGACGAATCACCGATCTCCGACGAACCGCGTCGGGTCTTTCGCAGCGGCAAAGTGGACGAGAAGCGGTGAAGGCGGTCGACGCCGGCACGTTGCCGTTCGTCGAGCAACGCGCCTATCGCACCGCGGCACCGATCGCTTCGCCTTCACGTCTGACAGAAAAGCCGCGCTACTCGGTGGGCGGCGACGTCGACTGTTGGTGCTCGAAATGCGACGGCATTCACGAGCATCGCATCGTTGCCATCGTCGATGGACTTCCCAAGCAGGTCATCTGTCGCTCGTGCAGCACCCGTCATTCCTTCCGTCAGAAGCCGCCCGAAAAGCACGGCGCTGGTGCGGCCGGGGCACGCAAGGGCGGTTTGCCGCGCGCCGAGGACAAAGAGCTCGACAAACAGCGCGAGGCCAAGAGGCAGCTACAGAAGCAGCTCGCCGAAGCCCCGGACGTGCGCCCGTTCGATCCGAAGGGACGCTACAAATCGGGCGAGGTCCTCGACCATCCCATTCACGGACGCGGCAAGATCGAAAACGTGCTGAAGGGCAGCTTGCTGGTGCGCTTCGTGGCCGGTCTGAAACCGCTCAACCTGACCTAACCCGTTACTCTATCTTCTCCCACCACTGACACCACCACTCCGCTCCGACGAGAATTCGCAACTTCGGGTGCCAGCAGTAGCTGATCTTGTCGTCGGGGTTCATGTAGTACAAACAGTTGTCGCACTTTTCGGTGTCGTGCGGCTGGCCGCGTAAGACGGCGTCTTCGGCTAGGTGGCGGAGCTGAATCGACAGCTTTTCGTCGATCTCTTTCGGTTCCGGTTTCGGTAAATCATCGTCAGCCATGGTGGCAAAAAGAGTACGAGCGCAATCGATCGAAATCAATGCTGTTAGGGCCTTTGCACCCCACGTCGTAGCGGCTACGAGAGCGGCCGATCGCGTTTACCAACGCGAAAAATTCAATGATTTTCCCAGCGACGACTTGGCGCGGGCATTGCTTTATCCTGGTTCTTTGGTGGAGTTTTATCATGGTGAAGTCCTCGCTCGCGGTGGTCGCCTTCAGCACGTTTATGAGTCAAGCTTGGGCCACCGGTTCGATGAGCCCCCGCTCGCAAACATCGTTGCCCAACTCGGTGCAGTATCACCGCGCGCTCGGAGAGGCTGCGAAGTCTTACCTGCAGGGACGATCTTCCTCGCGACTCATGCGCCTCGCGTCGCTCGATCAGGCCCGCGATGCCGCCGCGCAACTATCGATCCGCGAAGAAGTGGTGGGAAGCCTCCCAGCCCGCCGCGACAAGGCCGATCTCAAGAGCAACGCGTCGCTCGAAACGGCGAAGAGCTTGGTCGAGCTGCTCGGAAAAGGGAGCGCCCTTCGCGCCGCCGAAGACATTCGCAACGACGCCAGCGCACGCGCGAGCTCGATCAAAAAAGCAGGACTCTCGCGAGAAGTCCCCGCCGCCGAAGATCGCGCCCGCGCCGCCGAGATCAACTACTCGCTGATTCGAAAGCTGGTGCGCGACGCCAATTAGAGGTGGAGTCGGGTGACAAGCGTTTTCATTTGTACTCGCATGAAATTCCCCTTGCCGCTCCTGTTCATGTCTGAGCGCCAATGACATGAAACGCATTTGCGTCTATTGCGGCTCGAACGCCGGGGCCAAGCCGGAATATCTCGCCACCGCTAGGTCGCTCGGTGAAGCGATCGCGCGACGCGGACTCGGGCTGGTGTACGGCGGCGCCTCGGTCGGGCTCATGGGCGCAGTCGCCGACGCAGCGCTCGCGGCGGGAGGCGAGGTCATCGGGATCATCCCGCAGGGCCTGGTCGATCGCGAGCTCGCGCACGGCCGGCTTTCGCAGCTCGAAGTGGTGAGCTCGATGCATCAGCGCAAAGCGAGAATGGCGGAGCTATCAGACGCGTTCATCGCGCTGCCCGGAGGATTCGGCACGCTCGAGGAGCTGTTCGAGACGCTCACTTGGGCGATGCTGGGAATTCACAAAAAACCGTGCGGAATTCTCGACGTCGGCGACTATTACGCGTCGCTGGTTCAGTTTCTCGATCGCGCGGTCGATCAGGGATTTCTCCGCGCCCCGTTTCGCGCCCTACTCCATCACCACGTGAGCCCGAACGATCTACTCGACGCGCTGACGACGGCCACACCGATTGTCACGCCCAAGTGGCTCAGCCCGTCTGAAACTTAATTTTCCGTGCAGAAGGCTGCGCAGGTGCTGCCGTCGCAGATTCCGCTCTGACAGGCGCTATCGCGCGTGCACGCGGCACCGGCCGCCAGCGGACTGACGCAAGCGTTGCCGGTGCAGAATCCCGATAGGCATTGATAGTCGGAGTCGCACGACGAGCTGTCCGCCAGCGGCGATAAGCACTTCCCCTGCTTGCGGTAGGCGGTCGAGGCCCCCGAGCAGTAAAGTCCGTAGGCGCAGTCGGACGAGTCGTTGCAGGCGAAGCCGGCTTTTTGCACTGGCGCGCAACTTCCCGCGCCGTCGGTGTTGACCGCACAATAGTTGTCGAGCTCGCAGGGGATGTTGAGCTTGGGATCGCTCGACAGGCGGCACGACTGACTCGGCTTCGACGCGGTGCCGCACACGCCCGCGAAACAGGACAAAAACGGTCCGCACGCAACCGAAGCGCACGAGTCGCCCGTTTTACCGACCGCCTGGCAGAGCCCGGTCGCGGAGTTGCACGCGCCGCCCGCAGCGCAGTCGATGATGTGCGTCGCGCTGCCGGTGGCCGGGCTGCACGCGCTTCCGATCGGAATCAGCGTCGCACATTTTCCCGACGAGAGCGCACCGCCGCGACACTCCCGTTCGCTCGCGGCCGTCACGCCGTCGGCCTTTCGCGCGGTGCAAATTCCGCTGCAGCCGGTGCCGCTGCAGTACGNNAGATGCCGCTACACACTTCGGCGGTGCCCGCGCCCGAATCGTCGCAGGAGAGGACGTTCCAATATTGATCGACGCAGGCTTGCGCGCGCGTCGCATCGAACTTGGCCCTACCGGCCGTCACCGAAGTCGCGCTCGGACAGGTCACACCGTGCAGCTCCACTTCGCAGGTCACCTTCGACGAGATCTGACCGCAACGAACTTGCGCGCTGCACCACGCGCTGAATGTGGCGGAGCAAAAATCGTTCACCGTGAGCACGCGCGGCGTCTCCGCCTGGGTGCCGTCGACGTCCGGCAATACCGAGTTGGGGCCCGCGTCCACCTGCGCCGAGGCCTCCATCACGGAGGCGCATCCGGCCAGCAGAAGCGCAAACAGGGCGGAGTACCGCATACGGCCGAAGTGTATTCACCCAGATCCGTCCTGTAAAGCCCAATAGCGCGCCGCGTCACGGCATCAATCGGTGAGAATCACAGGGAGAATCACAGGGNNCAGGGAGAATCACAGGGAGAATCACCGCGGGAATCACTGCTTTATTGGATCGACGCAGGCCCAGCTCGCCAGCTTGGCCACCACCGCCACCAGCCGGTCCGGCTCGATCGGTTTTGGGACGTGAAGCTGATATCCGGCCAAAATCGCGCGACGAGAATCCTCGGCGCCCGCGTAGGCGGTGAGCGCAACGGCCGGGATCGACGCTCCGCTGCGCGCGCGAACCTGACGGATGAGATCGTACCCATCCTGATCGGGCATTCCGATGTCGCTCACCAGCACGTGCGGATTCCATTCGTCGAGTTGGCGCAGCGCGTTCGCCACTGAAGGCGAGCTGCAAACCACAGCGCCGTGTTTCTCGAGCACGAAGCCGAGGAGCTCACGGGTGTCGGGATCGTCGTCGACCAAAAGAACTCGCACGCCCTCGAGCGGTGAAGTGACGGACGATAGTGCGCGCGCTTGAGAATCGCCTTCTGGCGCCAGCCTGCGCGGAATCTCGACGGCGAAAGTAGCGCCCTTGCCTTGCCCTTCGCTCGACGCAACGATGGCGCCCCCGTGAAGCTCGACGATGTGATTGGCGATGGAAAGTCCGATGCCGAGCCCACCGTGCGTTCGCGTGATGGTCCCGTCGGCTTGCCAGAAGCGCTCGAACACTTTGGGGAGATAGTCGGCCGATATGCCTATCCCGTCGTCTCGCACGAATAGGCGGACGTGATCGCGGTCGCTGAGGGCGCGCACCTCGATGTGTCCTCCCGGCAGCGTAAACTTCACTGCGTTCGAAAGCAGATTCCAGAGTACTTGCGCCAGGCGATTGGGATCGCCCGACAGCGCGCCCAGATCCGACAAGATCGAAAGTGAGACATTGATGTTTTTGGCGTCGGTGGACGGGCGAATCGATTCGATGGCGCCGCGCAGCACCTCTTCGAACTGGATCGACGTGGCGTGAATTCGCAGCCGCCCAGCGATGATTCGCGAGATGTCGAGGATGTCCTCGACCAGCTGCGCCTGCTGTTTGGCGTTGCGCTCGATGGTCTTGAGCGCGTGCGTCTTTCGATCGACCGAGAGCTGATCCCCGCGCAGAAGCTCGGCCCAACCGAGGATCGCGTTGAGCGGCGTTCGCAGCTCATGCGAAAGCGTGGCCAAAAATGCATCTTTGGCGCTGTTGGCCGACTCGGCCTCGCGACGCAACTTCTCGGCGCGCTCGTACAAATGGGCGTTGTCGATGGCCACGGCGGCACGTCTGCCGAGCTCTTCGGCGAGCGCGATGGCGGCGATCCGCGAAGTCTCGGGCTTGGCGACGAAAGTGAGGGTGCCCACCCGGCGGCCGCCGGCGTCGAGCGGGACGATGACCACCTTGGCCACGTCGCGCGTCCACTCGGCGACCGGCGTGGCGCAGGCGCTGAAATAGTCCGCCGACCGAGAAAGAGTACGCCCTTCGGTCATCGCTTCAGACACCAGATCGTCCGGCAGGATCCAATCAGTGCGCTCGCCTGTCGCGCGATCTTCGGCGAATGCCACTCGTTCGAGTCGAACGTCCTTGAGAAGATCGATGAAGCAGACGTCGGCGATGAGCGGAATGGAGAGTAGCGCCACTTCTCCGAGCGCCTGTTCTAGCTCTTTCATCGACGCCAGCCCACTCGACACCGCCGCGAGCAGTGCGAACCGCTGCTGCATCTCTTCCGCGTCCCGCCGGGCGCGCCTTTCCGATTCGTAGAGCTGCGCGCGCTCGAGCGCCTGACCACACAGTCGAGCCAGTGAAAGCATGAAGCGCTGCTCGGTTTGGTTGAAGCGCCGAAGATCGGAGAAGCGAAGCGCGATGGTCCCGACGATGCGATCGCCCGATGGAATTGGCAGACAGGCCCACGACACCTGGGTGGCCACCACCTCCAGTCGCGGCGAAGACGTCTCGGTGACGCGCGACGCCCAATCCTCGCGCGATTGAATCCAGATCGGATGACCTTCGCGGATCGAGTCGGTGATGGGCATGCGTTCGTCGAGCGAAATCCGACGCTCGCTCAGATCGGCGAAGCCCATCGACTCGACGATCTCGACAGTGGCATCGATGCCCGATTTCAGCGCCACCAGCCCCGCCGACGCGCCGAACGAGGCCACTCCGTGCGCGATGATCACGCGCAAGATCTGCGACGAAGTGGACGCCTCTGAAAGCGCGGCGGTGACCGCTTGGATTCGACTCATTCGGTCCACCGCCCGTTCCGAATGACGTCGCTCGCTGAGCTGCTCGCGATGAATGCGAGCGCTGGCCAGCGCGATGGCGGCTTGCGCGGCGAGCGCGGTCACCACCCGTTCGTCTCGTTGGGTAAATTGACCGGCCACGCCGTGTCCGAGCAAAACTCGCCCGAGTATCTTTCCGTTGCGTGCGCGCACCGGCACCTGAAAGCAGCTTTGCACCGCCGGATCGCAGACCGTGTCGTGCTCGATCCCCCGCGACTCTTCCAAGAGGCTGCTCGGATAGGCACAGCTGTCGTCGAGATCGCGGAACAGCGGATTGTGTCGCGCCGAAAAGAAGTGGTTCGGTTGCTGGCCGCGCGCGTGGTAGCGCAGCACGTTCTCATCGAAATCGGGGACGAAGGCGCCGAATTGCGCGTGAGTGACCGCGGTCGATTCGTCGACCAAGACTCGAACGATCTGCTGCGAGTCGAGCTCACCGATGAGCACTTCGCCGGTGCGTTGCAACACGTCCACGGCCGATCGATCTTCGGTTCCGGCTTCGGCTCGGCCTTGCTCTCGGTGCCGATCGGTGTCGGCCGAAACCGTCGGAGCGACGTGAGAAGGACGGCCCGCGGCCTGCTCGGATTCGCCAGCGGACTCGTATCGTTCGGCGAGCGTATCTCGGGCCAGCGCTGCGGCTTCTTCGAGCGCGTGCCGCTCTTCTTCGGTCCAATGCCGCGGCGACCGATCGATGGCCACTACTGCTCCGAGCAGTTGCCCACCCGATCGAACTGGAACCGCGAGCAGCGATCCCACATGCCGATCGCCTCGCACTTCGGGCAAAATCACCGCCGAGTCGGTGAGCCGCAAGGTCTCCCAAACAGCCGCCAACACCAGCGATTTGGGATCGTCCGCAGCGCTTAAGAACACGGTGGTCGCGTTGAGCGCACGGATGAGCAGCTCCCCGGGAAAGGGAGATTTCCACGCGGCTGGTGGAGGCGCCGAGTCGGTCGAAATCGCGGCTGTCTGAGAACTGGGTGTGCTTTTGTCCATGGAGCCACCAACGCTCGCACTTAGTTCTAAGGGGCGGCAGCGCGCTTTCAAGTGTCCGTCCTACATCTTTTTCCTTAAAATTTAGGTATTTAATAAATACCCGCTTGACGGTACTCGCGCCGCTTGTTATTAAGTGAGCACTCACTTACTCGAGAAAACACGATGGCACGGCCAACCAGCATCACCGACGAACAGATTCTGGAAGCCGCCCGCGCCGTCTTTCTAGAGAAGGGAATCCAAGCGACTACGGCTGAAGTTGCGCGCCGAGCCGGTGTTGCCGAGGGCTCCATTTTCAACCGCTTCAAGACCAAGCAAGCGCTCTTTCAGTGTTGCATGGCCACCAACTTCGACGACATCGAGTGGCTAAAGATTCTGCGCGAGAGCACTGGCAAGGGCGACGTCGAGCAGGCGCTGACTCGCACCGGATTGGCAATGATGGATTTTTTCCGGACACTGCTGCCGATCATGATGATGAGCTGGTCGAACACCGCCGCCGGCGAGCTGCCACCGCACCTGAGTGGCGACAATCCGCCGCCCGTGCGCGCGCTGCGCGAAGTGGCCGCCTATTTCGAAGCGGCGATCGCGGCCGGTCATCTGCCGAAAGAGCACAAGCCCGAAATCATGGCCCGCATGTTCATGGGCAGCATCCACTTCTACTGTTTCACTCAGTTCTTTTTGAAGAATTCGGCGAGCCTATCGACCGAAGAGTTCGTACATGGAATCGTCAAACTGATCGCCTCGGGAGCGAAGCGCTCCCCAAAGGAGTAATCCGTGTCTCGTCGACTGCTGACTCTGGCTGCACTCTCACCGCTCTTCCTTTCCGGTCTCGCGCGCGCGGATCGCGAGCTCATGCTTCCCGAGGCGCTCGAGCTGGCGCAAAAGGGAAATTACGATCTGAAGGCGCAGAAGGCCCGGCTCGATCAGGCCAAGGCCGGCGTCGAGCAGGCGTGGACCGCGCTGCTGCCGCAGGTCGCGGCGCAGGGAAAATACACTCACAACTATAAAGAGGTCACTCTCGACTACTCGGCGTTCAATGCCGGAACGATCGGATTGGCGGATGCGATCTCGGCGGCGGCTCCCGCGGCGATTCAGACCCAGATCACCAACTTCGAAAATCAACTGAAAGCCGCTACTCCGGGAGCCGCCGTAATTCAGAAGCAAGAGCAGCTCGACGGTTCGCTCGCCGCCACCGTGCCGTTGATCGTGCCCTGGGCCTATTCCGGCGTCTCTTCGTCCAAGCGAACCTTCGAAGCCGCCAAAGCCACCTACGATCTTTCCGAGACCACCGTGCTCTACTCGGTCGCGCAGGCGTTTTATGCCGCGGCGGGCAACGACGAGCTGGTGGTTGCGCGCAAAGATGCCATCACGGTGGCGCAAAAGACGGTCGACAACACACGCTCGCGGCTGGCTGCCGGTGTGGTCAACAAAGTGGAAGTGATGCGCGCCGAGTTGGCGCTGGTTCGCGCGGAACAGGCGCTCAAAGAGGCGCTCGACAATCAAGCGCAGGCCTACCGCTCGCTCGGAACGCTGATTCAACTTCACGAGCCGTTCCATGTGCAGTCGACGCAAGACGTGATGCCGGCGGCGGTGAATCAGCCCGATCGAGTGATCAACGCGCTCAAGCTTCGTCCCGAATTCCGCGCCGACGATTTGACGGTACGTGCGGCCAAGGCGCAGCGCGACTCGGCAGCATGGCGCTGGGCTCCGACGCTGTCGGCCTTCGGCAACTTGCGCGGCTTCAACTACGCCGGATTTTCAGGCGACAAATATGCGTGGGCGGTGGGGCTCCAGCTCGACTGGCTCATCTACGACGGTGGTGTGCGCGATGCGCAGCGCCACTTGAACGCAGCCCAGGAGCGCGAGAGTGAAGCGCACTTGCTGCTTTTACGCGATACCATCGCCGACGAAATCGCCAACGCCGATCGCGCCTATGGAACCAAGCGATATGCGGTCGACACCGCACAGCGATCGCTCGACTTATCGCGCCAAACGCTCGAGCTGGTGCGCGTGCAATATGACGCCGGCACCGCCACGCAGCTCGACCTTTTGACCGCGCAAGACAATTTGGTCGGCTCCGAAGTGACGCTGGCGCAGGCCCACTTCGACTTTCTGCTCGGTGGCCTCACGCTCGATCGAGTGAGTGGAACTTTTCCGCCGCCACCTAGCAAGGGAGACCGGTGATGAGCGCTACGACCGAAACGCTCCCATCCAGCGAAGCGACCAAGACGACGACCGCGACGGGCGTGGTGGCGGCGAAAAATCCGCGACGCTTTTTGCCCGTCATCGCGGTGGGCTTGGCGGTGATCTACGGGGGCTATCGTTATTACCTTCATCGCCTGCCCTACGAATGGAGCGGCACCGTCGAGGCGCGCACCATTTCGATCGGCTCGCGCGTGGGCGGGCGAGTAAAAGAGATTTTGGTTCGCGAAGGCGATCGAGTGGCCAAAGATCAGCCGCTGTTGATCCTCGAGGCGAGCGATCTACCGGCGCAGAAGCTGGCCGCCGAAGGTCAGCTGTTGCAGGCGCAGGCCTCGCTGGAAAAGCTCGAGCGCGGATCGCGACCGGAAGAGATCGAGCAAGCGCGCGCACGGGCCATCAGCGCTACGGCGGCGTGGGCAGAATCGCGCGCCGGCGCTCGCAGTGAGCAGATCAAGGCCGCCGCGGCGCGCCTCGACGCGGCGCAAGTGGCTGCCGACAAGGCGCAACTCGATGTGACGCGCATGCGTAAGTTGTTCGTATCCGGCGCGGCTTCACAGTCGGAGGCGGACAACGCCGAGACCAACTTGCGATCGATGAGCGCGCAGCGCGACGCCGCCAGCGAGGCGCTCGACGAGCTCAAGAACGGCACGCGCGTGGAAGATCTCAAGCAGGCCGAGGGTCGCGCGCTCGAAGCGCAGGCCAATGCGAAAATGGTCGTGTCCGGTTCGCGCGTGGAAGACATCAAGGCCGCGCAAGGCGTAGTGAACGCTGCGCAAGGCAAGCTCGATCAGATCAAGGTCATGCTCGACGAGCTGACCATTCGCGCGCCGCGCGATTCGCGCATTCAGTCGCTCGATCTGAGACCGGGCGACATCCTCGGGCCTAACGCCACCGCTGCCACGCTCTTGGAGATGGATCAACTCTACGTGCGTATTTACATTCCCGAGACGCAGCTCGGACACGTGCAGCTCGGACAAAAAGTTCCGGTCACCGTCGACTCCTTTCCCGACCGCGAGTTCAAGGGCGAGGTGGAGTTCATCAGCGGTCAAGGCGAATATTCGCCGCGCAATCTGCAAACTGCCGACGAGCGAGCCGATCAGGTGTTCGCCGCGCGCGTCGGTCTGCGCGACGGGACGGACGTGCTGCGTGCCGGCATGGCGGCGTTCATTTCTGTGCCCAAGTGAGCGCGGCCGCCGCGGCGCTGGCCGGCGCGGAGCACGAAATCGCGATCGAAGTTCGCGGCGTGACTCGAAAGTTCGGCGATTTCGTGGCGCTCGACCACGTCGATCTCAACGTCGAAAAAGGCATGGTCTACGGCCTGCTCGGTCCGAACGGCTCGGGCAAGTCGACCCTGATTCGCATCCTGTGCGGACTGCTCGCCCCGACGGAAGGCACGGCTCGCGTCATGGGTCTCGACGTGGCGCAGAATGCCGAGATCATCAAAACCAAGATCGGCTACATGAGCCAGAAGTTCGCGCTCTACGACGATCTGACCGTGATGGAAAACCTGAATTTCTACGCGCGCGTCTATGGTCTCACTGGGAAAAGACTAGAAGAGCGCCGCGCAGCCGCTATCGCGCTTACCCACATCGAGCCGTACGTCGATCGCGCCGCCGGCAAACTATCGGGCGGATGGAAGCAGCGCCTGTCGCTGGGCGCCGCGCTCATGCACGAGCCGCGCGTGATCTTTCTCGACGAGCCCACCGCCGGAATTGATCCAGTGGCACGCCGCGAGCTGTGGGATCTGCTGTTTCAACTGGCGGCGGAAGGCATCACGCTGCTCGTAACCACGCACTATATGGATGAGGCCGAGCGCTGCGGCGAAATCGGCTATCTCTACTTGTCGAAGATGTTGGTGAGCGGCACGCCGGCGCAACTAAAAGCGCTTCCGCTGGTAAATCCGCCCGGCGAAAGGCGACTGGAAGTGCAAACGCCACAGGTCGCGCGCGCGCTCACCTGGCTGCGTACGCAGTCGTTTTGCCCAGGCGCGACCATTTTCGGTCAATCGGTTCACGCCGAGATCGACAACTCCATCAGCGATAGCGAGCTCATCTTAGCGATGCACAGGAATGGATTTCCGCGCGCCGAAGTCCGAGCGATCATGCCTTCGCTCGAAGACGTATTCGTGACGCTCACCGAACAAGCCGCCGCACAGCGCTCGGGCGCGAGGAGCTGACCGATGTGGAATTCATTTGTGGCGGTTTTTCAAAAAGAGTTCGTCCATGTCTTTCGCGACAGAGGCACGCTCATCGCGGCGTTCTCGATTCCGATTTTCCAGATGATCCTGTTCGGATTCATCGATCAGACCGTGCGCGACCTACCGACGGTGGTGGTCGATCAAGATCACTCGTCCGAGAGCCGTGAGTTCGAAGATCAGCTGCGCGCCACCCGCACCTTTAAGATCACGCGCGTCACGCCCAACCCGCATGAGGCGCGCGAAGACATCGTGGCCGGCCGCGCCCGGGTGGGCGTGGTGATTCCGCCCGACTTTCACGACAAACGTGCGCGCGCGACGTCGGCGAAGATTTTAGTTTTGATCGACGGCTCCGACTCGACCGCCAGTGCGCAGGCACTCGCATCGATCAACGGCCTGGTTTCGAACCTCAACGTTCAAGAGCTAAACCGCGACAAGGTGCACGCGCCCGAACAGCCGGTGTCGGCGCAGCCCATCATCCTCTTCAATCCCGATGGGCGAACCGCCAACTACATCATTCCCGGACTAGTAGCGATTCTGGTGCAGATCGTCGCGGTCATGCTCGCTGCCGTCGCCATCGTGCGCGAGCGCGAACGCGGGACGCTGGAACAGCTGCTCGTCACGCCCATCAATCCACTTGGGCTCATGCTGGGTAAGCTCGGGCCCTATCTCTTCATCGGACTCGGCGAGATGGCACTCATCTTGTCGCTGATGCGATTCGCCTTCGCGGTCCCCATACGTGGAAGCTTGATCTTCCTATTCGCCATGGCGCTGCTCTATCTGTTCGCGCTTCTGGCGCTGGGACTGTGGGTGTCGACTCGTTCGCAGACTCAAATGCAGGCGCAACAGATCGGCCAGATGTTCCTTTTGCCGTCGATCTTCTTGTCAGGATATATTTTCCCCGCCGAGGGACTTCCGCGAATTCTGTTTTGGATCGGACGTCTTTTGCCGGCCACGCACATGGTCGCGATCATGCGCGGCGTGGTGCTAAGAAACGCCGGGCCCATGGAGCTACTTCCAAACGTGATGGCACTTTTGGCCATCAGCGTCGTACTCATCTTCATGAGCGTGCGCAACTTCAAGAAGGTCGCCAGCTGAGCAGGCGCTCGATCGTTTCTTGTACCTTTTCCCGTCGACGCTAAATTTGTTCCATTGGCTGGAGGTGGACCATGGCGACTTTAGGATTGTCGCGCGATCCGGCCGTCGTCGGAATCAGTGTGACGACGCTAGCAGCAATCGCGCTCTTGCTCGCGTTCTGCGTGCTCAGCTTGATGAGGCCGGGATTGGCGTTCTAGTACCAGTGTCCGACCAAGCCGGCGCCGTGCCCGTCGTCGCCGACGAAGAATAGCTCCCCGCGTGAAGTCCCGCGCACGCTGTAGAGCGTTTCACTGGTGAGCGAAAGACCAAACGGTACGGTCCAGCTCACTCCGTGGTCGACAGAGTGCAAAAGTGTCTTTGCGCCGGCGATGTAGACGTCGTCGCTTTCAGATCCCCATACCGAGATCAGTTGACCCGCGTTTTTTTGGGTCCCGTGCTCGACGCCCATCTCGCCAGCGAAATAGAAATCGTTCGGGTTCGCTCCCCAAAAATCGCGCACCGACTGATCGAGCATCTGGGCGGTCGACCAGCTTTCGAGCTTACCGTTTCGATGGAGCAGCACGCCATCGCCGGCCGCCCACACGTCTCCCGTCGAGACTCCCCACAGGGCCAACAGATTTTGTGTGGTGTCGGTGGTCTCGGGTAACCAGCTGCTCCCACGGTCAATCGTGTGCCATACGGTACCGCCGTCGCCTGCGACGTAAACGTTGTATGCCGCGGTTCCCCAGACCGCACGCAGCGCGCTCGGCCCAGTGAACACCACCCCGAAGGTGACACCGCCGTCGAGCGAATGAAGGATGTGCCCCTCTGTGGCCACCGCATACACATCATCGCCGCCGCTTCCCCACACCGCTTGGTAGGATGCGGCCGGGATCATGTTGGTGGGAGGCGCAAACGATTTGCCGTCGTCGTCCGAGTGCAATATCGACTGATTGCCCACCACTACCACGGTGTTTCCATGAGACCAAACGCCGGTGAGCGGGGTCTGACCGACGGTCGATTGCTCAAAGCTCTT
>PLXG01000231.1 GCA_003153195.1 Myxococcales bacterium
TTCAAAATCGTCGAAGTCTTCCGGATCATCCGGGCATTGGTCGACGTCGTCTTTGATGCCGTCGCCGTCGCGGTCGCCGATCGAAGGCTCGAAGATGAAGCCCAAAAAGAGTCGATATTGCGGCGAGCCAGTCATGCCGCCTTCGCTGGTCACGGTGGCCGGCAAAAGTCCCGCACCGCCGCCGATTTCGAAGAACGAGTTGCGCGCCAAATACACTTTGGCCGCCAGCAAACCCTCGAGCGGAAATCCCGCCGCCGATCCAGTCACGTCGGCGTAACCGTAGAGCTCGCCGATGAGGTCGAATTTGTGCTGGACCACGGCGAACGACATGCCGAGGCTATAGGTCATCTGCGTGCCGAGTGAACGCGTTCGACCGGTGCCGCACGCGCCAGTTTGTGTGGCGATCATGCCGGTGGCCGACAGCTCGGCCGGCTGACAAAATGCGCGGCCGCCGTTCACACCGCCGGTGACGTTGCCGGCGTTGTCGCGCGTAATGTCGCCCGAAAGCTGAACGCCGTTGTCGGTAACGGTGTGCTTTTCTGGACGAATGAGCGCGCCGGCGTTGAGCGCCATCTTGAAGCGACGCGATTTGCCGAACTCTTTGTCGACGATGATTTCGGGGCGAATGGTGACCTGATTTTCGCCCAGGAACTGATGGTTGGTCGCGCTCGGAACATAGATCGAAGTGAGCAGACCAAGTCCGACTGGATATTTAGAGGTGTTGAGAAAGCGGCCTTTTAGATGAATGCCGAGATCGCCGACGAACTGTCCCGAGAAGGCCAGGTCGTTCGAGAAGTTGATGTTGTCGGGCGATTTGAAGGCGGGACCGCGATCGCCGTACATGATGTGCACGGGCAGGCTGATACCGAGCTCGATCCACTTCCATAGACCGATCGCGCCCTGAAGCTGAGGGGTGATCAGATCCGAGACACTGGCCTTGGCCTGGAAGCCGCTGGCCGAGCGCGGCCCTGCCAGGTTCAAAACGTTGTGCGCCCAACTGCCCACCAGTCCGATCGAAAAGTCGAGATGACCGAGGATCTGCGAGGAGTTGACCGTGACGTAGCCCTTGGAATCGACCGCCGGTCTGAAGAGCTCTAGATTGAACGAGTTCCCGGAAAACTTCTGGGCATTGGCTGGCGCGGAGACTCCCAAAAGAGCCGCGCAGAAGATGACCGAAGCGCCGAGGGTAGTGCGACGACCGCGCATGCTAGGCCTCCCGCAGGCAGTAAAAGGGCATAGGTTGGATGCTCCTTTTTACGCCAAGAAAGCAACTGTTGTCAAAGATTTGGCCCTAAAATAAGGTGCCTGCGATGCTCCTCACCAGCTTCGCCGGTCCGGCCGCAAATCCGCAGGACATTTTGCGCGTCTGCGAGCAGGCCGGCGCCACTTCGATTGGGCTGCATGCAGGGCTCACGCGCGATCAGGTGGACACACTCACCACGCTTTTAGCGGGCAGCTCGCTGAAGGTGCGATTGGTGGAGTCGCCGCTCGGCGCGGGCCGAGAAGGCACCGCCCGACTGTCCGCCATCGACCGCGATGAAGCGCAAACTGCGCTGTCGGCGGCTCGGGTCACACTTCGGCGGGCGTCTGAGCTCGGCGCGCACGATGTGGCGGTGAACCTCGGCGAAGTGGTCGGGCTCGATCGCGACTGGGACTATGCCCGTGGCCGATTTCTGCGCGGCACGCTCGATTCGGCGATCGCGCTCAAGCTCAAGCGTGCCCGCGACTCCGCCAAAGATCGCTCATTCGATGCCGCTCGCCGCTCGCTGGAGATTCTCGCCTCCGAAGCAAGCGACGTGCGATTGCTGGTGCGCTGTCCGCGGCGTTACGTCGATTTCCCCTCGCCGATCGAGTGGGCGCAGTTGGTCGCCGAATTATCCGGCGCGCCGATGGCGCCGCTCTTCGATTTACCGTCGGCCCATTTGCTCGATCAGATGGGCTTTCAGCCGCTCGATCTCACGCGCGAAACCTTCGCCGGACCGGTGGTTTATGTGGGTGATGCCTGCGGGCCCGTCGGCGCGCTCGGTCCCGGACGGGGCATCGTGGACGTAGCTGAGGTGGTGAAGCAGCTCGGGAATAAAGTCGAGCGCTGGGCGTTTCGACCGTGGCCCGGTCTTTCGCCGGCGGAAGTCGCCGAGGCATTTTCAGGCTTGTCGAAAATCGTGCCGGGCTTGACGGAGTGATAGGATACATTTCGGAGGATCGACATGGTTCGGACTTGGCTCGCGATTTTGCTCGTTCCCTGCGCGCTGGCGCTCACTGGATGCGAAGATGACGATGGAGTGGCCAGCGGCGGCGATCTGTCGGCTAGGGTCACCGACTTGAAAACCACGCTCACCGATGGCGGCGCGGACGCTACCGTCACCGTCGACGCCAGCGAAACCGACTGATCTTCTACGGTACCGTGATGCCGTTGCGGCTGCAGACGTAACGCAAAAACTGCCGGCGCGGCCCGTGATCGAGATGGTTCCACGCTTGTATCGCCAAGTTGCGATCTTTCAAATAACAAGCCGAAGCGCCGATGATTCGCCACGCATCGCCGGGCTGATCTTTGGTAGCGCGCTTGGCCTGCTCGATGGCGGTCTGATACTGACCGTGCACGTAGAGATCCTGTGATTCTTGTAAAATTTTCGCCGATTGAAGTCCGCTAGCCGGCTGCGGGGTGTCGGTGCTCAGCACCGCCTCTTCGGCTTTCGGCTTCGGTGCGGGCGGCGGCGCAGTCACGACCTTCACACGCTTCGGCTCCTCGACCGGCTCGGCGGACGGCGACGTATGCACCGGCGTTTCTTTCACCTCTTTGGGCTCGCGCTGCACGCGCTGAACCGGCGCGCGTACTGGCGGCTCCGCCGTGGCGATGCGATTGCAGCTACGCGCGATCTCCTGCGCCTCTGAGTTCGATTCGTCGAGCGTCAGCACCTGTTCCACATGCGGGCGCGCCTCTTCGCAGCGTCCGTTCGACTTAGCCCGCTTGGCCAGCTCGAGGTGCGTCTTGATGCACGCCTTCTTTACCTGGTTGTAGCGTTCGCTTCCTTTCGGGCGGTAGAGCGAGTCGGGGGTGATCTCGCCGAACGAGACCACCGCTTGATCGAGCTGATTCTGATCGGCGGACGCGACGAAGTTTCGGTAGGCGGTGCGGTTCTTCTTTTCGTTCTCGGCGTGCGTGCGCTTGTCTTTGGCCAGCTCGTATTGCGGATCGAGTCGGAGCGCATCGTCGCATTTGGCGATCGCGCCCTCCCAATCTTCGGCCTTACTGGCGCGATCGGCATCGAGCAGCAGGCGTGCGATCTTGGTTTCGGTGGGATTGTCCGGCGCCTCGGTGGTCGAGGCTGGAGTCGCTCCCGAAACCGATGCCGTGGTGGGTGTTTGGTTGGTGACGTACCAAACCGCACCCACCGCCATCAGCGCCAGCGCACCCACCACCGCGAACAGGATGCCGATACGCGATCGTCCGCCATGTCCGACATCGACGATCTGCGCGTCGCGCTCGAAAACGAAATCTTCGCCGGGCGCGATGAAGCGCATGCGCACGTGGCCGAGATCGATGTGATCGCCGCGGCGCAGCTCGACCTTGCCGTACTCCTCGCCGTTGACTCGAACGCCGTTGGCCGATTGCAGATCGAGAATGTGAAAGTGGCCGCCTTCGCGCACGATCTTGGCGTGGTGCCGCGAGATCGAGCGGTGGTTGATGACCACATCGTTCTCGTCGGTTCGTCCGATGACGACGGCAGCTTTGTCGATGGGAAATTCGCGGCCGGGAAAATTCGACGAGACCACTACCAACCGTGCTGGTTGATCGTCCCCGGGGGCGGTCGGCAGCGAGGAGAGCGTGGTCTGCTTGGTGGGCAGATCGCCGAGCGGAATTTTGGGCGCGCCGTTTTCGCGGCTGAACGGCGTAGTGCGATCATCGGCGCTCGAGACCGGCAAGGGCACGGCGGTCTGCATCGTCGCAGAAGAGTCGGCGGTCTTCTCCATCTTGAGTGCGAGCTGGTAGTCGCCGATCTGAACGCGATCGCCTTCGTGAATCGCCGCGCGACCGTTGATCTTGTCGCCGTTTACTTTGATGCCGTTGTAGCTGGTGAGATCTTCGATGAGGATGGCGCCGTTCTGTTTGAGGAGCCGAGCGTGCTTGCGGGACACATTCCGTTCGGTGAGCCGAATGGTGTTGCCCTCTTTACGACCGATCGTGATCTCATCACGAATCAACGGGACGACCGTTGTTTTTCCTTCATCGTCCTCGATGATGAGCTTATACATTGCGCTCGGCTGTGTTGGCGCCGCTACAAATCGCCAAAACTAGTTTATTTCACTAGACCTTTTCCGTCAAGAGACCAGGCAGAACTTCTCCGGGTCGCTCGCGGTGCGGTCTTGTATAAGTGGTGGAGGGGCTCAGCGTCCAATGGCGGCTCGGTTGTCGTTATAAAGGTTTAACGGCCGAGGATGCGAGAGGATCTGATAGGCCTTCAGCTGATCGACGGCGGTCTTGAGCTGAAAATCGTCGCCGATCGAGACGTAAGCGACTGACTTTGCCTGCTTGTCGTAGGGATGCTCGGTCTGCTGTGGCTGCGGATTTTTCAGGTGCCCGTGCAGATCGCGCTCCTTTTGAATCGGCTCGTCGCCACGTTGCGGCTTGAGATCGGCTAGGCGCACCTGCTCCACCATCACATCCGGCGTGATGCCGTGCTCCTGAATCGATCGGCCCGACGGCGTGTAGTAGCGCGCGATGGTGAGCTTGAGCGCCGAGCCATCTTCCAGCTCGATGACGGTTTGCACGCTGCCTTTGCCGAAGGTCTGCGTGCCCATGATGGCGGCGCGTCCGTGATCTTGCAGCGCGCCGGCGACGATTTCCGATGCGGAGGCGGAGCCGCCGTTCACCAGCACGATCATCGGAAAGCCCGAGTGGGTACCGCGTGCGTGCGCCTTTTCTTCGTCGAGCACGTGGCCATCTTTGCCCTCGGTGCGAACGATCAATCCAGACTCGATGAAGTCATCGGCGATGCGCACCGCTTGATCGAGCAGCCCGCCCGGATTGTTGCGNNTCCAGCTTGTCGAGCGCGCTCTCCAGATCGCGATCGGCGTTCTCCGAAAATTGCTTGAGCTTGATGTAGCCGTACCCGGGCTCGACGGCGTGCGCCACCACATTGTCGATCTTGATGGTCTCGCGCATGAGTGAAAGCGTGCGCAAGCCGTGCGTTCCGTCCGGCCAGCTTTTTCCCGTCTGAGGGCGATCGAGCGTGAGCTTTACCGGCGAGCCTTTTTTGCCGCGCATCTTTTGAACCGCATCGTCCATGTGCAGCGTGTGAGTGGGCGTGTCGTCGATCTTCACGATCTGATCGCCGGACATGAGTCCCGCGCGCGACGCCGGGGTTCCTTCGATCACCGACATGATGGTGAGAACATTTTCGTGTGCGCCGCTCTCCGACGGGCCCACCGCTGGTCGCGGCTCGACCTCGATGCCGATTCCACCAAACTGTCCCTGCGTATCGACCTTCATCTCGCGATATTGGTCGGGCTTGAGAAAGCTGGTGTGCGGGTCGAGGGTCTCCAGCATTCCTTTGATCGCACCATAGATGAGCTCGTCCTGGTCCACTGGTTCGACGTAGTTATTCTCGACGTACGAGAGGACGCGGGTGAAGATGTTCAACCGATGGTAGGGGCTCATCTTTTTGGGGAGTGCCACGGCGCCGCCGGCAACGATCGCCATCCCGACGAACGCTGAAATCACGCTTACCCAGACCACAAACCACTTGGATCGCGCGCGCAGGACCGTAGACAAAACCGCCTCCTTATTCGTGGGACGCTTGAGTGTATCTCACCAGGAGCGGTGCGGCAAC
>PLXG01000090.1 GCA_003153195.1 Myxococcales bacterium
TCTCCGTCGACGGTACTTTCATACGCGTAAGGTTCCCAATTCGATCAAACTTTGCGGTCAATGCAGCGACTCCTTCAGAGCTGCGACAGTGGCGCGATCGGGAAAAGTTGCCTTGGAGCTGTCGCCTGCATGGCACGGAGTCTCAGCCAACCAGAGCGCCACATTTGCCAGGGAGTCAACCTCGTCCCGGTAATGGAGCGCGACGGTGAACTCGTTGAGGATCCCCAGTACGCTTCGACTGGCCGTCTTCGCGATCACTGACTGCTGCATTTCCCGTAGCTCACGGTCGATGGTGCTCAGCGGAATGTCCAATCTCTTGAGTACGTCGAATAGGTACTCGGGCATACGGCGAGGGAGAGACTTTGCGTCAACTGCGGGCAGGATCACAGGCAGCAAGGTCCTCTCGCTCACGGCCAAGATAAGCTGCGTTCGGCCGATGCGGATGACGTTCGAGTACCAATCGCCAAGTACCGTTGTCGGGGGTGGCGGTATTGGATCTGGTTTGACACGCATGCGATCCATGAGGCGTGTGGTGCAGCGGATAGCGAACACGGGGTCAGAGATTACTCTCATAGCGCCGCTCACTCGAAGTGATCGGCGCTATCAGTCGATCTACGAACCTGCGGTTCCCCCGTCGTGCGGAGCCCGACGGTTCCCCCTCCGCGGCGCCGCTCATTTCATTCGAGCGGCGCTATCAGACAGGAAGAAGTCGGTCGGAAGTTTCCCGCGGGAAACTCGCGGCGTACAGGTGCGAGTCCTGTATTCCGATTTTTTGCGGTGCAATTTTGGTGCAACGCGGGACCGCGATGAGGCTTCTCAGGACTGCACGAGACTGCATCAAAATCGACTTGCCGTTGCACCGAATCTGCCGAGTTTGCTAGAGAAACCGTCGCAAGGCCGCGAGGTACCTAACGTTTTTCGTTTTTGGCTCGGCAGGTCCGAATCCTGTACGCCCCACTAGTTAAGTATCTGATCTCCTAAGCTGTTTTCGGTTTCACTTCCTTGCGGTGCAACGTGGGTGCAACGGCGATCCGGCTCTTTTGCCGAAGATCGCCCCGGTGCAACGCTGGTGCAACGGCTTCCGAGCATCAACAGAACGCGACGATCTGGATCGAGTTCGCCCGCTGAAGCTTGAACAACGGATTGCGGAATGGTTCGAGCGTGCGCCGCCGCAACGTGCACGTAGAGCATCGTCTCGTCGATTCGCTTGTGCCCAAGCCACGCTTGCAACCGCCACGGATTCACACCGAAGAGCGCGGCGTGGGTTCCGAACGAATGGCGCATGAGGTGCCACTCGCCCCTCCGCTTCGCGAGACCGGCAGTCTTATAGATCCGAGCGATGGCCTTTGCGGTTTGTGCATCGGTCATCGGTTCCCCGGTCTTGTCCTCGATGACATAGCCCTTACTCGGCCCGAGACTCCGAAGTGCCCCGAACAAGCAGTTTGTCATCGGCACCACACGGCGAGTTCCACCTTTCGGTGTGCCCTCGATCCCATGGCGCCGCTGGCGGGCAATCGTGATCGTGCCCGCACGCATGTCGACGTCACTCCACTTTAAAGCTCGCACTTCGCCAACGCGACATCCAGCCTCACCCGCAAGGCAAACCGCGGCGTACCAGGTTCTGCTATCGACCTTCGCCGCCGCGAGAATCCCAGCGTACTCCTCGAGGTCCCACGCTTCGATCTCCGGTCGCTCCACCTTCAAGATTCCGACCTTCGGGGCACGATCAATTACTTCGGCATCGACGGCGTACCTGAGTGTCTTAGACAACACGGCAAGTATGTTGTTGATGGTTTTTCGAGAGAGAGAATCTCCCAGCAGCTTGGCGCGAAATCGATTCACTTCGGCCACGTTGATGTGGTTCAGCTTCTGGGATCCAAATCTCTCTTTGAGGTGCGATCGATAGATCGAAATCTTCTGCGTGCGCTCGCCCGGTTTGTTGCCTCGGGCCACGACCCATTCCTGCCAAAACCGCCCGTTTGGCTGCGTTGCAGTGGCGTCTCCGCCCCAAAACCATTCACTGAATATCGGCACCTCCTTCTTCTTGGTTGGGCTCTCTGCTTCGTCGAGCACTCGATCGATATGCGCACGCTCCGCCTGCTCGGCGGCTTCCTTCGTGTTCCTGACTGGCGTGCCTACGATCTCCACTCGCGTCCCATCCGGCAACTTGACCCGTTTGCGATAGAACCAACTTCCGTTCGCTTTGCGACGTACCGGCATCACTTTCCTCCCGGCACTTCGCAGCCTTGCGACTCAAATCTTTCTATCACAAATCGAGCGATCCGAACCAAGCGCCCGACACGGACAGCAAGGATTTCTTTCCGCTCGATCATCGCGTAGATCGTTCTTGGGTTTACCTCCCAACGCTCAGCGAGTTCCTCGACGGTGAAAACACTTTTGATTCGACCGTCGATGCGCGCCGTCTCACCAGGAGCCGCGGCCAATGCTGTAGAGCTTTGCGATGCCATCTGATCCTCCTTCAGGTGTCACGGTCAGTACGTCATGAAGCCGATCTCAAGGTTCGCGCCGATCGTTTGGAAGTCCCGACCGGCGAACACGTACGCAAGCGCGATTCCGATCGCAATGAAGGCGCAAGGGACCAGGTAGAGAACGAGCGATTGCATCGGTTACTCCTTGCCCGAAGGGGCGTGGGTCGTGGTGTCGGCGAGCTCGGGGTCGTTCGCGGCGGCGGACAAGAAAGGCTTCCGCAGGAGGTAGAACTCGAACACGGCAAGCGTGTGGTTCTCCGGCTTGCCGCGTTTGATCACGCGCAGGCAGGTGGCGACAATGGCGATGAGGAGAAAGTTCGCGGCGAGCGCTCGTCGATTGATCATGACGAGGATCCACCCGAGTCCGCCGAGTGCGAACCAGTCGAAGGGCTCGAGGCCGAGCCACTGGATTCGCATCTCGACATTCCGAAATACTTTCGCCGTGTGTAGTGCCATTTCAGTGCTCCCACCGAGGCTTATCGCCTCGAGGAGCACTGAACTCGATCGAAGGGGGCAAGCCCCCCTCTCGCGGCACAGCCGCGCGAGCCTCCCCACGGCCGGACTCCCGGCCGACGGCCGCGTTGCGGCCTCGATTCGCAAGCGAGCCACGCGAGCGTCGCGGCGTGGTCGCCGCGGGGCGGATGGGGGACCCATCGGGCGGTGCACGATGGGGGAAGGGCGCAGCCCTTCGTAGATCGACTAGCCGGGGATGGAGTGTCATTTTTCGATTCATCCCCGGCTAGTGAGCGGTTTGGGCTACGAAGCTGACGATCGAGTTGATGGAGAAGAGGACGGCGCCGCCGATCAGGACGTAGACGCCGCGCTGGAGTGCCTCGCGATGACCTACGATGAAGCCATAGGCGGAGACGGCGAGGCCGAGGGCAAAGATGATCGGACCCAGCGTTGCGGTCAGGAAGTCGAGGACGCTCTGCGCAAACCCGACGAGCGGACCGCCCGAGTAGGCAAGCGCAGACGCCTGGGCACTGGCGAGTGCCGCAGAGAGGATTCGGGCCGAGATCTTTTTCGTCGAGAGCAGCATTTTGGGCCTCCGTGGTAAATAAGAACTTCTATACGAGTAAATAAATCTTATCTACGAAGTTGGCAAGTAGAATTTATTCTTGCCTGTTGTTTTGTTCGCGCATATAGTGGTTTTTATTTAGATGGGGCTTTAAATGGCTAGAAAGAAAGGACAAGAGTGATGGCCAAGAAGGAGGAGTCCTCCCCCAAAGGCGGAAAGAGCGTGGCTTCGCCCTCCCAGAGCTCGGCCTCTCGCATCGGTGCGGGCGCCAAAAACGCCCACGCGGCCACCATGCAGATTCCGGTCGCGTACTCGCGGATCCTCGACACCGAGGCGAGACGTTTCGCGCAGCGCAAAGGGCAGTTTCTGAGCTGTTTGGTAAAGCGAAAGCGGGGAGAGATCGTGCTCGAGCGGGGGCCGAACGCGCCGGCTTACGAATTCACCGACGACGA
>PLXG01000291.1 GCA_003153195.1 Myxococcales bacterium
TCAATAGGAATTGGATCACACGACTGCCGAATCGATCGAGATCGAGGAACTCGCCCAGGCCGCGCGCCCACACGCGATCTCCGTCGCGCAGCTCGGCCAAGTAACGGGCGTAAAACGGTGAGCGATCGAGCACGATCGTCGGCACCGCGCAGACACCATCGGCCGCGTTCGAGGTCGGCAGCGTGAGCCCCCAGCCCACCGCTCGCGACGGACCTTGGGAAAACTCGACGGCGGAGCGAATTTTCCCCGAATCGACCAGCCACGCGCGCGGCGCACCCTGTCGAGGACGAAGTTGATAGAGCACCAGGTCCCGCGCCGAATCATCGCCGTGAAATCGTGCCCAGCTCCAATGCGAAAATCCGGCTTCGAGTCGTTCGTCGCCGGTGTTGATGTCGTGATAACCGGTGCCTTCGAACGCGATCTCCGGCGCGCTGAACTTTACCTTCACGCGCGCGCGGGGCATGCGCAGCCACCAGCGATGTCCACGACCGGGCGTATCGATGAGATCATGCAGATCGAGCGGCGGCGCCTGCGGCTCAAGTGTGACCGTTCCTTCGACCGGACACCCGAGGCCCCACATCACCCAAAAGAAGGGCGCGGTGCGCTCGCGAAAATGCAACTTGAGCGCGCCACCGGGTAAGACTTCGACGCGCGAGCTTCCAATCGCCAGGCCGTCGCGCACGTCGAGCGAATCTTTGCCGTACTCGCTCATCACCCAGGTGAGATGGCGCGCGCCCGATCCGTCGACGCGATAGATGGCCAGGTTGACGCCCAAGTGATCGTCGGCCGACGGCAATTCGCCGCGTCGAATGCGACTGGCGTACGAAGGTGAGAACACCGAGCCCACGAAAAATATCGCCGAGAGCGCGAAGCGACCGTCGTCGGAGATGGCGTCGAAATACCACCAGGCGTAGCCGCCCGACTTCACCGGTAAAATTTTGAGGAGGTCCTCGCTCACGCGAACTCTACTAACACGCGCGACGCCCAGGAGGCGAGCTAAGAGCGGGCCGTCAAACTGTGCTTACGGCGCGTCGGCGTCCTTGAAGAGGTCATCATTGTCGGCTTCGAAGGCGATGGTTTGCGGCTGGACGCAGTGCGCGTCGTAGACGATCTCGTGCGCGTGGTCGACGATGTTGGCGGTCCATAGGGCGCCGAGCGCGCTGGCGCTTCCTTTGCTGTCGGCCTCGGCCCAAACCTTCTCGGCCCACTCTGCCATGAGCTCAGGATCGTAAAGCGAAAATGGAATTTGCGTGGCCAGCGCCGATGGCAAACCAGCTACGGCGAACGGCATGTCTTCCGATCCGGTCCAAGCATCGAGCACCGCGGAGGTGAGAATGACCGCGCTCGAGCTGGATGCGGGCACCGCCACGCCCTTCGGCCAAAACAGGCTCTTGCCGGTTCCGTCCGGCGCGACCAGATCGGATCCGTAGGCGTAATATCCCGGTCCGAGAAAATCGGAGAAGCGCGCGCTGCCGACGAGCACACTGCGGGCCCACACCGGCGAATAGACCGAGCGTCGCAGAAGGCCGCTGACGTCGATGATGCCGGCGCCAAACGTAGCGCAGCCGGCGCCTTCGAAACGGCGCGCGCGATCGAGCGATCCATAGTGAACGTACGCGCTCTTCTGCACATACTCGTCGTGGAACGTCTTGATGCGCTGACACATGGCCGCGTTCACGTCGAAAGAGATGCGCGTTACGAGCCCGCTCGTCTGCCGAAGCTGAATGTCGGTGATGGTGTCGTCGTGCTCTTGGCTAGGAAATTCTTGCAGCGTGCCGGCGGTCTCTTGCAGCACGATGCCGAATCCACTGGCCGCCGACTCCCACTCGTTGCCGCCGCCGGTCTGACCGGTGAGTGGGATAGAGAACTCGCCGCAGTCGAGCTCTTCGTTCATGTGGCCGATTTCGTGCGCCAGCTTGGCCTGCGCGCTGGCGGTGAGCATGTCGCCTTTAGTGGCGCTGGCGACGACCGAATTTAAGAGTTTGTTGGGCGTCGACCAATCGAGCGACGCTGGCGGCGCGATGGCGTACAGCGTGAGTCGGCCGGCGATCTGCGGGCACGAAGTGCTGCCTGGTTGCGCGGTGTCGCCCGCACCGGTGACGATTGCCGAATCGGTGGT
This sequence comes from Myxococcales bacterium, assembly GCA_003153195.1. GTDB lineage: Bacteria > Myxococcota_A > Polyangia > Palsa-1104 > Palsa-1104 > PALSA-1153. The sequence goes on from PLXG01000291.1 coordinate 2,120, forward strand.
GCCGGCATCGACCGGGATCGCTCCATCGATCGAAACCGCCGGTTGCGTGCTGGCCGCGCCGCATCCGACCAACATCCAACTCGAAAACCAAAACGCGCTTCGTTTCATTGCTTCACCCGGCGCATCCAAGCAAATTTCCCCGTCGGAATCTATGAAAAACCGGCGGCAAGATTTGACCGCGAGGGCGCAAGTGAGCGATGGTGGCGTGGCGAGGAGTGATTCATGCATAAATACCTATTGTTGCTAGCGGTAACCGGATGCGGACCGACCTATACCTATCTCGGCGACGCCGACGGCGGTGTTTCCACCACAAACGAGATCCTTCCGGTTGCGGTGTTCGCGCCGGCGGTCGATGCGCGCGATGGTGAGAGCCACAGCATGGTAGTCGCCGACTTCAACAAAGACGCCAAGCTGGACATTTTCGCCTCGGGCGAAGCCACGGCCGGCCTGCTGGGAAAAGGCGACGGCACCTTCACCGCCACCAATGGAATGCTGGGCGCGTCGACCTGGCTCGCTGCCGGCGACATCAACGGCGATTCGAAAACCGATCTCGTGACCGTCGGGACTATTGGTGTGAAGACGATGCTCTCTTACCTGGGCAACGCCGACGGATCCTTTCAAGCACCGACGCAGTTCGATGCCACCCAGCCGGTGATCGTCGAGCTCGGCGATTTCAGTGGCGACGGGCTGGCCGATCTGGCAGTCGCCAATCGAAAGTTTTCCGGCGCCGGTAGCTTGGCAATTTTCGTTTCGGGACAGAGCGCGCAACTGCAAGAGACCGACACCAGCGATTCGCCCGGCGCGCTGCTGGTGCTCGATCTAAACGGCGACGGCAAACCCGATGTGTTGATGGCCGGCGGTGACGCATCGCAATCACAAGGTTGGGTGAACACGTTCTTCGGGCGCGGCGACGGCCACATGGACAGCGGCAAGCTCTATTCGAGCTTGGTCGATGGCGTGGCAGGGCTCGGCACCGGCGACTTCGACGGCGATGGCAAGCTCGACGTGGTAGCGGTCACTGCGCACGGACTGTTGCTGTTCGGTCACGGCGACGGGATGGGCGGATTCACCTTTGGTCCGAGCTTCGGCGGCGAAACGGCGAGCGCGCAAGATGCGGTGATCAACATCGGCGTCGGCGATTTCAATCACGACCAAAAGCTCGACGTGGTGATCCTGGTCCGTCCCGACAGCGGAACGCCCTACTTGAATGTAATTCCCGGCGACGGCAAAGGACTCTTCGGGATCCCGCAACATTTGGCGGACATTGGAACCAACTTGCAAACCGGTGGTCATCCGCTCGGCATCGGCGATTTCAACGGCGACGGCAAACCCGACATCGCCATCGCCCACGCCAAAGTCGATATTCTTCTCAACCAGTCCCCCTAAGAGCGGGCCGTCAAAACCTNNAGGTTTTGACGGCCCGCTCTAAGTCGGCAAGGCGCGCTCTTTGGTCCGCAAAACTATTCCGCAGAGGTGAAATCGAAGGCCGGGCAGTGAATGGCGTGAAAGCTTCCGCGCACGCTGATGTCGCCCGGGAATTCGTAGTCGACTTCACCGTCGAGAGAGCCACCTTCGCCGATGGTGTATCCGCCGTCGATTTGCATTGCTCTATCGTCCACGTTGTCGATTTCGGACCAGCCGGTATAGACATTGGTCTGACCCAATACCGGTCCGCCGCGGATCACGATCTTCGTCGCCGAGATGCCCGAAGTGCGGGCCGAAAAGAGCGCGGTCAAAACTTCGAGGCCGTTCGGCACGGGGCCGGTGCAACGAAATTGCGGATCGACCCAGGTCACCGCCAGCTCCAGATCGGGCCCATGATCGGTGTTGGGCTCGTAGAACATCGAGTAGTACGAATCGAACTTTATATTTTCCGTCGGAGAAAAGAGCTGCACCGGCACGAACGACGCGTCGGCGACCGAAAATGAAAAGTCTGGCGGTGGAAACTCGTCGTCGGAACAGCCGCCCAGGATGCAGAAGAATACGACGCACGCGCGGGCGCGCATCACGCCGCCCAGAGCTCGTCGCGCACCGCGGAAAGCAGCTGTCGCGCCTGGTGCGCCTGGGGCAATCCGGCGAAAGCGCAGAGCTCCGTTGACGGCTCAGTCGTCCGATTAGCCAATTCTTGCACCGCGGATTGCATGGCGGCGGTTACGCGCGTGCGTTGCGCGCGAGTGAGCATGGGCCACATCCAGCGGTGAATCGTCCACGCCAGCTCCGCGTGTCGGGTCTCGTCGCGAGCGACTCGCTTGAGCCCAGCGCGCACGATCGCGTCGCCTGCGCATCGCGCTTGAAAAGTCACCAGCAGCGCGCCGAAGGTTTCGCGCACGCATCCTTCGACGGCATTTTCGATGGCAAGGTCTAGCAGAGTGTGAGGCGATGACTCGCCGGCGACAATGTCTGACATTTTAGATCCATGCTGTTCGGCGACGCCGCTGGCAAAATGGGTGTGTCTCTGCTNNGCCGCTTGCCTGGCCGCATCGACCAGCGCGGCCGGCGCGTCGAACCGCCGCAGCTCTTCCGCTAAATGTTCGAAGGCCACCACCGAAGCCGCTTCCAGCTCGGCCATACGCGCAAAATGGCGACCGATCGCGCCCGCGCGGACGTCGTCGTCGCGCTCGCCCTCCACCAAAGATGCGGGCGAAAACCCCGTCGGCCGGCGGCCGAAACAGTCGTAGCTGCAAATCAGCGGTGACCCACCACCGTCGGGAATCATGCCGGTGCCGCCGTCGTCGGACGGCATGCAGCCGCCGTAATATCCGACTGGGCAGAACTGCAGGCACACCACATCCATTCCGCCATCCCACGAGATTCCGCCGTCGGGATTGGGATAGACGGTGATGTCCGGATTCATCGCAAAGCAGTTGGCCAACGGCGACGAAAAATCGATGTTGGCTTGAAGATCGGCCGGCGGCGCGAGGTCGGGCTCGTCCGGATCGCCGGTGCAGCCGGCCAGCGGCAGCGTTGAAAGGATCACCCGCTGAAAAAACGTGCCGAGTGCGCTTCGCCGCATGACACCTTCCCGACCGCTCGCCGGCGGTTTAGCCTTCTTCTTTGATCTGTTGCGAGAGGTAGTTGGTCTCGCCCACCTGAGCGATGAGCGACTGCTGCGCCTCGATCCAGTTGGCGTGCGATTCCTCTTGAATCAAGATCTTCTCCAGCAGCTCGCGGCTGCCGTTGTCGCTCAGGCTGCGGCACAGCTCGACACCGTCGTTGAGCATCTTGATGGCGGCCTTTTCAACCTCCAAGTCGAGCTTGAGCTGCTCGGCCACCGTCTGTCCGACATTTACTTTGGCCAGACGCTGCAGATTGGGAATGCCCTCGAGATAGAGGATGCGCGCGNNCGGCGTGCTTCATCTCGCCGATCGACTCCGAGCGCAGCTTCTTCCACAGCCGTTGGTAGCCCCAATTTTCGCACATCCGGGCGTGGATGAAATACTGGTTGATGGCTGTCAGCTCAGCAGTCAGAACTTCGTTCAGCAAGCCGATCACCCGATCGTTACCCTTCATGCGCGTGGCCTCCCTGATGGTGCGCCCTTCGGCACGTCCCAATTGTAGATTAGCTTGACAGAAAGTTCCGCAATCAGATATCACGAGAGAAAATGAAAATCAATTTCAATTCGGAGCGGGTGGCGGCGACTCGCGCTGAGGAGATGGTGACCGCATGATCGTCTGCAAACATCCCTGATGTTCCCGATCAACCGGAGGTCCCTGGTGCGCAATCTCTTAGCCTGTTCGTTCGCCTGCGCCCTCACTTGTACCGGCGACAAGCTGCCGAAGGGCACGCCCACGCCTACCACCTACTTCACCGCCTCGACGGCAGACACCCGCTTCAACGTGGCCGATCACTTTTTGGCGTCGATCGAGATGCAGGTCTCCGGCGAGCCATTCGCGCAGCTGCTCGGCAAGAACTTGGCGGGCTACAATCGCTTCAGCAAAGTTCCCGATCTCTATTCCGATCCGGCCGGCCTCCAGACCATTGTCGATCCGCTCAGCTACTCGCTGGCCATCGAGTCATACGAATACTCGAAGCAGCCGATGAACAACACCTCGTTCGAATCGGGCGCAGGCCTGTCGCTCATGTTCGGGCCGGTGCTGAATCCGTCGGGGATGGTCGGTGATCCGGCGGTGCAGATTCTCGGCGATCGTTTTCAGTTGTTCGCCACCGAAAGCAACTCGGGCGGTCCGCTCGGTCGCAACTTCATCGTCTCGCCCGCGCCGACGAACAATCCGCTCAACATTTATGGCTGGGCCGGACTGTGGCCGGTGTTCGCCGAGTTTCAATCGTTTCTGCCGACCATCGATCCGGCCGGCGGTGCCACGCGCGGCTGTTCGTTCGTCGGTGGTTACGCGGCGTCGGTGCTCGGCACGCAGGTGGTCGGCGATTACGAATGCGGTTACACCTCGCTCAATTTGGTCGATCGCGATTCGCAGGTGACCAAAGTCCTTTCTCCGGCGGCGCTCGGTTACGCGTCGTGGAAGCAGGGGTTGTGGGTGATCAACTACTGGCAGTCGGTGCACGATTTGGCGGGAAACGGCATCACTTCCGTCGCCGACATCGATCTTCCGCTGGTCGGACAATCGGGCAATTCGGTGATCGGACAATATCCTGATCCCAACGATCCCACCGGAGTGGCGATGCTCGATGGAATTCCCGGCGTCTACTTGGGCGACATCGCGCTCGAGGGATGGCAGGGATTGACCATGATCGAAGAGCTGCAGAACAAAGCCGCGCTGCTGCTCGGGCAAGTGATGACCTCGGACGGCAGCACGCTCGGCGGCTTCAGCTCGACGGCGAACGCGCTCGGGTACGATTACGCCGCTCCGCTCAAGTGGTGGCCGTCGCAAACTGCGGTGGGCGAAGATGTCGGCGTTCCGCCAGCCGCTGGCGCGTCGTGGCGCGTTTTCCCCAAGCCGACCGGATTCACCGTCGTTTCTGCGTCGAGCAAGCTGCACGATCTGACCGCGCTCGCCGGCGGATTCGGCGAGTTTTTCGCGCTCACCGATTTCAACAATGCCGACGTGGGCGGACAATTGAGTTCGCGCGCGACGTTCGATGGCGATCCGTTTCCCGCCGACGACCAAAAGGCCGACGGTGAAGAGACGCCGCACGATCGTGCGCTCGGGGTCATCAAGGTCGCGCTCATCAACCTCGACCGTTTGCACTTCGATGCCACCAATAAAGTGCTGGTCGACGAGACCACCGTCGTGAACGGCGCGCCGAAGCTCGGCCGCAAGGTGACTACGGTCGATGCGGCCTATGCCATCTTGGGACTGCGCACCGCGTTTCGATCGATCTCCTCCACCATCGCGCTCTATTCCAATGACACGCCCGATGTACTCGGTGGACCCACTGCGCTCGACGGCACTTCCTTCACCGGCGCGCCGGCGTCGGCTACCTCGATCGGTCAGCGCGTGAGCGACCTGCTTCGCGCCGAGGCCGACTTCATCACCGCCAAGCTGGTGGCCGCCGATGGATCGGTGGCCAACGGGTACGATCTGACCACGCAAAAAGCGGATCCATCGCCGACCCTGCTCGAATCAGAAATGTCTGCCATTCGTGGACTACTCGAGGCTTACCTGGCCACCAGCGACCAGACTTATCGCGCCACCGCCGAGCGCGTGTACGCCGACTTGGAAAAACGCTTTTGGATAACCGACGTTCGCGCTTTTCGCACGGTGGCGGGCGAGTCGAAAGTCTTCACCTGGACGCCGATCGCCTTCGGCGCACTGCAAGGTGCGCTGCGGCAATATTGGAAACTGGTGGCCAGTGCCCCAGGATCGGAACGATTGGCTTCGGAGATTTTGGAACGGATTCAGCGGATGAACAAGCTGGTTCTAAATGGCTGGGACGACGCCAACGGCGATAACGTGGTGCAATATCCCGACGAGTGCACCGGTGCGGGTCTGCAGATGGGCGAGCGTGCGCTCACCGGCGAGCTTTCTCATCCGGCCGACACCGGCGATCGCGACAAAGACTGCGTGAAAGAGATTTCCGTAGTGAAGTTGCCGTCGGCGCTGGCGGCGCAAGTGGTCCTCACCCGACGTTAGCTCGCAGCTTCAGCTGTTCGCACCGATCCAGTCGTACGTGCGTCTCAAGCCCTCTTCCAGTGAAGTACTCGCGCTCCAACCGAGCACCTTCTTCACTTTTTCCACGTTGCCGACCCGGAAGCTTCCGTGCGTCCAATCGGCCGGTTCAAACGAGGGTCGAATGGATTTTTTCGACACCGAGATCAGCGTCTCAATGAGACGCGCCACCGGCGTCGCGATTCCCGAGCCAATGTTGATTACTTCGCCGCTCACTTCCGTCTCGAGCGCGCGGACGGTCGCGTCCACCACATCGTCGACAAAAACATAGTCGAGCGTCTGTTTACCGTCGCCAAAGATAATCGGCGATTGATCCGCGAGCAGTCGTTCGCAGTTTTTGACGATGACCGATTTGTATCCCATACCGGCAAATTGACGCGGTCCATATACAAACAGATAGCGAAGCGCGTTATAGGCTAGGCCCTGTTTGAGCGCGAAGTGGGCCAGCAAATGTTCGCCGGTGAGCTTCGAGATTCCGTACACCGTGTTCGGATGCGGCACTTCGGTTTCGACGAAGGGCGCGCCATTCATGCGACCGTAGGCGTAGAGCGACGACGAGAAGACCACCTTCTTCACACCTTCCGCCGCCGCCGACGCGAGCAGCGTGTGCATGCCCTCGACGTTGCTGCGCAGCACGGTAATGGGCGAATCTTTCGACTGATTGTGTTTCTCTGCCGCGAGGTGAAAGAGATAGTCGACGCCTTTCATCGCTTCGTGCAGCGGCTCCGGTGTATCGATCCCGATCTGATGCTTCACGATCTCGACGGCAGACGAGGCCGCGCCGAGGTTACCCGGGTCACCGTAGCGCAGGCTATCGATGATCACCACGCGCTTTACGCTACGCTCGACCAGGTGGCGCACCAGATGCGAACCGATGAAGCCGCATCCGCCGGTCACCATAACGGTTGAATTTTTCAGCATCGGAAAACCAGGCTAGAGGGTATTTAGAAATTCGACCAGGTCATTTTTGTCGTCTTCGGACAGCGGGGCCGAGAACGGAAGGCGATCCACGACATCGCGCAGAGTTGCCGCGCTGCCATCGTGGAAATAGGGCGGACTGGCGAAGATTCCGCGCAAGGTCGGCGTGTCAAAGTCGCACGCGGCATGCATGGTACCATCCACCGCGGCTGCCGGCTGGTCGTTGAAAGAACCGCTCTGCACGCAGGTTCCGACGTCGTGAAGCAGAACCGGGCCGGTGAAATCGAGAGAGGAATTACCCGCGCCGCTGTCGGTATAGAACGCGCCAGCATGGCAGCTCGCGCATAAGTTATTGAAGGTGATTTTGCCGCGCGTCTGTGCCTCGGTGAGCGTACCGTCCGCCGCAACGTGCGGATTCTGCGGAATCGGAATCGCGTAGTTGACGAACTTCGCCAACGCTTCGAGAACTGTCTTCTGGGCCGGATCGGTGCGATCGAATGCGCCGCCTTGCTCATGCCGGATGGTGATGTCGTAGTCGATCATGTCGTTTCGCAGCGCTTGTCGCATGAGGAAACCAGTATTGATCGGCCCGCCAGCGTTCGATGGCGTATCACGCGGGCCCTGTTCAAAGAGCCAGGTCACCGCATCGGTTCCACCTTCCAAGTGACACGATGAGCACGACACCCAGAAGTTCTTGGTAATTGGATAGGGGCTGGAGGTGTTCGCCATATAGAACAGTCGCTGGCCGAGTCGTAAATCGGTAGGCATGGGATCTTGATTCAACCGTTCGATGGCACTGTCTTCACGCGTCACCGGAACGCTCTGTGTCTCGGCGATGTCGAGCACGGCAATGGTGTGGCTGTTGCGTCCATCGACATAAGCGTGCTTTCCGCTGTGGTCGACGACAATTCCCTCGGGCATGGTGACCGGCAGCGGGCGTACCAATACTTTTTCGTTGCCACTCACGCCGTCAAATACGAGGACATCTTCGCTGCCTGAATTGGCGAGCAGCGCCAACGATCCATCGGGAGTGAACGCGAGCGCGCGCGGACCCGAAAATGAATCGATGAAGGATCCTTTGGCGCCCGGAACCATGGCCGGCTTGAACAAAAGCCGTCTCGCTTCTGTTTTTCCCTCGGATGTCACCGTGGAAATGGTGGGGAAAACGGTCGATTCGAAGTCCAACCCTTGAGTGGGGTCTTCCACCTGAATCGTTTTCACTGCCAAAAGTAGATGCGGAATCCACAGTTCGCCCGTTCCCGGTCGCGGTACCGCAGAATAGGCTCCGCGCGGCAGACCATTCGGCACCAATCGTCCTCCGGCATCCGGCATCTGTTCAGCCAGCATCAGCGTACTCGCAGCTGCAAACTCCGCCGTGTCGATGACCGTCACACCGGCGCCGATCAATAGATGCGTCACGTAGAGCTGTTTTCCGTCGGCAGAGATCGATGCACCCCACGGATGGACAGGAACCGGCAGCGTTCTCACCACCTGGTCGGTCTTGGGATCGATCTTGGTGACCAGCGCCGGCTCGTGGCTGACAACATAGATAGCATCCGACGCGGCCACCACCGACACCGGCGAAACGGCCACGGCGATCTTGCTGAGTACGGTGTGTTTGACGGCATCGAGCACGAACACCTGATTGGCGCTCTGCCCTGCCACATAGACTTTTTGATTTTGCCAAATCGCCAGCGCGCGCGGCAGCACCTTGGGATCGAAGCGCTGGGTGGTCGGATCTACCGACGGCGGCGCACTTCCGAGCGCGATCTCCGCGACCAGCGTGCGCTTGACCGGATCGATCACCGAAACCGAATCGGCATCTTGGTTCACCACCCACAGCGCGCGATCGTCAGATGTCATCGCAATCGTCGACGATACCGCCGGCGCCGCCGCCGGGATGTTGGTCGGACCGCTGCTACAACCAGCGCAGATCGCCAAGACAATGAATTTTCTCATCTCGCACTTCCTAAGATTGAATATTCCGAAATCTCCAAACAGGGCTGCGCGCGATCGAGCGCCGCTTCACGACAGAACTTGGCGCGCGACTGAACCTTTTTCAAGCGCCGGCGATCGGTCTCGACCTCGGAGGTAATGAGCACGTGATCTGGTAGCACATCGAGCCGCTCGAGGGTGACATCGACTTCCGACAGCCAAGTTCGCTCGTAGGCTGGCACAGCGGTGAGCTGATGAAACGTGCGGACGGCGCGACCGCCAAAGACCGCCACGTCCTTATTGGGATAGTTGGCCACCACATAGTCCGCTGCCTGCGCCGCCGCCGATTTGGTTTGGGCGTGGGCGCGAGCAATGGGGAAAGACGCCACCAGCGTCACCGCGACCGCCGCGAGGCCCAGCCATTTTACGCGCGACAGAAGCAGACCCATTCCAATCATGAGCAGCAGCACCAGCGGCAGCAGGTGACGCGGTTGATCGATCACATTTTGACCGAAGAGCGCCCATAGACCATAAGGCAACACCAAGACGAGCGTCACAATTCGTGCGGAACGCGACGGTGCGGAGGGTAATCCCGGTTTGAATAGCGCTGTCAACGAACCGGCCGCGAGCGCGAGAACAGCCCACAGTCGCGGGGCAAGTCCATCGAAGAGGAGATCGCGCGCGAACGAAAATAATCTCAATCCGAGCGCAGGCCTGGTGGTCACCGCGCCGCCCCACGTGCTGAAGTGACCGCGTACGTGCACCCGACCGAGCTCGAGGAGCGTGTTGAGGCCACCGACGATCCATAGAAACGGAACCAGCCAGCCCACGATGCCCAATACTGCACCACCGAGCGCGAGCGCCAGCTGATCGCGTCGAAACAAGATCACCAACGCGCCCCACGAAAGCGCCAACGGAAAATAAGACGCGCGAACGCCGAGCATCAATCCCACCAGAACGCCACTCAGGAACAGATTTCGCTCGAGCAACGCGAGAAAGGTCACCATCGCCAGCGCGCCGGCCGTGGCGTCGGACAGCGCCGCGCCGCCGAGATACCAAGGCAAGAAGGCGCCAGCATACAGACCCATCGTAATCCAAGCGGCTCCGTCGGAGGCGAGTTTGCACGTGACCAACCACAGCGCTGCCGCGGTAATCGCCGAGGCCAGCGCAGAGATCACCGTCGCCGAATCGAGCGCCGAGGGAATCGCTGCGTGCGCGATGCGACCGAGCGCGATGAACACCGGATAGCCGGGAAAGTGCGGTTGAAACTGCGTTAGATCGAACCGGTCGAGCGCGCGAACGAATCCAATCGAGTCGTAATCATCGGGAAGACGCGCGCGAAACGCGAATCGGCTCGCACCGATCGCCACCGCCGCCGTCGCGATGAGCCCGATCGGTTTCATCTCCTGGTAAAGACCACCTGGGCGGCCAGCGCCGACGGAAGACCGGCTGCGGCGATCTCCTGCACGCAGTCTTTGTCGCGCTCCCCATCGTCATCGGGATTGGAGAGCTCGCCGGTGAGCGCGCGCTCCGCCATCTGAAGCCCGGCGCCGGTGCATTCGTCGGGATACTGAACCACGTTGTCGCCGTTGGCGTCGTCCCAACCGTTGGCGATCAGCTTGTTCATGCGCTGAATGCGCTCGAGGATCTCCGCCGACAGTCGCTCGTTTCCTGGCGCGTTGCCCACCAACTTCCAATACTGACGAAGCGCGCCCTGCACCGTGCCGAAACGAACCGGCGTATAGGTGAGCGTGTCGCTCTCGTCGCTGCTGGAACGAAACACACGCACGTCATTCATCCAAAACGAGCGATCGAGATCGCCGTAGATGAGCTCGGCGGCCTGCTCGTATTTGGTGTCGCTGGTGGCGAGATAGGCGTCGAGAAGTCCACGAATGGCGGACGCTTCGGAGTCGATGGTCGTGGCCGCGCCATCGACCTTTTGCGCGCCCAAGTCGTAAGAGTTGGCCACGCGACCTTTGGCATCGGTGAGCTTGCTCATGATGAAATCGGCTTCGGCGCGAATGAGCTGCACGATTCGATCGGGCAACGCCGTCGTCGATCCCGCCATCGAAGTGCCGTCGAGCGCGGTGGCGCCGCCGAGCGTGTCGGGCGTGTCGTTGGAATAGAGCTGCAGCGACGAAGAGATCGAACGCAACGCGGTGCGAAGCGCCACGATGGTGTAGGCCGCCGTGGTACTGGACACCGTCTTGCCGCGACTAACCGTCGCGCCCGAGGCCGTCGCGGAAACAGTGGATTGGTCGACGAAAACGTTGTTGGTAGCGTCGAAGTGCAATCGATCGAGATTGATCAGCGCAACCTTGATCACCGCCAGCGCGCGATCGTGCGGCGTGTCTTCGCCGTCCGGTTTTTGGTTGTCGGCCGGGAAGGGATCGCCGTCGAACGACGCCAACGAGCTGACCAATCCGCCAACATCCGGGTTACCGAAATCGGTGAGCGCGAACAGCTCGGAGAATCCGCCCGCCAGCGCCAACAGTCCGCGCAGATCGCTCGACGCGGTTTGAATGGTGAAGGTGTCCGGCTTGGGAAAATCGCGCCAGCCCGCGCCAGCCGCGGGTGGGTCGGTGCCGGTCTCGGTCACCGCGATCGCGGAAGGCCACCACCTGAGCGGAGTCTGATAATCGTATGCCAGCGCGGCCTTGGTCGAAGCGAATCCGTCCAGCTTCGTGCCGTCGGCGGTACTGATCTGTCCGAGCAGCAGCGCCGCTTTGTTGTGCATCTCTTCGAGCATGTTGAGGCCCTGCCAACCTTCCAGCGACACGTCGCCGAAATAGGTGCCCGGCACACCGTCGATCATCGCCATTCCCGTCGAGTCGCTCGAATCGGGATACTGTCCGACCACGGTATTTCCCGGCTGTCCGACCTGCGCCAGATCTGCCGGCGCAACTTGGCTGATTGGATTTCCCGCAGTGTCGTGGAGCGAGCCCCAATAGTTGATGACCCACAGACCCTGCTTCCACGCCGCGAATCCGAGCGCGGCCGGCTCGAGCACCTTTTCCACCTGGGTTTCGCGCTTCGGCAGGTTGAGCTCGTTGTAGCCGCACTCGTAGTCGCCGACCGGTTGCGCACCCGCCACCGACGCCGCATATCCGCCAGTGAGCGTGCAGCCGCGGCTCATGCCTGGTTGCGGATGAATGCTCGGATCGAACGATCGAAACTCCGCGAACTGCGGCCAGAATCCCGGCCAGCCATAAGGATTCAGCAGATTGTCGCTCGGTGCCGGCGAAACCACGAAGTTGGTCGGAACCGGCGTGCATCCGGCCATATCGGGTATGCCACCATCGGAATCGCCAGGCGGACACGCCACTGGACCACTCACACCGCTCGCATCCGCGAGATGTTGCAACCGATCGCGCAAGTTGGCGAACGCGGCGTCGCCGGTGAGCCCGGTTGGATTGGTGACCGGTCCGTACTCCACCGACAATCCCGCGCCGGCCTCGAACGAGATGTTGTTCATCGGCTGCTTCGAATATTCGTACGACTCGACGCCGAGCGAATAGCCCATCGGATCGACGGTGCTCAGGCCCGTGGCCGGATCGGCATAAACGTCGGTCTTGTACTTCACCTCTTTGGCGGGAAAGCGATCGTAGCCGGCCAAATCGCGACCGATCAGCTGTGCAAACGGCTCGCCCGAAATCTGCATCTCCATCGACGCCATGAAATGATCGGCTACGTGAAATCGGCTGTCGCTCAGCTTGGCGGTGAAGAACGTGATGGGCGTCGCCTTGCCAGTGGGTAGCGTGGTGTCGCAACTTCCCAAAATGACAAATAACGCAACGGTCTTGCGCATTCTCTCTGGTCTCCTAGGCGGTGAGCGCTTGCGTCTCGACCAGACCGCGCTCCGAACGAAGGTTGGCGATCTGCCGGCGAGCGGTGTCTTTGAGCACACCGTGCTCGATGATGCTGCGCGCGGCGGCCAGTCCCATCTCCATGGCGGTATCCATGAAGATGTAGCGGAACGCGCCCTGCCGGCCGCAGCTGATCAGGTTCTTAGTCTCTGACGTGAACGCGAGCACGCAATCGCGATCGCGCTGATAGTCGAGGTGGTAGATGGGATAGCCCTCTTCCACGTACGAAGAGAAATATTCGAGCGTGGCGCGCTCGACGTCGTGAAAGCCGAGCGATTTGAGATCGCTCATGCAGCGTGCGTACAAACTCTCGTCGGGCGCGGTCCAGGTGGCGTCGCCGACATCGCACGGAATCTCCAGCATGAGCGAGGTCTTTCCCGGCGGTGCGGCGTAGGGGCTGCGCTGTCTCGGCTCCTGAATGCGCGACATGAGATAGTGCGGCTCCGACACGTACATCCAGGTGTGCGGCGACACTTCCGGCATATCGAGAAGCACGTTCACCAGCCGAATGGCGCGAAACCGCAATCGCGCGCCCGCGTCGCGCACCTGTGTCGGTAGTGGATGTGCCGGATCGGCCAGCATCTTGGACGTGAGCGGCAGCGCCAGGGTCGAGATCACCGCGTCACACGCGAGATGCCGCTCCACGCCGTCCTGCTGGTAGCGCACACCCACCACTCGCTCGCGGAAGCGCTCGAGGCCCATCACGCGCGCGCCCAGCACCAGCTCACCTCCGGCGCCGATCATCTTGTCTGACATGCGCTCGAAGATCTCGCCGATGCCTCGCTTGGGATAGAGGTATCTGCGCGCATAGGTTCGCGCGCCGCCTTTGCGCAGCCCGATGAGACGCATCATTACGTCGGAAAGCGAAAGGAGCGAGATACGCTGCGACGCCCAGTCGGCGGAGATCTCCGTTGGTGGAATTCCCCACAGCTTCTCGGTGTAAGGACCAAAGAAATCGCCATAGAGTGCCGAGCCGAANNCACGTCGTCGAGCTCGAGCGGGTAGCGATAGCGCTCTTGCCCGTGCAGCACGACGCTCGATCGGGTTCGCTGCAAAAGCGAGTCGGCACACAGCTCGCGGACCAACCCTTCGATCTCCGCGCTGCGCGAAATGAAGCGATGTCCGCCCAGATCGAAACGAAAGCCGTTGCGCTCCTGGGTGCCGCACAGTCCGCCTACGCGTGATTCTCGTTCGAGTACCGTCACGTCTACGCCCGCTTGGGCGAGCGCATAGCCAGCGGTCATGCCGCAGGCGCCGCCTCCTAAGACGACGACGCGCGGTCGTGCAGTACCCGGCCGGAGCGACGCTCGCTCAATCTGCGCCGCCATCGACGGTGCCTCCATCATCGCTCGACTGCGACGCAGCCATGTCGGGCATGTCGCCGCTGTCCTCGGTCTTTAACGGCGGACAGATCGACTCCGGAATATCGGGACGGCTCACCGCCGGCAAGCTACGCAGATAGGCCACGATCGCATTGGCTTCTACATCGGTCATGGCCGCTTCGCCTTTGGACGTGCCGTCGAAGTGCGGCATGGTCGGACAGAGCGGAACCTGATCGTTGTCGACGCCGTAGCGAATGGCGCGAATGATCTCGACGTCAGCCCAGCCGCCGAGCCCAGTCTCAACATCGGGGGTGAGGTTCGGCGGGTAGACCATCGCGTCGGCGGGAATCGGCACGACTTCCGGCGTTTTGGTGAGCGCGGTGGCCAGGCCGGAGAGCACGCCGTCTTTGGGATTCGGCGACTGATGACAGGCCGCGCACTTGCGTTGCGTGACGAACGCTCGACCAGCGGTAATGGAGTCGGCCGTTTCAGAACATCCGCCGATGATCAGTAAGCAAAGCAGCGATTTCATCGAGCTCTCTTTCGAAAAAGTCAGGTCCGCGGCGGAATCTGCGCGACAGCGGTCAAGTAACGAACGACGTCCTGCTCTTCACTCGGCTGAAGGTGGGCGCGCGCCCGCATCTTGGCCACCAGCTCGGGCCACTTGGCAGCGCCGTAACGCGTGGGGGTGTAAACCATGTGACAGCTCGAGCAGCGCTCGAGGTAGGTATCTCGCCCGCGCGCAAGATCGTTCAAGGTGATCGCCGGCCAGGTGCGCTCGGCGATGAGGATGTGCTCCGCCGTCGGTGCTGGAATGGCCGGAACGCAGGCAGCGGAAGCGGCGCTCAAAAGTGCGATGGCGAAGATCCGTTTCATATTTCAATCCCCAACATGGTGCGAATCCAAACGTGTCCCCATTGCGAGCCGAGGCCGATTCCCTCGTCGAGGCCGTCGAGACGGACGTAGGCGCCGGTCGACCACCAGAACCGCCCAAACTCGAACATCACCGCTGGACCGAGCATGTAGTGCGGCGAGTTATTGAAGTTGGTGATCGCATCTTTGGTAGTGGTTCCCCACTCCGCGTGCATCCAAAACTCGAGACCGAGATGGAAGACGGGATGAATCTGCCAGGTCACGCCCGCAGTAGGATTGATGACCCACTCTTGATGATTGTCGTAATAGGACTCGTGCTCGGCCCACAGGTTGACCATGAAACCGACCGGTCCGACGCGACGCTGAAGCAGGACTTTCCACTCCAGCTCGAACTCATTGCGCAGCTCAGCGATCTCGAGATAGAAGCCAACGTCGACGGGCCACTTCCCCGGCGCCGCCAGTCGATAGCGCAACCGCTGTTTGATCCCATCGAAACCAAACGGCGCTGAGCCGCTCGGATCGGCTGGATCGTTCGACATCTGAAAATAGAGCCCGAGCTCGAGCTTGTTGCTGATCCCGTATTCGAACTCGGTGGTGAGAATCGAACGGAGCGTGAACACCTTCGCACCAGTGGTGTTGACGTAGGAGACCGGCGTCAGGTCTGCGTACTGCTCGACTTCGAGCGCGCCTTTGGGCAGCGACTCGGTCGTATAGGTATAAGGAAGCTCGTGCGGATTGGCGAAGGCCAAAGAAGCGCTGAGCAACGCCGCGGAGACGACGAGCAATTTCATAGGTTGCTCAAAAGTAGCGGAGCGGCGAGCACCGAGTCGTTGGTCTTGTCGGCGCCGTGGCAGTCGTTGCAGCTACCGCTGGACGAGCCGGTGTAGTTTTCACCCATCAGCGGAGTGACGCCGTGCCAAATCAAGTGCGGTGCGGAGTCGGGGTTCGAGGGGTCGAGCTCGAACCACTCCCAGCCGGGCGCGCCATCCGAATTATAGGTGCCGCCGCGCTTCACCATAGCGAAGGTCTTGGCGGTGTCGGTGCCGGGCGTGATCTGCTTTACAATGATCGTTCCCACCGGAAACGCGGTCGCCCCCGCATCGGGACGCTTGTTGAGATAGACGATACGATGACCGGAGGTGTGCGTGTCATTGGGATCTACGCTGTCGAACGGAAAGCTCTCCCAACTTTCGAAGCCGACGAAACTGTCGGTATTGGCGATGAAGATCTGCGCGCCAGTATTGGTTCCGACCGAGTCAGTTCCGCCACAGGCTGCGGTCAGACAAAGAGCGGATGCGAGAAGCGAGAATTTCATGCGTCCCTCTGCCCTGCCGGCGTTTCGGTGTGAAGCTCCTCCGCCGATGCACCACGGCGAACCAAGATCTCTTTCATCTGATCGCAGCACGAGCCGCAGCTGTCGCCCGCGCCGCAATCACGCATGAGGTCGCCGAGGGTCGCCGCGCCGCGGCCAATGCTCGCGATCACTTGACGGTCGGAAACTCCACGGCAGAGACAAACGATCATTCGAATCTCCTCAAGGCTGGCCGGTTCGCTGAAATTGATAATCGATTTCAATTACGATTTAGCATTTTCTCGGTCGATATGTCAATTCCCGAGAGAGACTGCTGAGGACTGGCGAACACTTAGACGAGCAGAATATTGAAAATGACTATCGTTTTCAGGCTCTAGAGCGACCCGAAATGACAGAAAATTATTGCGGTTTTCTCAGGGAATGGCCCAGGAGAAGCCAATCCGCAGCTCATTTTCCAGCCCGGAACCGAGGCTGGCGTAGATCTTTCCCAGCCGAAACGCGACGTCGACGCTGAGGTCCGGAGAGATCGGCCAGATCAGTCCGAGCAGGCCCGAGACGGTGACTTGATCACTGAACTGTCTCTCGACGAAGAATTCACCAGCGTCCGCAGAATCACTGTTGCGACGCCCCTCATCTAGGGATTCGTGACCACCGACCAGAACATTTACCACGATCGGATTGCGCGCGTCAGTGAGCGACGCCAGACGCGGGAACCTGCGAGCGATACATCTCGGCGTTCTCCGAGACAAACTTTCGAAAGTCAAAGTTTCCGCGCAGCTCCTCGGGCGCAGCGGACTTGATCGCGCCTCCCTGGCCCGCGGCCGACGGCGTCGCCGTAAAATTGAACAGCCGCAGCGACGGTCGAGCGGCGAGCGATGGGGAGACGCTCCTTGCCGGCGTCTGGACTCCGGGCTTGAACTTCGCGTGGAGGATGCTCACGCTGGCAGGAAGTGAAGTGGAATGAGCACTCTTTCGGACCGGCTCGCCCGCCCGCGCCTGGCCTCCCACCATTCCCATCGCCAACAGCAGTGCCGCCCACTTCTTTGCCATCGCCAACCTCCGCAAGCTGCATAGTGCAACGGACACGCCAGCGTCGTCAGCCATTGCGTCAAGATCAATAGACATGATTTCCGCTACTTATCACGCGCAAAGGGAATGGATCGCCTGTCCGATCAGCCGCATTGCGGAGTCAACTGACCCGAGCGGATGCGCCCGCCGGAAACATCATGCGCCGATGGCGGAGATGTCCTTGCTCTCCAAAATTCGCCTCGGCGCAAAGCTTTTGCCCACGCGAATCATGGCGCGGCCCAAAGTCTCGGTGGTGAGCACGTGGCTCGGAAACGCCTTTTTGAGCAGTGGGAACAGCGGACTGACCATCGTGTACAGCACGCGATACGACTTTGTCTTCGACTTGATCCCGTGCAGCGGTTGAATGATGCCGGGCCGAAACATGTATGCCGCCTTGAACGGCAACTTCAGCAGCGCATTTTCGGTTTCGCCTTTGACGCGCGCCCACATCGAGCGCCCTTTCGCGCTCGAATCGGTGCCGGCGCCCGAAATATAAATGAAGGTCATGTTGGGGTTTCGCTTCACCAGCACTTTGGCCGCACCGACGGTGAGATCGTACGTAACATGGCGGTAGTCGGCTTCGCTCATACCCGCCGACGAGATCCCGAGACAGAAGAAACAGGCTTCGTATCCGGCCAGCTCGTCTTCGTAGGGCGTGAGATCGTACAGATCCGCGGGCACAATCTCGTGCAGCTTGTCGTCGGTGGATCCGGTTTCCGTGCGGCCAATCGCGAGTACGCTTTCGATCTCGGGATCAAGGAGGCACTCGCGGAGCACACCCTGCCCCACCATCCCCGTCGCTCNNAATTACAAAAACTTCAACTCGCGTGCGACGCGTGACGCGCTCATTGCCTATTGGCGACACGTCGAGCGCGGCGGAACAATGTTCTGGGCGGTGGCTGGCGCGATGTCGTCGGCGCAGCTCGGTATCACGCTCGCCCCGGCAATTCGCGGTGGGCTCATTCACGGACTTTCGGTCACCGGCGCCAACCTGGAAGAGTCGCTGTTCCGCCTGGTCGCGCACCACGGCTATAAAGACTTTCCCGACTATCGTTACTTCACCAAGAATGATGACACCAAGATCTTGAACGACCGCATGCGACGCGTCACCGACACCAGCATCCCCGAGGACGAAGCCTTTCGCGCGGTGGAAAAGTTCATTGTGCCGATGTGGAAGAACGCCACCGCCGAGAACCGCCGGCGCTTCTGGCACGAATATTTTTATGAGCTGATTCAAACCATCGGGACCGATCTGCACCAAGGAAATGCCGAAGAGTGCTGGCTGCTGGCCGCCGCCAAAGCCAAGCTCCCCATCGTCGTGCCCGGCTATGAAGATTCGACCTTCGGCAACAT
>PLXG01000510.1 GCA_003153195.1 Myxococcales bacterium
CCGGTGCGGCCTGTCTTTTGACCGGCATGGGTCGCGACGGCGCTGAAGGACTCCTGGCGGTGCGTAAGGCCGGTGGATCCACCATCGCCCAAGACGAGGCGAGCTCGGTGGTATTCGGCATGCCGCGCGAGGCAATTCGACTCGGTGCGGCCGAGCGAGTGCTTCCGCTCGGAGCCATGGCAGGCGCGTTTGTCGATCTCGCGAGCGGAGTGGGTCGAAGGAGCAAGCCGTGAGGCCGGCCGTTTTGATCGTCGATGACAGCCTGACGGTTCGAATGGACCTTGGCGACGCATTTCAGGCCGCCGGATTTGCGACCACACTTTGTGCGACACTTTCCAATGCGCGCGAAGTGCTCCACCAAGGCGCTTTTGATCTCCTGATCCTCGACGTCCTTCTTCCCGATGGAGATGGCGTCGAGTTCTTGACGGAGCTTCGCTCTGCGGATGCGACCTCGGCGCTTCCGATCATGTTGCTGTCGACCGAGGCCGAGGTGCGGGATCGGGTGAGAGGGCTCAAGACCGGCGCGGACGAGTATGTGGGCAAACCCTACGAGACGACCTATGTCATCGCGCGCGCGAGAGAGCTCTTGAAAAAGCGCCCGTCCGAAGCGAAAGGGGTTCGCTCGAAAACCATCTTGGTGATCGATGACAGTCGAACCTTCCGCGAGGAGCTCACCGCTACGCTCGAAGGTCAGGGATACATCGTGGTCGCGGCCGAATCGGGCGAACAGGGGCTCCATGTCGCCGCCGATACCCGCCCCGATGCCATCATTGTCGACGGACAGCTGCCCGGAATAGACGGCGCCACCGTGATTCGCCGAATCCGCAGCGACGCGGCTTTGCGGCGAACGCCTACGCTGCTGCTCACCGCCTCGGAAGATCGTGCCAGTGAGGTTCGCGCGCTCGACGCCGGCGCTGACGGATATGTTCGCAAAGACGAACCGCTCGACGTCATTCTCACTCGTCTGGTGGCGGTTCTTCGAGCCGCGGGTACGCCCTCGGCGCTCGAGGCCTCGCCCAGCATTCACGGTCCGAAGAAGATCTTGGCGGTGGACGACAGCCTGACCTATCTGGAATCGATCGGCGAACAGCTACGACTGGAAGGGTACGAGGTCGTCCTGGCTCGATCGGGTGAAGAAGCGCTCGATCTTCTCGCCGTCCAGTCGGTCGATTGCATTCTGCTCGATCTGATCATGCCGGGACTTTCGGGGCAGGAGACCTGCCTGAAGTTGAAAGAGCTCCCGGGATCGCGAGACATTCCGGTGCTGATGTTGACCGCGCGCGAAGATCGCGAAGCGATGATCGAGGGCATCAATGCGGGCGCCGATGACTACATCACCAAGTCCAGCGACTTCGAGGTACTCAAGGCGCGGCTGCGGGCGCAACTTCGCCGCCGGCAGCTCGAGGAAGAAAACCGTCAGCAGCTCCTCCGTCGTCAAATGGAAGCGGCGGAGGCACGCTCGGCACGGGACCTGGCGGAAGCTCGCGCCGCTTTGCTCGCCGATCTCGAGCGAAAAAATCTCGAGCTGGTTCGCGCCAGTCGGGCCAAGTCGGACTTTCTGGCCATGATGTCCCATGAGCTCCGAACGCCGCTCAACTCCATCATTGGTTTTTCGGAGATCTTGATCGACAAGAAATTCGGCGATCTAAACGAACGCCAGTCGCGTTATCTCGACAACGTAAACTCGAGCGGCCGACATCTTCTGGAGCTAATCAACGATCTCTTGGATCTGTCGAAGATCGAGGCTGGTCGTTTGGAAGTGGTGAAGCAAGCCTGCTCCGCCCGTGCGATTGCCACCGAATCGGTGGCCACACTGCAACCCCTGGCCGACGAGAAGAAGATCGTGGTGACGATCGAATCGAGCGTACTGCCGGCGATCTCGGCCGACGCGAGTCGATTCAGGCAGGTTCTCTACAACCTACTTTCGAACGCCATCAAGTTTACGCCCGTCNNGTCACCGATAGTGGTGTGGGAATCTCGCCCGAGGACCAACAGCGTCTGTTCGTGCCCTTTACGCAGCTGGAAAACTCCAAGACCAATTCGGCCAAGGGAACCGGCCTCGGTCTCGCGCTCACTCGACAACTCGTCGAGTTGATGGGCGGTAAGGTGGGCGTCGACAGTAAGCTGGGCGAAGGGGCCACCTTTTACGTAGAGATGCCGGTTCACCTAGAGCTCGCTTCGCCTCAGTCTTTTCCAGCGCGGACCAGCTCCGCTCCACTGGCACTGATCGTGGACGACGACGTGCGTGCGCAAGAATTGATTCAGCTCGCGCTCGACAGTCGCGGCTATCGGACGCTCTTCGCGGGCACCGGAGAAGAGGCGCTCACGCTCGCGCGCGAGCATCGTCCGGATCTGATCACCTTGGACGTTTTTCTGCCGGAAACAGACGGATGGAGCGTGCTCACCGCTCTACGAAACGATCCGCACACCAAACCGATCCCGGTCATCATGGTCACCGTCTCGACCGATCGAAGCCGGGCCTTGAGTCTCGGCGCCATCGATCATCTGCTCAAGCCGGTCGATGAAAAATTGTTGCTCGGCGCGCTCAACCGCCTCGATTTTCTGGCCCAAGTGAAACAGCGGCCGATTCACATCCTGGTCGTCGACGACGAT
>PLXG01000286.1:0-29757 GCA_003153195.1 Myxococcales bacterium
GGCTGGTACGTAAACGGCAAAGCCTCGCTGGTGGTCGACGGCAAAAATCTCTCGGTGCAGGTGGGGATGAACTTGATCGTCGTCGGCAGCAAAGAGGCGAAGTCCGACAAACCGGCCGGCGACGACAAGCCTTCCGAGTGATCGAGGCGCCCGATGATCTTCCGCTGCTGATCGAATTTGTGATTGGTACGCACGTTCATCGCGAACCAGAGTTCACTTCCAAGCTTCCAATCGTTCAAAACGGCCCACCGGGGACGTTCGTTCTATTCAAAGGGGGTGCGCGAGTGCCGCTGCCGACCGATCAGATCGTCTTCATGGATGAGCAGAATCGCATGGCGCGAATCGGCTTCGGCGGAATGCGCTTCGAAGGAGCGGAAAACGGACAGCTGGTTTTTCTGCGCGTGCGCGATCTGGAAGACGCGAGCAAGCTGTCACCCGAGCGTGGCCTACGCATGATGCTGGAACCGTGGATGGTGAACTCGATCTTCGTCGACGGAAAACGCGCTTGGTATCAGGGTTTGGGCGCCAACTGAGCCTTCACTCGGACCGGTAGCGGGACATTGCAAATCTCGATGTGGCCGGCCTGAACCTTGTACCAAGACTCCTTTCGATTGCGACGGCTTTCGATCAGTTTGGCAAAGGTCGGAGTGTCGGTGCGCATGAGCTCGAGATGGCTGCGTTCGTTTTCGGGAAGGTCGGCGGCGACTTTCACCGAGAGAATCGGCAGGCGATCCTTCTCCTGTTCGTAAAATCCCATCGCGCCGCCTCCCCGCGGCATGGTCGACAAAAGCTCGATGCCCGAGACCACGCGTCCGACCAGCGTCACGTTGCGATCGAGATGGCGCGGCGCGTGCCCGATGACGACGTAGAGCTCGGTGCCGCCGCCGGAATCGGCGTCTTCATCGCGGCCGGCGCCGACCATTCCGTAACAGTGCGTCAGCCACGCCTGATTCGATTTAGCATCACGCGCCGCCGGAAATCCGTTCGAAAATCCCACTTCCGGCGCGTAGGTATCGCGATCGTCGAGGGGAGTGAACGGCATTCCACTTGAGGGTCGTACGAACTCTGCTTTCAGCATCGGCTTGGCGCGCACAATTGGCCGCCGCTTCGCTTTGTCGTCGGCCTTGGGATCGCCCCATTGCACCACGTAGTTGTCTTGCGCGCGCAGAATCGCCAGTCCATCGAAATACTTTTCTCGGGTCAGCGCTTCGATGTTGGCGACGTGATTCGGCGCCTGTTCGGGCGCGAGCTCGATGACCACACGACCGGAGCTGAGCTCGAGATAGAGCGTTCGATTCGGATCGAGCGGACGCCAATCTTCCGGGTTCGACGCCGCGAGGATCTCTCTCATGGTGACTGCTTTCGGCGGAAGCCGAACCTTGGCGATCGCCACGGACTCGACGCACCAAGTAATGAGAGAGAAAAATATCGCCCGCTTCACTTGAGCCTCCCGAGTCGCTGTACCATTCGACGCACGTCCGCCATCGATCGCTTCGCTTGCGCTCGTCGCGCCAAAAAAGCGGCGATGCGTCCGCCCGGCTCGCTGAACGCATAGTAGGTTAGTCGCGTGCCACTCCCTTCGGAGGCGATCATCCATCCGCCGCGCATGATCGGCACGCGGACCAGATCTTTGGGCGTAGGCGGCCCCATCTCGTTTGCGCTCTCACACCGAATCTCGATTCGGCCGCGCGCCGCGTCGACGATCCGTCGCACCCGCATGGTGTAATCGCGATCGCTCACTACCGGCGTACGAATCTGATCGTACAACAGCAACTCGTTCGGCTCTTGGCGCAAGATGTCGCGTCGTTTGAGGCTGTCCATGTCGCGTTCGAGAAAGCTTTTCCAGAGGTCGTCCGCCACTACTTGCGGAGACGCGGCAAGGGTGACCGTTGCACGATGCTCGAAGAATGCCGAGCCGGGAACCGTTCGTCGCTCCAGCACGATTCCACCGTCGCTGTCATAGGATTTCCATCCCGCGTTGGGCGGCTCGCGAAATTGCGCTAGCTCCGGCTCGGCCAGCGCGCGCGAGGGGGTCATCGAGGCCAGCGTCAGAAGCAAAGTGGAGAGGGACCGCATCCCTATTCACTGAGCGGCGGACGCGACATTTTCGTTTCGCGCAACTTCCATCGCAGCTTCGTCTTTTCGCGGTCGCCATCGCGGGTGCGGACGGTACCGCGCGCTTTCAGCGAATGGATCAGCCGTTCGGTGCTGCCGGCGATTTCATCGACCGCGCGATCGAACGCGTTTTGATCGGCTTCGGCGACTTTACTGATTCCGCCTACTTTGCGCACGTACTGGATCGCTGCGGCGCGAATCTCGTCCTTTGTCGACGGTGGCTCGAAATTGTGGAGGACCCGAATGTTGCGACACATGCCGAAAGCATACACCAGGGCGGGGCGTGGATCTCGGCCGAGTCCACTTCAGCGCTTGGACTCGATGAGCTCGATCTTGTATCCGTTTGGATCTTCGACGAACGCAATCACGGTGGTGCCGTGCTTCATCGGGCCCGGCTCGCGAACGATTTTTCCGCCCGCTTTGCGAATGCGATCGCAGGTGGCGTAGATGTCATCGGTGCCGAGCGCCACATGTCCGAACGCGTCGCCCAGCGTGTAGCTCTTGGTATCCCAATTGTGGGTCAGCTCAATCACCGCGGTGGACGCCTCGTCGCCGTATCCGACGAAAGCGAGCGTGAAACGGCCGCCCTCGTAGTCGGTTCGGCGCAGAAGCTTCATGCCCAGAACATCGACGTAAAAGGCGAGCGATGGGCCGAGATCGTTCACTCGCAGCATGGTATGGAGGACACGCATGACCGAAGGGTAGCAGTAAATAGCTACAAACTATATCTAATATCGGAAGCTATTGCGCTGTACTAGATGGTCAACTATCTTGCTGGGCTATGGGACGAGTAAGCGATGCCCGCGAACGTTTGATTGCCGCGACCATCGAGCTCATCTGGCTTGAGAGTTACGGCGCGGTGACGGTCGATGCGATCTGCGAGCGCGCGAATGTGAAGAAGGGGAGCTTCTATCACTTCTTTTCGTCCAAGGACGAGCTGGTGATCGAGTCGCTGGAAGCGCACTGGCAGTTGCGCCGCGCGGTGCTCGATACGCTGTTTTCTCCGACGGTGGAACCGCTCGACCGGCTGCGCACCTACTTCGAGCACGTCTATCAGCGACAGCTCGAGCTCAAGGCCAAGCACGGCCGTTTTCTCGGCTGCTTTTACAGCTCGGTCGGCGTCGAGTGCGCCAAACAGAATCCCGAAATCCGGCTCAAGGTGCAGGAAATCATGACCCGCTACATGCGCTACTACGAGAGTAGCTTGCGCGATGCGCAGGCCGCCGGCCTGCTCCCTTTCGGCAGCGTAACCGCCAAAGCCAACGGTGTCTTCGCCTACATGGAAGGCGTTTTGGGTCAGGCCAGAATTCAAAATGACCCTGAATTGTTGAAAGATTTAGGAAACGCCGCACTGCGAATGATTGGTGCGGTGGAACCGGTTCGTAAGGCGGGTTGAGTCATGGGCGAATTGTTGACTAATTGGTTTGCTACTTAAAATGTGGATCGTAGAGCTAGCGCTTCGGCGCCCGTACACCGTGGCGGTCATGTCGATTCTCATCTTGGTGATGGGAATCTTGTCGCTCACTCGAATGCTGGTCGACATCTTCCCGGCCATCGATATTCCGGTGGTCGCGGTGGTTTGGAACTACCCGGGTCTTCCGGCCGAGGACATGGAGCGCCGAGTCACGCTCATCAGCGAGCGCGCGTTCTCCACCACCGTCAATGGAATCGCGCGCATCGAGTCGCAGTCGATTCCCGGCATCGGCATGCTGAAGATCTACTTTCAGCCGGATGCAGATATCGGCGCGGCCATCGCGCAAATCTCATCGGTGACCAACACGATATTGCGAATCACACCGCCGGGCATGTCGCCGCCGAACGTGATTCAATTCAATGCGTCGAACGTGCCGGTGGCGCAGATCACTGCATCGAGCGAGACCCTGCCCGAAGAAAAGATCTTCGACTACGGCCTCAACTTCGTTCGCGTCAAGCTGTTCACGATCCCTGGACTTTCATCGCCGGCGCCGTTCGGCGGAAAAATGCGACAGGTCAACGTCGACATCGATCCGAATGCGCTGTCGGCCAAAGGACTCTCGCCGGCGGATGTGGTGAGCGCGCTGCAATCGTCGAACGTCATCATCCCGGCTGGCACCGCGCGCATCGCCGACCGCGAATACAATATCACCATGAACTCGAGCCCGTCGGTGGTCGAGCAGTTCGTCAACATTCCCATCAAGTCGCAAGATGGGCGACTGGTCACCATCGGCGACGTCGGCAAAGTGACCGATTCCTACGCCGACCAAACCAACATCGTGCACGTGAACGGCCGGCGCGCTACCTATATGGCCATCCTCAAACACTCCGACGCGTCGACACTGGCGGTCGTCGATGCTGCGCGTGAGGCACTGCCGGGCATCAAGGCGGTAGCGCCCAACGGGCTCGACTTGAAGATCGATTTCGATCAGTCGCTGTTCGTGCGCGGCGCCATCAAGAGCGTTCTGCGCGAGGCGATCATTTCGTCGCTCTTGGTGTCGCTCATGATCGGTCTGTTTTTGGGAAGTTGGCGCAGCGTGGTGATCGTCTGCACGTCGATTCCACTCGCCATCTTTTCGGCCATCATCGGTCTCAAGCTCACCGGACATTCGATCAACATCATGACGCTGGGAGGGCTCGCGCTGGCGATCGGAATGCTGGTCGATGACGCGACGGTGGAGGTAGAAAATATTCACCGAAATCGCGGGCTTCATAAACCGCTGACCGTCGCCATTCTCGACGGTGCCAGCCAGATCGCCGTTCCCGCTATCGTCGCCACTCTCGCCATTTGCATCGTCTTCTTTCCGGTCGTGCTGCTGTTTGGACCGGCGAAATTTCTCTTCACACCGCTGGCGCTCGCCGTGGTGCTGGCCATGCTGGCATCCTATCTCTTGTCGCGAACCCTGGTTCCAACGCTGGCGCGCATGCTGATGGTGTCGGAGCATCACGGTCCCATCACCGCCAAAGACGGACCCTGGACTCGCTTCGCGCACTCTTTCAACGAGCGGCGCGATCGCGCCTTTGAGCGTTTTCAAGAAGAGTATGGACGCGTGCTGTCGGTGTTCCTCGCTCATCGCGTGTTTGCGCTGAGCGTGGCCGGTGGGTTGGTAGTGACGTCGTTCTCACTCATCTTCTTCGTCGGTACCGACTTTTTCCCCACCGTAGATGCCGGTCTGATGAAATTGCACTATCGCGCGCCGTCGGGCACGCGTCTCGAGCGTACCGAGCAGATGGTCATGGAAGTGGAGAAGAAGATCCACGAGGTGATTCCCGAAGAGGAGCTTGCCACCATCAACGACATGATCGGCGTTCCGCTCTACTACAACCTCGCGTTCGTGCAGACCGACAACATCGCGTCGATGGACGCCGATATTCTCATCGCGCTCAAAGAGGATCACCACCCGACCGAGGGCTACATGCGGAAGTTGCGCGAGGTTCTGCCGGGGCAGTTTCCTGGGTCCACGTTTTACTTTCAGCCGGCCGACATCGTCAGCCAAGTGCTCAACTTCGGTCTGTCGGCACCGATCGACATTCAAGTCGAGTATCCCAACTTAGAAGTCTCCGCCGAAATCGCGCGTCGGTTGCGCGAGTCGATTTCGACCATTCCCGGCATCGCCGATGCGCACATCACGCAGGTGCTCGACTATCCGACGCTCAGGCTCGACGTCGATCGTCAGCGCGCGGCGCAACTCGGTTTGAGTCAGCGCGATGTGGCCAACGACATGCTGATCTCGCTCTCGTCGAGCTCACTGGTGGCGCCGTCCTACTTTTTGAATCCGGTCAACAACGTCAACTACACAGTGGTGGTGAAGACTCCGCTCAAGCTAGTGGGCTCGGTGCCACAACTGATGTCGACGCCGCTCACCCCGCCATCGGCGGGTGCGCTTTTGCAATTGGCCGGCGCGCCGCGCACGACGATCGTGCCTGAGTCGCCGACGCAAACGCTTTCCAATGTGTCCTCGCTCTCGCCCACCATCACCGCCAATCAGCTCAGCCACTACACGGTGCAACGCGTGGTGGACGTAGCCGCCAACGTCGACGGACGCGATCTGGGATCGGTCTCCGCCGACATCGAAAAGAAAATCGCCGCACTCGGCAAGCTGCCGACGGGAATGCGCATCAACGTTCGCGGCCAGAACGAAGTCATGAATCAGTCGTTCCACATGCTCGGCCTCGGTCTGATCTTGGCCATCGTGCTGGTCTATTGCCTAATGGTCATTCTGTTTCAGTCCTGGCTCGATCCGTTCATCATCATGGTCGCGGTACCCGGCGCGCTGGTCGGTATCTTGTGGATGCTGGCCATCACGCACACCACGCTCAACGTCGAATCGCTGATGGGATCGATCATGGCGGTCGGCATCGCGGTTTCGAACTCGATTCTACTAGTGAACTACGCCAACGACTTGAGGGTTGAGAAAAACGCCTCGCCGCTCGATGCCGCGCTCGAGGCCGGCAAGACTCGACTTCGGCCGGTGCTCATGACCGCGCTGGCCATGATCATCGGCATGGTGCCGATGGCGCTCGCGCTCGGTGAAGCCGGTGAGCAGAACGCGCCGCTCGGTCGCGCGGTCATCGGCGGACTCGGCATGGCCACCATCGTGACGCTGTTCGTCGTGCCACTCGTCTATTCAGTGTTACGTCGCAAGCCGCCCACGCTTCATCTGCTCGAAGATCGATTCCAGCGCGAAAAGGCAGGCGCGGAACCGGAGAGGAACCCAGCATGACCACGAAAAAGCAGAAACCGATCTGGTTGTACATCGGCGGGCTCGTCGCCCTCGTCATCGCGGTGGGAGGCGTGATCTTCATCGCCGCCAGTCGTTCCATGGCAGAGGAGAAAGAGCGAAATCTTCGCACCGAGACGCTCGACAAAGGTCCGCGGGTTCGCGTGGTCGATGCGATCATGTCGCCAGCCGAGCGCCATCTCGAGCTGCAAGGCGAAGCGCGTCCGTTTGCCAGCGTGACCTTGTACGCCAAGGTGAGCGGCTATCTGAAACAGATTCGCGTCGACAAAGGCGATCGAGTCAAAAACGATCAGGTGCTGGCGGTGATCGAATCGCCCGAGCTCGATCGTCAATATGACGCCGCGGNNGGTGGCGGACGCCTCCTATAAAAAGGTGAACGCCGCGCGTGCCGCCAATTTGGTGGGACCGGGCGTGGTGTCGGCGCAAGAAGCCGATTTGCAGAAGAGCCAAGCGGCAGTAGCGGATGCGCAGGTCTCGTCGCTGAAATCGCAAAAAGAGTACGAAAGTTTACGAGCGCCGTTTGCTGGAACGGTGACCGCGCGCTTCGCTGACCCGGGCGCGCTCATGCAGAATGCGACCAGCGCACAAACGGGCGCATTGCCGGTGCTGACCGTTTCGCAGATCGATCGCTTGCGCGTGTACGTCTATGCCGATCAGCGCGACGCCGCGTACATCAAACCGGGCAACGACGTGAAGATCGTCATCGCCGATCGGAATCTGATCGTAGATGGAAAAGTGACTCGACAGTCCAACGAGCTCGATCCGCAAACGCGCAAGATGTTGGTCGAGATCGATGTCGAAAATCGCGATGGAAAGATTGTTCCGGGTAGCTACGTTTCGGTGCGCATCACGGTGCCGACTCCGCAGCAGGTCGAGCTGCCGGTCGAAGCGCTGATGGTTCGCGAGAAGAAACCGATGGTGGCGCTGCTCACCAAAGAGGAGCGAATAAGGTTCCGGCCGGTGGTGATCTCCTACGATGACGGTGCTCACGTCGGCATCGAGTCGGGAATTTCGGTCGGCGATCGAGTCGCGCTCGATGTTGGGGATCGCGTCGGTGAAGATGGACGCGTGCAGCCGATCGTTCCGGTCGCACCGGCGGCGCCGTCCGCTCCCAGCGGAGCGACTCCGGCGGCCAAGGCAGAAGATGCGAAGAAACATTAATCAGCTCGTCGTCGGAGCTTCGCTGCTTTGTGCGGAAGGCGCGTTTCCCCAGGCCGCGTTTGCGGAAGGGCCAGCGGTGCAGGCGCCGGCGGTGATGCAGGGGACTATGCCTACACGGCCGAGCGTGGCACTGCCGGAGATGGAGCGTCTGACCTTCGACATGGCAGTGACACGGACGGTCGAGCACAATCCGTCGGCGACCATCGCCATCGAAGAGATTCGCCACGCGGAGTCTCTTTTGGCGCAAGTTCGTTCGGCGTCGCTGCCGACACTGCAAGGAAATCTCAACTACACTCGGATCGACGCCGATCGTGTGGTCGCCGGCGCGATCGTTCAGCCGATCAATTCGTTCAACGCCGACCTGGTGCTCGCGGTGCCGCTCGTTTCGCCTCAGAATTGGGCCCGTTGGTCGCATGCCCGCGAGAACGTGGATGTGGCCAAGTTGAGCGCGGCGTCGATCGGTCGCGATCTGGCGGTGACCGCGGCGCGAACCTACCTGGCCATCGTCACTCAGCATCACACCGTTGAAATTACCAGTCGCGCGCGCACCATCGCGCAGGCGCACCTCGACTTTTCCCATCAGCGTTTTGTGGGCGGATTCGGCACTCGCGTGGATGAAGTACGTGCCGCGCAAGAGCTTGCCAGCGATACCTCCCAGGAGGAGGCCGCGCGGCTCCAGCTGATTCGGCTTTGCGAATCGCTGGGCGTGCTCACCGGCGGCGATCATCCGGTTGACGTCTCCGACACCATCGATCTGCCGCCGCTGCCGTCGTCGGAAGATGCGCGCAAAGAGGCGCCGACCCTGCGCGCGGACATCAAGCTGTTTCGCGGACGGCTCGACGCCGCGCACCACCTGGTTCGCGATCACTGGACCGATTTCATGCCGACGG
The DNA here is from genome assembly GCA_003153195.1 of Myxococcales bacterium. Lineage (GTDB taxonomy): Bacteria > Myxococcota_A > Polyangia > Palsa-1104 > Palsa-1104 > PALSA-1153. Next base: position 8,882 of record PLXG01000286.1, read on the forward strand.
TGATCGGCAGCTTTCTGCCGTTTTATCAAACGCCGCCGACTCCGACGATTCCGAACAGCGGATGGCAGGCGACGCTGCTTCTCAATTGGCAGATCTACGACGGCGGGCTTCGCTACGGACTTCAGCGCGAGCGAAAAGCGCTGCAAAACGAAGCGCAGGTCGGGCTCGAAGGCGAGCTCAGACAGGTGTCGTCGGATCTGCGAACGTCGGATCAAGAGGTTTCGCGCACGCAGGTCGCGTTCGATCAGGCTCGCAATGCCGCGCAGCTGGCGGAGAAGGCGCTCGAACTCACCACGCTCGCCTACAAAGCCGGTGCGTCGACCAACATCGAGGTGATCGATGCCGAGCGCACCGCGCGCGATGCCGATACTGCCGCCGCCAACGCCGAAGATGCGGTCAGGCAGGCGCAGCTCGACGTGCTCATCGCCAGCGGACGATTCCCCCGCGCGCGTTAAGGGACGATTCCCCCGCGCGCGTTAAGGGACGATTCCCCCGCACGCGATAGAGCGCAATTCAATCGCGCTCTCGTGTTACCGTCTTGCCACGACGATGGCGACCTGCGGCCTCGATTTCGGAACCAGCAACAGCGCGGTCGCCTTGCCCGATGGGTGCGTGCTGGCCATCGATCACGGCGCCGAGCCTCGTCTTTTTCGCTCGGTGCTGTTTTTTCCTGAGGGCACTCGGGACCATTTTGGCGGACAATCGGCCATCGATGAATATTTGAGCGGCTCGGAAGGGCGTTTCATTCAATCGATCAAATCTTGGCTGCCGAGTCAATCGTTTCACGCCACGCAAATTCGCAATCGATCGTATCGGCTAGAAGAGTTGGTGGCGCTTCTGTTGCGGACCCTCCGCGAGCGGGCGGAAAAAGCGCACGGCCAATCGTTCGACGGCGTGACCCTCGGGCGTCCCGCGGTCTTCTCCGAGGAGGCCGACGCCGATGCGCTGGCCGAGACGCGACTCCGCGCCGCCGCCGAGCTGGCCGGATTTCGCGATATTCGCTTCGTGCTCGAGCCGATCGCGGCTGCGCTCGCGTACGAGTCGAGCCTGTCGCGCGATGAGCTGGTGCTGGTGGCCGACTTCGGCGCCGGCACCTCGGACATGACGCTCATGCGACTCGGGCCATCGCATCGCGGCCAGCCCGATCGTCGAAACGACGTGATCGCTTCATCCGGCGTGCGCATCGGCGGCGATCGTTTCGACGCGGAGATCATGCGCAACAAGCTCTTGCCCTATTTCGGCGCCGGCTCGAGCTACGAAATCATGGACAAACGGATGCCATTCCCGGCGCACATCCTCGGCAAGCTCCTCTCGTGGCACGAGATGTCGTTCATTCGCGAACGCTCCACGCAAGATCTGCTCGATCGGATGCTCTTTTCCGGCGACAGCGTACCGGCCATCGAAGCGCTGCAAGATCTGGTGCTGGAGAACCTCGGCTTCCATCTGTTTCGCGCCATCGAGCGAGCGAAGATCGATCTCTCGAACAAGAGTGAAACGACCATCGTCTTCAACGAAGCGCGGATCGCCATTCGCGAGAAGATCACTCGCATCGAGTTCGAGCGCTTCACCGCCGCGCTGAGACAGTCGATCTCCGATTGCGCCGAGAATCTGCTTTCGCGTGCGGACGTTGCGCCGGCTCGAGTGGACGCGGTCTTTCTCACCGGTGGCAGCTCGCAGATTCCATCGATCCATCAGATCTTCGCCGACCGCTTCGGCCGCGATCGACTGCGCACGCAAGACGCGTTCATCAGCGTCGCCGAGGGATTGGGGCGGTCGATCGGCGCCATCTGAGCCAGGTAATAGAGCGGGTATACAAATTCTGCACTCCACACCCACTGGTAAAGGCCTTATGATGCGGTTCATGAAAAATCTCCTTCGAACCCTCGCAGTCGGATCCTGTTTCTTGGCGTCCACGGCTTTCGCCGATCACGAGCACGGTGGCGGTGGCGGCGCACGCTTCGCACCTCCGGCTCGCGGGCCGGTGGCTCACGCTCCGACGCCCGTGCAGCAAGCGCGTCCGGTGGCCCCAGCGCGCGGCGAACCAGCCCGAGTTGAGCCACCGCGAGCGGCGGCACCGCGCTACGTCGCGCCGGCGCATCACGTTATGGAGCGTCCACACGTGGAGAACAGCGAGCATTGGCATGGACACGAGACCGGCCCCGGCGATGTGCGCTATCACGTCGAGCGTCCATTTGAGCACGGGCACTTTCGTGGAGCGATCGGCCACGATCACGCGTACCGCGTTCGCAACTGGGATCCGGGCCTGCACCGCTTCTGGCTGAACGGCGGATTCTTCGGCGTGGCTGCGTGGGACTTGGCCTACGTCAACGACTGGTCGTGGTCGGATGACGAGATCGTTCTCTACGACGATCCGGATCACCCGGGCTGGTACCTCGCGTACAACACCCGCCTCGGCAACTACGTCCACGTTGAATACGGCGGCGAATAAGCCCGCGAGACACTGTCTGGCCTTCGGAAGGTCCCTCAATATTCTGAGACGGTTTTGTCTGACTTCGGGGGAAAACTCCCACCTCGATTTTATTTAAGTGTCTGAAATAAGTAGAGTGCATCGTTGGCACAGTATGCGCATGTCTTGCGCGGATGGCCGTTCGACTGCTGTTCTCTTGTCTTCTGATGGGAGCGAGTGCCGGCATCAGTCTCGCCGATATGAACGCGGTGGTCATCGACCCCTGCCATCCCAAACCAGCCAAGGCGACCTCGTTTGGGCTAAATTCCCAGAGCCAGATGGGGGTCACCTTCACCGGCGCGACGCCGACGTTGGCCTACCAAGTTCAAGCCTCGTCCGATTTGAACAATTGGACTACGGTCGCCACGCTGCAGGCCAATGACATCGGCTCCTTCACCTACGTCGATCCTCAATCGGCGAATCAATCCTCACGCTTCTACCGCGCGCTGATTCCGGTCGCGACCGGTTGTGCGCCCACGTCGACTGCGGTGACCGCACCCATCGATCCGGCGGCTCAGGCGTTGCTCGATCAGATCTCGGTCTTGTGGCAGCCGGAGCTCGACCGACTGCACGCGGCCACCAGCGAAGCGCAATTCGTCGCGCTCCTGTCCTCACTCAAACAGACTCCACTCGAGACTGCCATCGCCGCGCTGCTCACCGGACAGCCCCAGGGAGAGAACCTTCGTCAACTGATGCTGTCCATCAATCGGGTTCCGTTTTCATCCGGTGCCGCGGCTCATGTCCGGACGCTTCTCACGGCCACGTCGACTGGACTGGGAAGTAGCAGCGCCAATATCTCAGCGGCGGTCAGCACACTGCAGTCGGCCGTGATCGAATCGACCGATCCAGACGGCGTACAGAGATCGTTCCTGATCGATTTGATGGTGGCGATTCCGGGAGCGCAAATGCGCATCAAAACCTATGCGACGGGCCAGCTGATCAACGATACGCCCGGCGCATCGACGACCCTCACCGCGGACGGCAAACGGCTATTTCGCACCGAGCTCTTCCGCGGATACATGCTGTCGGATCCCGATCTGGCGACCGATCTCTTGCCCTTTTCCAACCAGATCCTCTCCGCGCTTCGCAACCCACAGGACAAGGCGCCGATTTTGCGCGAGATGCTCGTTCGTCATCCCGCGCTCCTGATCGACTACCTCGCGAGCAGGCCGGCCATCGCGATCGCACGACCGCGTCAATAGGAGAAGGAATGCGACTTTGGGGATTGCTGTCGTTCGCGCTTTTGAGCTTGGGGGTGGGACGGGCGTACGCCCAGCCGCTCGGAAATCCGAGTAACGCCGAGGTGTCGGCGCAAATTCTGGCGGGCATGAGCAATCCGGCCGCATCCAATCAGGAGCTCCTTCAGAGTGTATCGGCGCTGCTGTCGCCGAAAACTACCGTCGGCAGCCAGCGGTGGCTGGACGCGGTGATCGATCAATTGAGCACTCAGGATCTCACCACGGGACAGCGCATCGCACTGAATGAGTTCGTGGTGTCGCAGTCCTCCGGACCGCGGATCAATGTGTATTTCAACATGCCGAACAGTCAGGCCGACGCATTGGTGGGCGCCGATGGCGCGCTGTCGTCGGTCGCCGTCAAGCTCAACACCAGCATGGGATCCGACTTTGACGCTGCCACCCAAGCGAAGACGTTCATCGAAGAATTTTGGCACGCGGTACAGAACCGAACTCTGGCTGCCGATGGTGTGATGGGAGCGGAGATTGTGGAGGCCGAAGCGGTCGAAGCACCGGCCCGAATCCTCTCCGAGTTCCAGGCGAAATTCATCGCCAATGGAGAAGATCTAGGAAAGACCGTGGCCGCGATGACCGACGGAGATCTGTCCTATGGATTGGCGGAACAATTCCTCTCCATGCAAAATTTGAACCTCACGCCCGGCGGGCAGTACGAGCTCATGACTCGGATCGCGACCATCAACGGTGGCGAGATTCCCACGACCGAACAGCTCGCCCAGGTACTGCAGGATCTCGATCCGAGCGTTTTCAACGGCGCGACCTTGACCCAAGCTGCGCCGGGCGAAATTCCTCCGATCATTTCTCCAGCGACGGCGGCGGCCGACACCGAGGCGGCCACCGAAGGTCTGGCGGCGACGCTCGGTGGTGGCGCCCAAGAGGTCTTGAGCGGCGTGGCGGAGAAGTTGTGGCTGGTTCAGTTGATCTACGAGGGCGGCGAAGGCGCGATCGCCTGGTACACGTCGGGCATTGCCTATCCCGACGATCCGCAAAAGGCGAGCAACTATGCGTGGGCGACCTTCTCGGGCCACCTGGCCGATGAGGTGGGTTCGATGGCCGAGGGAAGTATGCAGATGGCGCTCATGGCGAACCCGCTCAACAGCGCCGGCAGTCTTCTTTATGGATCATTCCTCCAGGACCTGACGAGCACGGTGAGCGCCGCAGTTCGGTCGGGCGCGCATGAATTTTTCGATACGCTCTTCGACGTCAACCCGGGAGACGACGGCAGCATGGCCGGTCAGGTGAATCCATTCGGATACACCTTGCAAGGAATGGCCGCGGTGCAGGCGCTGGCCCTTACGCAGAGCCAGTTTCCCATGATGACCGGCGACTATTTTACCGGCGCAGCGACGTTCAATTTTTCACCGATCACCGCCGCCAACACGTTTGCGTGGAACGCCGGCATTCAAACCGGCGCGATTCCGAGTGGTACCAGCTTTTCCGACTTCAACGGACAGACGCTCGACTACAGTTGGAATTTGCTTCAAGGCGCCGATGCGGGCGATCGGATTCAACTGATCTCACAGTTGGGATCCTTGTCGGCCCCCACTTCTGAAACGGACTGCGCAAGCTATGGAATCTGTGGTTTGCCGTCGGTCACGGGCGGTTCGGTGAATGATGATTTTCAACTGCTCACTCCGAGCACGCTCGATCTCACGCAGTCCGGTACCGGGTATTCCTTCAACTATTCGGCGGCATGGTCTCAGCCTCAGCCGATCTTCTATACCAATCCGATCTACAACTCCGTGCCTGACACGGCGACCTCTCCCTACGCGCTCACGCTACCGCTCTCGACCGACGATGCGTTCGCGCCCACTTGGCAGCCCAGCTACGACCCGAGCCAGCAGCCGATCATTACCGGATTCGTATCGGACCCTGCGACGCTTCAACCGCTCAGCTACGCGTTCACCAACGCCATCTGGAATGGCGACGCACAGGTGGGAATCACCAACGGGGCGAGCATCTTCTCCACGCCGAACGACGGAATTGGATATTTCGGCAACACCGGGGATACGTCCGCCAATCCGGGCGATGAATACGATCCCGAGAACATCCCCGACACGATGTCGGGCGGCGATTGGTCCGACGGCGACTGATCAGGCTCGACGCTTGCGCTTAAAAGGTCGCGCGGATGACCTGTACCACCATAGACGGGGCCTGATCGCCAAACTCATCGGTCACACGAAAAAAACTTCACGCCTTGACGGTGCGGGCGAAATTCCGCCAGTCTCGGGTCATGCAAGGGCAATCACCGGACGAGCTCAGCGCGGCACAAAGTGGCGATCAGGCGGCGTTCGCGCGATTGGTGCAACCATATCGGCGCGAGCTGCGCGCGCACTGCTACCGAATGGCCGGATCGATCCACGACGCCGACGATCTCATGCAAGACAGCCTGCTGCGTGTGTGGAAGGGACTGCCGCGGTTCGAACGGCGCGCAAATTTGCGAACCTGGCTCTATCGAGTCACCACCAATGCCTGTCTCGACGCGCTCGAGAAACGTTCGGGACGAATGCTGCCGATGGATCTCGGCCCCGCGGCCGGACCGAATACCACCATTGGTCCGCCGCGACTCGATCCGATCTGGCTCGAGCCCTGTCCGTCTGACCTCGACGCTTCGCTGTCGCCGGCGGCCGACGTTCGTTACGATCAGCGAGAGAGTGTGGCGCTCGCGTTTCTGGTCGCGCTTCAGCTGCTTCCGCCCAAGCAGCGCGCAGTGTTGATTCTGCGCGACGTGCTCGGCTGGCAGGCCGATGAGTGTGCCGAGCTCCTCGAGCTCTCGGTCGCGTCGGTGAACAGCGCGCTTCAACGGGCCCGAGACACCATCGAGCAGCGACGGGGCGATCGCGCATCGCCAGAGGTGGTCGATGCCGAGACCTCGGCGCTCCTCGGGCAGTATGTGAAAGCGTGGGAGCTCGCCGACGTGCGCACGCTGGTGGCACTTCTGCGCGAAGATGCGACGCTGGCGATGCCGCCTCTTTCAGAATGGATTCAAGGCGCGACCGCGATCGGCGCTTCGATCGGCGGGATGGTCTTTTCCCCCGCCGGGCCCGGCGCTTTCCAGATGGTGCGCACCGACGCCAACGGTCTGCCGGCCTTCGCCGCCTATCAACGCGATCCGGAAAGCGGCGAGTTTCGCGCGACTGCGATCCACCTCCTCGAGGTTCGGCAAGGACGCGTCGCTTCCATTGTGGCGTTCCTCAATCCTTCGCTATTTGAGGTGTTTGGCCTGCCGCTGCTGCTCGCAAAAGAATGAATAAACGACTGTGAGCGGCGTCATTCTCAGCAAGAGCTGGGAGGTGCGTCATCNNGTCATGCGAAAGATCGCGCTGGTGTTCTCGTTCCTGTGTCTGGCGTCCGCTTCGAATTCAGTTCGCGCGGACGAAGACAGACGAGTGGTGGTGGTGGAAAACGTCGCAGCTCAGCAGCCCGGCTCGTGTAATCAGTACGGCTGTTATGAAAATGGAGGCGGGTGCAACTACTTCGGCTGCTGGAATATGCCGATTGGAAGCTGCAACGAATACGGATGTTCCGAAAGCGGCGCATGCACCTACTTCGGTTGCCCCTAATTCCGAGCACGCTGGAGTCCGTTCAAAGTGACCGCTAGCGCTTTACACTTTTCCTGAAGTTTCGTACGACTTTCAAGTGAAGTCACAAATTTCGGACCGCTGTGTCTGGCTCGTTTGCATGGCGATCTGGGCCAGCTGTTCGACGTCGCCTCCCGATTCGCTGGGCGCGCACCCAAAGTCGCTTCCGTTTATCGTCAAGCCGGCCGATGACGGAGATGCGCTCACCGACGACGAACGGGTCGAATTCACCGATCGGTTCGCGGCGCTCCTTCATTCCATTCGCTACTTCGATTTTCTCGATGAACGCGTCTACGGTTGGCCGGAATCCGATCCGGAGAAGCGATATTGGTACGCGACCTACTGGTCGGGAACCAAGGTGATCAAGTCCGGCGGCGCGGTGACCTATCAGGAGGGGTCATATGGCAGCGACAACAACGGGATCACCACGTCGCCTTTTCTCGAGGGAGCTTGCTACGACTACCTGCTCACCAAAAATGAAAAGGTCGGACATTTGGTGCGCCGGCTCTTACGCGGCACCACCTCCTGGATCATGGCGATGGAGAAGCAGAAGGACGATCCGCAGGGCGCGATGCTGGCGCGCGCCGCCTATCCCGAACCGATCCATTCTACCGACGGCGGACGCGACATTTTCTTCGACACCAGCATGGTGCGACCAGGAGGCACGGCCGACACCACCTCGACCTTCGTCGAAGTCGCGACCAATCCCTATTGGGGCGACATTTGGATCAAGAACAACCGCTCCAAGGACGACATCGGCCACATGCTGCGCGCGATGGCGCAGGTCGATTCGTGCGCAGGTCAGATCAAGGAGTCGGGTGCCGAGAACGACTTCGACGATCTTTGGCGGCGCTATGGCGCGTGGGCGCGGCAGGTCGAAGACGACAATTTTTCCATCGCCACCTACGACACCAGTGGTACGCGCGTGCTCACGCATGACGTGCTCGCCAACTTCCTGCCCGATCTCGAATGCAACGCCGAGCTCTCGCTGCACCTCGTCGGTCGCGGCGCGACCACCGACTTCGACTGCGGAAACGGATATCCGGAGACGGACGCCACGCTCATCAGCTTGGCCAAGCAGAATGGCGACATCGTGCGCAGCTTTCATGAGGCGGTCACCAACTGGGCGCTTCTGCGCAACCAGACCGATCTGGCCAAAGATCTCGTTGGCGGAATGGCGCTGCGCATCGGCGACTATTTGGCGCAGGTCGAGGCCGAGCCGGCCGCTCCGCCCTCGAGCGATCCGCGCGATCTGGCCGACCTCATCGTCTATGGCGCCAATACCGGCGTGCCGCTCACCTGGCACCAGATCCGCTGGCTCAAGAGCGCGGTGGAAGACGCCATCACGTTTTATACGCAGATCGAGCAGACCATTTTTCATACCTTCGACGACAGTGCGCCCGACGGCGACTACTACTTCCTTCCGGTCGATGCCAGCATGCTCAAGTTCCACACGCTCGGTCCACTGCTCGGACTGTGCGCCGCACAATTTCGCAACAGCGCCAGCAAGCCACTGTTCGATTGTGCGCGACTCGCCGCCGACCTCCGCGCCAATCCTTAGCTTGGCTCTACTCGACCTTTGCGCCGTTGAGCAGCGCCTGCGCGCGAACTTGCGCCGCTTTTTGTTCCGGCTGATTGATCGGCGTCACCGGCGGCAGCGCCAGCGTCCGCTTTAGATCGTCTTGCCAATCCGCCTTGGGCGCTTTGCCGAGGATGCGGATCTCGTCCCAGTCGACGTGCGCCTGCGCGAAGCCGGGTGCAAGCTCCACCGCGCGCCGCGCATTTTTGTCAGCCAATGCTTTGTCGCCGCCGAAGAGACTGGGTGCGCGCGCCAAGAACGATCCGAGACAGCGGAGCGGGCCGCCGTAAAAATAGCTTTCGTCGAGAGCCACCATGCGTTCGAGCGAGCGGCGGAAGCGCTTGGCCGCGGCGAGTCGTTTGAATAGCGAGATCGATGGAATGGTGCTGGCATAGGAGAGCGTGGTCCAAAACAGAGGCGGCACCTGCGACTTGCCCATGCGATCGAGCGCGCGATCGAGCTCGTCGAAGGTGGACAGCGACAGCCCGGTTGCGCTCGAGAGCTGCGAAAGTCCGTCGGTGACGTTCTGGCGGTGCGCCGCGATTTTTGCGTCGCCCTTCAAGTACAGGTCGGCTTGGAAGAAGCGCGCTTGCAAGAGCGCGACGCCGGCAGACGACGAGGTGCCTCCCTCTTTGGCCAGCTGAGCCAGCCGATTCACGGCGGCATCGGTGCTGGCGGCGTCGAAGCGTCCTTGCAGAAGCACGCTCGCTTCGTCGGCCCTCGCGATGCCCCAAAAGAGCGACAATGGAGTGAGCAATAATAGAGTGAGGAGAAGCGGTTTCACGCGATGGACGGTATTTGCTCTGCGCGCCGAACTCCAGTCGAAAGTGGGCCGTGCTGGCTTCTTCGTCGCTGGTGAAGTAGCTTTCCCTGGTGCCGGAGATCTTGCTCACTACGCTGAACGCGCGCTATTCCCATGCCAGCTTCGGCCTTCGCTACCTCAAGGCGAACCTGGGGGCGCTGGCGGAGCGCACCGAGATCTTGGAGTTCGATCTGAGTCAGCGCCCGAGCGACGTGCTGGAGCAGATTCTCTTGCGGGCGCCCAAGATCGTCGGCGTGGGCGTGTACATTTGGAACGCCAATCAGTCGCTGCAGCTGGTGAGTGAGCTCAAGCGGATTCGGCCGGGCATCACCGTCGTGGTGGGTGGACCTGAGGTGAGCTACGAGTCGGACAGCCAAGAGATCTGCCGGCTCGCCGACTTCGTCATCACCGGCGAAGCCGATCACGCGTTCGAGAAGTTGTGCACCGCGCTGTTGCAAGGGCGACGGCCGCTTTTGCGCACCATCCCGGCCGGACTGCCGCACTTTGCCCCATCTAAAATGTCAGACACCGCCGAGCCGCTCATCGCGCTGCCCTATCATCTTTACACCGACGCTGACGTGAAGCAGCGTGTGGTCTATGTGGAGGCGTCGCGCGGATGTCCGTTCTCGTGTGAATTCTGCCTGTCGGCGCTCGACATTCCGGTGCGCAATGTACCGCTGGCGCCTTTTTTGTCGGAGATGCAGAAGCTGTTCGATCGCGGGCTGAGACAGTTCAAGTTCGTCGACCGCACCTTCAACCTGAACCTGCAGTTCGCGAAATCGATCTTGCAGTTTTTCTTGGAGCGCGTGGAGCCGGGGCTGTTCGTCCACTTCGAGATGATCCCCGATCGGATGCCCATCGGTCTGCGCGATCTGATTCGGCAGTTTCCGCCGGGGACCCTGCAGTTCGAGCTCGGCGTGCAGACCCTCAACCCGGCGGTGGAGGCGCTGGTTTCGCGCCAGCAAGATCATGATCGTCTCAAGGACAATCTAATCTGGCTGCGAACGGAGACCGGCGTGCATGTCCATGCCGACCTGATCGTCGGGCTGCCGGGCGAAGATCTGGAGAGCTTCGGACGCGGCTTCGACGAGCTTTACCGGCTCGGTCTGCAGGAGATTCAGGTGGGGATGCTCAAGCGTCTGCGCGGCACGCCGATTGTCAGACATGATCAGTCCTGGCAGATGATCTACTCGTCACATCCGCCCTACGAGGTGTTGCAGACCAAGCTCATCGACGCGCTGACCATGCAGCGAATGCGTCGCTTCAGTCGCTATTGGGATCTGGTGGCCAACAGCGGCAACTTCGCGGGTACGCTGGCGCTCCTGGTCGGCGACACTCCGTTCGCATCCTTCTTGCGGTTTTCCGATTGGCTCTGCGCGCGCTCCGGCAATCGAACGCACGGATACGCGCTGTCGCAGTTGGCCGGATACCTCCTCGAGTTCGTCACTCAGGAGCTCGGGGTGGAGTCGACTCGGGCGGCCGAGGTGATGGTGCACGACTTCAATCGCACCGATCGCGATCCACCCTCCGAAATCCTCAAACTTTCGGGGATAAAAGCGCGTCGTCCCGCTGCGAAGAATTCCACCGCGCCGGCCCGCCAAGCGCGCCACTTGGGCTCGACCGAATCCTCTTCGGTGTAAAAGTTTTACAGTTGGAATCGCTCGCGGCCTGCCGATGACGATAGCTCCGGCCTCGGAAAAGTTTGGCACATGGTTGTAAAAATGCGCCCAACTTTTGGCCGCCAACAACGGGGGATTCGTGAAGCGGAAAGACGAACGGGCGCGCACCGGAGTAGTGGGTCTCGACAGCACGTATCTCATCCAGGAGGATCCCGGCGTCTGCAAAACGACGCTGGCGTTGCAATTTCTCCTCGAAGGTGTGGCCCTGGGCGAGACCGGCCTCTACGTGACACTGTCGGAGACTAAAGACCTCTGGGCCCGCCGATGGGATCTTGTTCGTTGAGCGAGCGATCGAGCCGACCAGTGCGATCGTGCCTAGATCTCCAACGATTCCATAATTTTCAATTGGTTGGCAGGGCATCGGACCTGCCTAGTATCTAAGCAGGCGAGCGGCCGAGTAAAGGACTCCATCGGACGCATTTTGTGGGACATCATCGACCTCGGGGTAGGCTGTTCGCCGATGAAAAATTGGCTGATGAAATCGGAACCGTCGGTCTATTCGATCGACCACCTGGCGGCAGAAGGACGAACACTCTGGAGCGGCGTCAGAAATTATCAGGCGCGCAACTTCATGGTGCAGTCGATGGCGATTGGCGACCGCGTACTATTCTACCACTCGAACGCGGACCCTCCCGGAATTGCGGGGCTGATGCGAGTCAGCGGCGCGGCCCGGCCCGATCCGAGTCAGTTCGATGCTCACAGTGAAGGGTATGAGCCCCGCGCAAAGAGATCGGCGCCGGTTTGGCAGTGCGTCGAGGTCGAATTCGTCGCCAAAGCCGGGCGGTTCGTTTCGCTGGAAGAGTTGCGCGCCCAGTCTTCGCTCGCAAAGATGGAGCTTCTGCGCAAAGGTTCGCGGCTGTCGATTCAGCCGGTCACGCCGGCGGAGATGGCCGCGGTGCTCAAATTGGTGCGAATCAAAGTGCAACGATTCAAAGGGTGACGAAAGTCAGACCGGTTGCGATCGCAAGTGGGTCAGCACCGGTTTGACGCCGAAGCCGCGATAGTGATTGAGCTCGGCGACCGCGCTCGGCAGATGTCGCTCGACCAGCGCGCGGAAGCGAGAACCGTCGATGAGCTCGGGAACGATCTCTAGACCGGCCAAGCCGCCCACATCGATTTCGTACGGCGTGAGCAGAATACCGGTAGAGCCCCGCGCTCGGCCTTGGTCGCTTCGATGAGCTCGACGATGAACGGCTGTTCCACCACCTCGCCTGCCGGCTCCGGCGCCAAAAACACGACATGGCGGCTGGTGCCGAACGGCTGATCTTGATGAGCGATGAGCCGATCAGGCTCTTCTCGCGAGGAGGAGACCGTGAGCCCGAGCTTTTGCAAAAGCGCGATCGACAGCGCGCGAAAGCGGGCCGGCCTCATTGTCGGTCGCACGTCACCGCCCAGACGCGGCTGCGGCGCCGGCTTGCCGTAGCGAGCCAACAAAAGTCCCAAAAATAAAACTCCGACGAACGCGAACAATAGGACGGCGACCATGATCGAAATATAGGAACCGTGCGGCGAGCGACAAGTGGGCATGCGAGCGCCTGTTCGCTGGCCATGCTTGGAATCATGGGCGGCCCGTGTCATGAATTCGACGTGCTGTGGTCGCATGTGGAGATCGCCGACCTGCTCGCCGACTCCATCGGTGAGGAGGAACAGGCGCGCGCGCTCGAGCAGGCGGTGCACGGCCTCGATACCGAAGACGAGCGTCAGTTGCAAGCGCTGCTCGCGGCTGGATTGGAAGCGAGCTATGCCGTCGAGCGCGAGGTTCACTATCCATCGAGTGTCGGACAAAATCTCTCCGAACGGCAGCGCTGTGACATCGTGCTGCGCGCAAGAGAGCCTGGCGGTAAAGAGGACGATCCGTTCTGGTTGGAGGTGAAGGTCGCTTATCAGTTCGGCGCTGGAGGCGCTCGCCATCGCGGATATTCCGCACAGTGGACGCGCGCGCTTCTGTCCGATCTGAAAAAGATCGAAGGCGAGACGGCGATCAAACATGCCGCGTTGGTCTTGATCGTCTTCAATGAATCGGAAGAGATCTTGAACAAGGACCTTCAGCTGTTCGAAAACCTGCTGACACGGAGCGGCGCCAGACTGGGATTTAGGCAAGTTCGCACCCTCGCCATTGCCGATCGAATCGGCCATCGGCTCTGCACGGTGGCGCTCTGGCCAATGTAGTTCGAGTCACCTAAACAGAATCAGATGGGATGTGATCCAACTTAAGCGAGCAACGCGAGGCCGCACGTTCGTGCGGCANNAGAGGGCGGGCGGCACGCCCGTGTGGATCGACTAAACAAGGACAAGCTTGGTCTTGATTCTTTGTTTGATCCACATCCTATGTGTCCTTGTTTAGTTGTCTTGGGCGCCTTGGGCGATCCAGGGAATGAGCGTGTTCTCTACGAAAGGAGCCAGCACGCTGGCGGCGACGGGAACGTCTAGATCTGGATCGAGCGGCATGCGCGCGCCTTCGTTTCCGACCAACCTGCCGGTCAGCTTGTCCACCAGAAAGCTTTTGGCCGGCGCACCCGGCGCGACCAAGGTCCAGCCGGGTCGATCGCGCGCGGGGCGATCGCGGAGTGATCGTAGCGCTGCCGCCGCTTCACGAAAATCGAGGTGCACCTTTTGTGTCCCGCTCGCTCCGTGACAACCCGCCGTGGTGCAGTTGCGCGCTAGCACCGGATACACATCACGACGAAAAGAGATCTCTTTGGGCGGTGCGGTTTGCTTCGAGCACGCCGCGAGCGAGAGAAGTAGGAAGAGTTTCATCCCCAGGATGGTAATTCAGCTGAAGCTTTTCTTGTATTCTGTCGCATTCTGTGGCGTTGTCTCACCGTCGCGAGTTTCCGCGGCCAACTGTAAATGGAGAATGACGAGATGAAGACCCTTCTAATGGTAGGTGCGGTGGTGTTGTTCGGTATGGGCGGCGTGGCTTCGGCAGACAAAGCCAAAAAGGGCAGCACGGTCAAGACCGAAGATTGTGGCGCGATGATGAAGCAGCTCTCCGCGCTTCCGACCAAGTTCGCCGAGCTCATGAACAATGTCGCGGGCGGTATGGCGGCGCACGCCGATTGGGTGGGGATGAACAAGGACGCGGCGTCGCAGGCGGAGTCCGCTGCGATGAAGAAGATCGCCGCCGATCACAAAGAGTTGGCCAACCAAGCGACCAAGACCGCTGCCGACATGAACGCGGCCCTCGCGCCGGCGCCGCACGATATGTCGAAGATGGATCCCAAAGCGGCGGAAGGCATGGCGCAGGGCGCCAAGCTCGAGCGCGAGATGGCGGCGCTGATGATCAAGCACGCCGAAGATACCGAGAAGACGCTGCAATCGATGAAGCCCGCCTCGAAGTAGCGCTCCAGTACCGCTACTGGCAGTGGGCACTCGATCGGTTCAAGAGAACCGTCACTCCCGTCTTGGGATCGAGCCCGCTGGTCACCGCAAAATCCAATCTGCCGTCACCATCTAGATCGGCGCTCACCAACTGAGAGTTTCCAGAGGAGACCGCTCCGAAGCTCGCGGCCGGAGAAAAAGTACCATCACCTTTCCCGGCGATGACGCTCACCTGATTGGCGTCTGCGACCGCTAGGTCCAGGAATCCGTCGCCGTTGAAATCACCGCTCACAATCGCCGATGGAGAGATTCCAACCAGGAAATTTCCGGCCGGAAAAAAAGTACCATCGCCTTTCCCGAGCTCGACGCTGACGCTGGCGCCCTGGGAGTTGGCCGCGGCGATATCGGGATTCAAATCGTGATTGAAATCGCCGACCGTCAACCCATCGATCAGGAGAGGATCCGAGAAGGCGCCGATCTCCGAAAATGTGCCGTTTCCATGTGGATGCGTCGCATCGATTTTTCCCAAAAAGGTAACGCCGAAGTCGGTGACCAAATCCATCGCCCCGTCGAGATTGAAATCGGCCGCCGCGACCATATGAGGGAAACCCGCGCCGGATTCCGTGGGCGAACGAAAACTCCCGTCACCCACGCCTATCCGAAGGGTGACGCCAATGGTGAACGTCGCCAAGTCGACGATCTGATCGCCATCGTAGTCGGCCGCGATAATCTCGCTGGTGGTGTCGCTGCCGATGTTCGGCGGCACCGTGAAGGTTCCATCGCCGCTTTCGCTGGCTAGAAGCACCCCGATCCCGGTTCCGACCACAGCCAAATCGGGCCGGTGGTCGCCGTTGAAGTCGGCACTGATCATCGCCTTCGGTTGCAGGTTCAGCGGATAGTCGATCCGCGATTGAAACGATCCATCGCCGTTGCCGAAGAGGACGCTCACCGAGTCATCGACATAGTTCGAAGTGGCCAAATCTAGAACATGGTCGCCGTTGAAATCGAGCGCTACGATCGAGTTCGGCTGTCCACCCGTGACGAACAGGCCGGACGGACCCGTCGAGCTCATCTGCACGAACGAAGGGGTGTTGTCGATCAAGATGAGACCGGAGTCGGTGAACGATTGTGCACCCTCGACCTCTCCTATCAGATGAAGCGTCATCCTCGCCGCCAGAAGAAAAGTATCTTCGCTGTCCCATTGCAGCGTGAAGGTCTGCGCGCTGCCCGGAACGCTTCCATTGGTAAAGGTCTCCGTCGTTTTCAGCGACGGAATCTCGATGAAGGTGGCGCTGTTTTGCAGGCGATAGTCGACCGAGATCTGGACCGGGCTGTGCTGCAGCTGGGTCAAGTCGAAGCTCAGCTGAACGCAAGTCGAATGGGGGGTAGTGGTGATCTGCACGTTCGAGATTTGTGGAGCCGCCGGTGAAAAGGAGATGGGCGCTTGCGCCACTACCGTTCCATCGACGACCGCCAAGATGATCTCGGCCCCCACGGTCTGCGACGCGATCGATCCCTCTACCACGCCGTCACCATCGGTCGGCGCGGATGGTTGGGTGATCACATCGGTGGCGCCACTGGAGGTGAAGGTGACCGATTTTCCCACGATCGGATGGTCGGAGCCATCCACCAGGGTGAATTTGACGCCGGCGGAGGTGTTGCCATCGGCGGGAAGTTGCGTCGGCGTGATCTCCAAGTGTGAGCCAGGCACGAAGTCCACTGTGGTCTCGAGGGTCGATCCGGCGAACGTCGCGGTGACCGTTTGCGGAGCGCTGGCCAGCGACGCGATGAGAGCGGTCACCTGTCCGTCTACGTTGGAAGTGGGCGAGGTTTGGCTGAAGAAGGTGTTGGAGCTGATGTCGGACGTCGTCAGCTTCACCGGCACGCCGGCGACCGGCGATCCCGCTTGATCCTCGACTGTCAGGGTGACTGTCGCAAATGTTTTTCCGTCGGCAGCGACGATCTTGGGACTCACCTCTAGCTTCGACTGGGCGATCGCCACATCTTGGGTAGCGACCAGTGTAATGGCGGTGGTCGAACAGTCGGCGGCGAGGCGAGTGCGCTGACTTCCGCGCGCGAGCTGCTGATCCCCGGACGCATCTCTCTTGAGCGCCAGCACATTCAGATCGATGTTGGCGTGGCTCATGTAGCTCGGCAGCTCGACCTCGAAACGCGATCCGCTGGTCAGTTTTTGTCCGGCGGGAATCGGGGTTTCCAATACCGAAGCAGCGTCGGTCCAGATGTCGAGGTGGGTGGCGCTGCTAAAATCTTCATTGAACTCGAAGGTCAGAAGCACCGTGCCCGACTTGCAATCGAGCGTGCATCCGCCTGAGGAGAGCCAGAGTGCGAACGATGCGAAGAAGATGCTACTGCGGAGCTTCACTTTGCGGTGATTCCCATGTTGGTACTTTGAAGCGCGCCATGTCCGAGGTTGGCGGTGGGATCCTGCGCCTGACCGTACTTTACGCCCAGGGCGACGCTGGTGGCGGTGATGGCTACTACGCCACCGAGCGCGACCCAAAACCACCAACGCTTCTTGAGCTGCCGATTGTCAGACACTTTGTGAAGCTCGACGGGAACTTCGAACGTTTGTCCCGGCAGGACACTGACGGTGCTCACCGCGTCGAGGTAGCCGGCGCGTTGTCCCACCACCTGATGTGCGCCCGGCGCGACCCGTAGAACGCGATCGAGCGGCGAGCTGCCCACCGTCCGTCCATCGACGGAGATCTCGATGCCCGGCGTATGGGCATGAAGCGAGATTCGTCCCAGCCGTCGTTCGAGCACGCTCACCTTGGCGCGCGCGATGCCGATGGCCTCTTGCGAGGCATTCGCCGATTGGGACAGAAATGATTCAAAGGCCTCGGTGGCCTCCAAGTCGCGGCCTAGATCAGTAAGCACGCAGGCGATGTTGAAACGCAGATTTGCCGACGGATAGTGGGAGTAGGCTTTTTCGAAGTAGTCGAGGGCTCGCACGTATTCGCCGCGTTCGGACTCTTCCACGCCGAGATCGCGCAGACGCTTGGCCTCGGCCTTGGCGGCGTCGGGCAGAGTGGGCGAAGCGGCTGCCGCGGGTCCTAAAGAGATCAAAAGAGCGAGCAGTAGGTAAGTCAGAGGATGGCGTGGATTCATCTATTACGGATCCAGATAGGGATGTCTGAGTGGGCGCTTTTCCGTCGACGTAGCCTTCGGTTCCGGTGGCGCTTCTGCTGTCGGTGGGGCTGACCGCGGGGGCGCCGCTTTGGCCGTCAAATGGGATCGCGATGCAGGTGAGAGCAAATGCCGCGAGGGCTCCGGGGGGCGAACCTCTGCGGTTGGAGCCACAGGTGCGGAAGGGGCCGTTGCTGCAGCTGCGGGCGGGGCGATCGCGGACGCTGCGGGCATTTCGATCTTCGTCCATTCGGGCTTGGAGGCCGCGCTCACTTTCGCCGGCGAGGCGAACAGCATCTTATACGCAAAGATCGCGCATGACATGAGCACCAGGCCGACGAGGATCGTCGCTTTGTTCGAAACGCGCGCTTTTCGGATCGGTTGGAAACCCTCGATGAGCAAATCTCCGGTGTCGACTTCAACTGATGTGGGCGGCGAGGCGGTGGTGAAGGGCTGCGAGCGCACCGGCGTCTGGTGGCGCGGCCGGGCGGTGGTCAGCGCTTCGGTGGCACTGCGCTCGAGCGCGTCGAGCTGTGCCTTTTCGTTGGCGAACAGCTGCATCACCAGCGCGCCGAGCTCGTCGGTATCGGTCGACGAGCGGCTCTGTCCCAAGAACTGCTTGAGCCCCGCCACCAGCACGCTCGCTGACGAGAGGCGATGCGTTTCGTCCCGCACCAGCATCGACATCACCAACTTTTCGAGCGCCGGTGGATAGTTGGGATCAACCTGACTCGGCGCGGCGACCGGCGCACTCGACAGCACGTCGGCGATGACCACACTCTCCCCGAATAGTCGCCGGCCGAGCGAGAGCTCCCACAGCACCACGCCTAGCGAGAAAATGTCCGCCCGCTGATCGACCGCGCGCCCATGCACCTGCTCGGGCGCCATGTAGCCGAGCTTTCCGCGCACCACTCCAGATTGAGTGCGCTGCATTCGTTGGGTCGATTTGGCGATGCCAAAATCGGTCAGCTTGATGACGCCCGCAAAAGAGATGAGCGCGTTGTGCGGGCTGACGTCGCGATGAACCAGTCCGAGCGGCTTTCCCTGCGCGTCCTTGGCACCGTGCGCGAACTCGAGAGCGCGCGCGATCTGTAAAACGATCTGAGCGGACTGCACCGCGGTGAGCTTCTGGCCCGATCGCGTCAACCGATCTTGCAGCCGCTCGAGATCCTGACCGGCGACATATTCCATGGCGACGAAATAGGTCCCGTCCACGTTGCCAAAATCGTAAAGCTGCACGATGTGGGGATGAGCGAGGTGCGCCCATAGTCGCGCCTCATCGATGAACATTTGAACCAGCTCGGTTCGCTTGGCGAGCTCGGGCAAAAGCCGCTTGATGACCACCAGCCGCTCGAATCCAAACGCGCCGCGCTCACAGGCGAGAAAAACCTCGCCCATGCCGCCGATCGCCAGGCGCTCGATTAGCTCGTACTTCCCGAGACGCGGGCCACCTACCGGCCCGTCGGAAAAGCCCATGCCTCATCATATCATATGAGAAAGACTACGTAATATAAAATTCAGAAACCCTTGAGGCGACAGCCTCTTATCGGCCAGGTAAAGTGGAAGTCGATGGACTCGGCGCTGCCAGGCAATCGCACTCAAACCCTGATCCGCGACGGTTCGTCCCTCAAGCTCCGCTCTCCAAAGATTGGCATCGAGGTGCTGTCGGGGCCGGGCGAGCGCACGGTCACCGAGCTTCCCGGGCCCGAGGTCCGAGTGGGGTCCGATAAAAGCTGCGACCTGGTGCTGGTCGATCCCACCGTGAGTCGCCATCACGCCACCTTGGTGGTCGATGAAATCGGGCTGCGCGTGGTCGATTCGGGCAGCACCAATGCCACCATTCTCGATGGAACCCGGATCCTCAGCGCCTACGCCAAACCGGGATCGGTGGTCGATTTTGGCGGCACGCGCATACGCCTGCGTCTCACCACGTCGCTGGTAGAAGTTCCGCTTTCGTCGAAAACTCAATTCGGCGCGCTGCTCGGCCAATCGGTCGCAATGCGGCGGCTGTTCTCGGTGCTCGAACGCGTGGCGCCCACCGACACCACCGTGCTCATCGAAGGAGAGACGGGCGCCGGCAAAGAGCTGGTGGCCGAGGCGTTACACGACGAGAGCAAGCGCGCCGAAGGGCCGTTCGTGATCTTCGATTGCTCGGCCATCGCGTCGTCGCTGATCGAGAGCGAGCTCTTCGGACATGTACGCGGCGCGTTCACCGGCGCCACCAGCGATCGTGCGGGTGCGTTCGAGAACGCCGACGGTGGAAGCCTGTTTCTCGACGAGATCGGCGAGCTGCCGGTCGATCTGCAGCCCAAGCTCTTGCGGGTGCTCGAGCAGCGCGAGGTCAAGCGGGTGGGTGACGCGAAGCCGCGACGCGCGAACGTCCGCATCATCGCGGCCACCAATCGCTCGCTGTCGGCCGACGTGGAAGCGGGGCGGTTTCGCGAAGATCTCTACTACCGTTTGGCGGTGGTGCGCGTGACGGTCCCGCCGCTTAGGCAGCGAATGGACGATGTTCCACTTCTGGTCGCGCACTTTCACAAACAGCTGGTCGATCGCGGACAGACCACGCGTCAAGTCACGCAGGGGCTGTTGAACTCTTTTGAGGCGCAAGCCTGGCCAGGCAATGTGCGCGAGCTACGAAATGCCGTCGAGATGGCCATGTCGCTCGGCGAAGAGTCGCAGAGCGTCGCGTCCGGGGCGCACGAGACGCAGCGCTCGTTTCCCATCGAGATGAAGGTGTCGCTCAAAAGCGCGATCGAAAATTTCGAGCGCGCCTATGTGACTGAAGCGTTGAAGGTGACCGGCGGAAACATCTCCAAGGCGGCGGAGATGGCTGGTTCGAGTCGCAAGTACATATACCACGCCATCAAACGCTTCAACCTCCGCTAGGCTGCGAACGCCGATCCTCTCGCTGCGAACGACGGACTCGTCGCTGTGCTGCTCGTCGTGCCAACAGGCACGCCTGCGCTGCTCTCTCCTCATGCGCGACCGGAGGGCGCGAAGCGGTGAGCAAAGCGAACGCACCCGCAGGAAGTGCCGAGCCCGTG
>PLXG01000286.1:29770-32364 GCA_003153195.1 Myxococcales bacterium
CAGGTTTTGACGGCCCGCTCTTAGCTAATTCGAGTTGGGAGATGCGGCGTGTCTGAGAATTATTGGATGGGGAGCCAGACGCGGGATGATTTTGGATCGAACATGGCTGCCTGTGCGTCGACGAGGAACGACGCACCGAACTGCGCCGCCGGTACCGTCCAGGTTTCGATGCCGCCACAGGCGGTGGCCGCTTCGATGGTCTGTTTCACGAACAGGATGTAGCCGTTGTCCCGTCGTCCCACCGTGCCGGTGGCGGTGAGAAAATCGACCTCGTCGCTGGCGTTGAACAAATAGGCCTCGCCCGCTTGGCTGAGCCCGGGCACGCAGGTGGTGAGGTATAGATCCTTGGTCATGTCGCGCGTGATCTGAACCGGCGACTGTTTGAGCAGCAGATCGAGGAGTGCCTGATTGACGTTGATCGAATGGCGATAGATTCGATCGTCGTAGCCGGTGTCGAGCTGTGCCAGCGCGTGAATCCCGACGATGGTAACCGGGACAGTGGGCACGTTGGGCACGGTCAGGTGATCGGTCTTGGTCGGATCCGACGACACCAGCACGTCGGAGAGCGGTCGCAAATTTTTGAAGTCGTTGGTGTAAAATCCGTCGGTCGGAAGAGGCGTATAGCCCGCGCCGATGAGCTCTCCGTCGGTACAGAACGCGTCGGTGGTGCTCTTCCAAATTTGCGGATTGTAGACCGATACGCCGCCATTCTGAACGCCGACATAGTCGAGCGTGAATGGAAACACCGATAGAAAATCGGTGCCCAAGATTCCGGCCTGACGAACCGAGTTGTAGAGAAATGAATAGTCTTCGGTGATGAGTGTGACAGCGCCCCAGCTGCCGAAAAAGTCGAATGCACCGAACGAGCAGTAGGCACCGAGCTTGGAGGGATCTCCCTGACAGCTGAGCGGTACAGGTTTTTGCGGTTGAAACGCGCCGAGGTCGATGGTCGATTGCGTGGCGCCAAAGTCGATGAGGAAACTGCCGTCGATCGAGTCGCCCGAACCGATCGACGCATCGACCGGGCCCAAATCGGCCTGGCCACCGGTGCCGGTGAAATTGATCGTCACATAGGTTCGTTCGCCCGATTGTAAAAGTGGCAGCGGCGTACCGATGCAAGTCGGCAGCGTCGGAGGCGGCCGGGTCGCCATGTCTTTTTGGCCACCATCATTGCCGGTGTCGTCGAGCTGGCGCGCCGGAGCGCCGTCGGTATTGCCGTTGTTCGTCGTGTGCGGACTGTAGCAAGCGGTGAACGCGAGCAGACTCCACATGATCGCGATTGGGCGCGAAACACTCCAACCGCTGTGCGCTCCCCGCATCGACCGCCTATAGCACGCTCAAGTGCCGGGACGGCTGGATTTCGAGGGAACCTTCATTATGTGGCTCCCAGAAAAGTGACTAGATATTGGTAATTAAAATTACGTATATAATATTCCGAGTAATACCGCGCAAGAGCGAAAATCCAGGCCCTCTTCCGAAATCTTCGCGTCGGTTGCGCGGCTGTGTTCAAGACTGTCGTCACAAAAGAGAAGGGTCTTCTCATTAATTGAGCCGCCGCTTCCTCTGTCAGCATGCAGGCGGCGCGCACTCGCAAGAGGTCAGTCGGTGAACGAGCGACGGCTGAGCCGGCACGAGTTTTGAACCACGTGCGTCGATGCGAGCGATTCCCGGAGTTCCGTATCCGCTGGGTGCGACGTGGGACGGAAAGGGGGTCAACTTCGCCATCTATTCCGAGCACGCGAGCGGGGTTGAGCTCTGCCTGTTCGACGAGCGCGGATATGAAACGAGAATTCCGCTCCGCGATGTGACCGCGTTCGTCTGGCACACCTATATTCCTGACCTCGCGCCCGGCCAGCTGTACGGCTATCGCGTCCACGGACCCTATGAACCGGCGCAAGGGCTGCGCTTCAACGCCAACAATCTTCTGCTCGATCCTTACGCCAAGTCAGTGTCGCGCACCGAGTCGTGGGGCGAAGGACTGTTCGCCTACGATCTCGATTCGGGCGACGATCTCAAGCGCAGCGAGCGCGACTCGCGCGGTGTTCCGCTCGGCGTGGTGATCGATCCCTCGTTCGATTGGGAGGGCGATCGCGCGCCCAGCATTCCGTTTCATCGTTCGATCATTTACGAAGCGCACGTGCGCGGTCTGACCATGCGCCATCCGGAAGTGCCGGCCGAGCTGCAAGGAACCTACAGCGGCGTCGCGCACCCGGCGGTGATTTCGCATTTGCAAAGGCTGGGCGTCACCGCCATCGAGCTTCTGCCGGTGCACTCGTTAGTCGACGACAAATTCCTGCTCGACCGCAAGCTGCGCAACTACTGGGGTTACAACACCATCGGATTTTTTGCGCCCGATGTTCGCTATCGCAGTCACGATCTCAAGGGGAGCGAGGTGCAAGAGTTCAAGTCGATGGTGAAGGCGCTGCACCGGGCCAACATCGAAGTGATCCTCGACGTGGTTTATAACCACACCGCTGAGGGAAACCATCTCGGGCCGACGCTCTCGTTCAAAGGCATCGACAACCCGACCTACTATCGGCTGGTGCCCGAGGACAAGCGCTTCTATTTCGATTACACCGGCACCGGCAATACGC
>PLXG01000192.1 GCA_003153195.1 Myxococcales bacterium
TCGAGCGGACTAGCGTGATGCTCGTCATGCTCGAGCTCAGAGGATCTCGTTCGCAGCTTATTTATTCTTCCACTCGGCGAGCGCCTTCTTCACCTCATCGGCGTAGAAGAAGCGCGGCGCCTTGTCGCCCAGCTCTTTGGCTTTTTCCGCCAGCGGCAGCGCCTCTTTGTAGTGACCCTTGGCTGCCAGCAGCTGCGCCTTGGTGAATACGTTCAGCCAATCCTCTTTGATCGCCAGCGACTGATCGACGAGCTTGAGACCCTGCTCGTAATCCTTGCTCTGCTCGAGCATGTAGCGCGCCGCCTGGTTGTACGGCATCCACGCGCCGTCGACGGCCGCTTTGATGTTGGCCGCGGCCTGAGCGTCGGTGTTGGTCTTGATGGCGATCGGTACGCGCACTTTCTCCCACTCGAGGTCGAGGGTTGCGCCGCCATTGTTGAAGTCGGAGAAAATGTAGGCCAGGTGTTCGCGCATCGGCGCCATCTGCGGTTTTACGTCCACTCGCGCGACGTCCAGATCTTTTTTATAATTGAAGGCGCCGCCCTGATTGAAATCTTTGTTGAAGATGATGGTCCAGCTGGTCTTCTGCGGAATTGCGAACAGTGCGTATGTTCCGGCCGGAATGTTGGCGCCGCCCACGCTCACATCTTTCGAAAACGTGATCTTGGTGGCTGCGTTGGCGCCGGTGCGCCACACCTCGCCGTAGGGAACCAGCGTCCCCCAGATCTTGCGGCCGCGCACGCCGGGGCTCGAATATTCCACGGCGATGTCGGTGAGACCGACGGTCTGCGAAACCTTGGCGCCGGGGCTCAGCCGCGGCAGCTCTAGATCGGCGAAGGCCGAAACCGAGACCATCGAAATGGCGAGTACGAATAGCGACGAAACCAGTGTCTTGTGCATGGAAAAATCCTCCGAGAGATAGGGCTAAAGAGAATTAGATAGGATGTAATCCAACTAAGCGAGCAAAGCGAGCGTCGGCGNNGGGTGAGCGGAGCACCGCGTCTCAGCGGACTGCGACGCGAACCGGCACGCCCGTGTAGATCGACTAAACAAGGACAAGCTCCACCTTGATTCTTTGTTTGATCCACATCCTATGTGTCCTTGTTTAGAGATCGTGCGTGCTCAGGTCCTGCACTCCACCGTCGACGCCCATGTCTTGCTTGAGCAGGCAGTGTCCGGTGCCCGATGCGGGCGCCGCCGGAATCGGCTGCGGCGAACAGTTGAAGTCGAACATGTCGAGGAGCGCGTCCGAATTCGCGTCGCGATTGGTGAGCGCAGGAAGTCCGTAGACGGTCTCGATGAATCGCACGATGGACGTGTGCTCGTGGACCACCTTGGACACATAGTGTCGCCGCGCCCACGGTGAGATCACCATCATCGGCACGCGCGTCCCGAGTTCGAAGAAGTTCGACGCATCCGCGGACGGCGGACAGGTGTTCGGCGGCGGCATGTGATCGAAGAATCCGCCGGCCTCGTCGTAGGTGAGCAAAATCGCCGTCGAGGCCCACATCGGGCTAGCGCTGACCGCGTCGTAGACTCGCTTGAGCCAGGCTTCGCCGTCTTGAACGTCGCTGTAGGGATGGTCGTCTTCCTGGTTGGGTTGACTGTCGACATACACCACGCTCGGCAAAGTTCCCGCCGCCACGTCATTGAAGAAGTAGGGATTGGTCAGCTTCGATGGGTTCATCGTCTCCCAGTCGTGAAGCGGATTGTTGAGCGCCTCTTCGAACGGATGAGGCTGCGCGTACACGCCCCAGCTCACGCCGGCCGCGGTCAGGCGATCGAAGATCGAAGGTAGGTCGGGGTTCGGATAGATGATCGGCTGCGTCTCGGTGACCTGATCCGAAGTGGCCAGCACCAAGTAGTCGCGGTTGGGGTAGGTTGGCCCGCGCACCGACGAGAAATAGTGATCGGCCAGCGAAAAGGTGCCGGCCAGGAAATTGTAGAAAGGGAAATCGGTTTGATCAAAATAGCCGACGGTGAAGTGTCCGTCGGTGAGCGTGGGAATTGCGGCTTCGGTCACGTAGCCGTCCATCTTGCCGCCGTTCACCTGCTTGTGCATCGAGTCCCAGCTGTGATCAGGATCTTTGTGGTAGCAGGTGTTGCCGTAGTGGAACGGATAGACCTTGGTGCCGAACAGATCTTTGTTGAAATAATCGGCCGGAAAGGTCTCGGCGTCGGGCTGCACCGCGTGAATGTTGCCAAAGAGATGATCGAACGAGCGGTTCTCCTTCATCACCACGATGATGTGCTTGATGGGGATGGACATACGCTCGGTCTCGGTGATGCCGATGGTCTTGCCGGGGAGATCTCCGGCGGCGAAGCTGCAGCTCGTGCGCATCGGCAAGGTCGGGTCGGCCGGCAGCGGCGAGGGACAGCTGAGCGCCGCCGATCCATCGAAGTGGGTCGAGCCGTCCACGGAAGAGGTCGTCGACGGCAAAATGCCGGTTCCCGACGAGCTCAAGTCCATGATCGGCGGGCCGCCGTTGGAATGAGCGCTGCAGGCCGCAAGAAAAAGAAGAGCAGCGTGCGACCAATGAGATCTCATTGCCATCTTGTCACACGTACCTCGAAAAAATTCAACTGCTCCGTCGCCGCGACCGGCCGAACCCCTATTCGGGGATGCGCGGCACGTGCAGGGTCACGGTGGTCCCGACGCCCACTGAGCTGTCGAAGCGAATCTTTCCGTTCACGCGTCCCATCAAACGATGACAGTTGGAGATGCCGAGCCCGGTGCCGCCCACGCGAGTGGAAAAAAACTGCGTTCCGATTCGCTCCAGCTGTTTGGGCGTCATGCCGACTCCATCGTCGCTGACGACGATGCGGATGAACTCATTCTCTTCGGCGGCATCGATGGTCACCTTGCCGCCGTGCCTGGCGGTGGCGATGAGCGCATGGGCCGCATTGGAGATGACGTTGATGAGCACCTGGCTGAGCTCGGTGGTGCCCATCTTGACCTGTTTCAACTGAGGAGGACCGCTGTAGACCAGCTTCCCGCGGGCCTGCAGCGCGAGATCGCGACACAGCGAGACGGCGTGCTTGATCACCGCCACCGGATCCGATTGCTCGGGTGCGCGATCCCACGATTGCGGATGCATGAAGCGACTCATGCTGGCGGTCAGATCCACCATCAGCTCGCAGCTCTGCCGTAGATCTTCGGACAGATCGGGCAGCTCGTCGCTCAGTCGCACCAGCTTGTCGCGCAGAGTGCCGGTGATGGAGTTGTTCTCCTCCAACAGTTGCCGAATCTGAATCACCACTCGGCTCACGATCGAAAGTCGCTCGGCGTTGGTGAGTAGGCTGGCCAGCGGCTGACGCAGATCGTGCAGCATCGCCGCCGCCACCGTGCCGAGGGTGACCAGGCGCTCGGTCTCGATGATTCGAATCTGCAGGGCTGAATCCTGCTTGCCGGTCTCGTAGGTTTCGAGCGCCCATTTGATGGTGCCGTCGAGCTGCGTGCGATCCCACGGTTTGATCATGTAGCGGACCACCAGCCCGGCGTTGATCGCGTCGAGGATCGGATCGACGTCGGAATAGGCGGTCATGACCAGTCG
Organism: Myxococcales bacterium; assembly: GCA_003153195.1. Classification (GTDB taxonomy): domain Bacteria; phylum Myxococcota_A; class Polyangia; order Palsa-1104; family Palsa-1104; genus PALSA-1153. The sequence continues at coordinate 3,555 of PLXG01000192.1, forward strand.
AATGGTGTCCGGGTATTTCTCTTTGAGCTGCACCAAGAGATCGTGCCCGGACATTTCGGGCATTCGCTGGTCGACGATGGCCACCGCCACCGGCTCGCTGGCAAAAATTTTCAGCGCCTCGGGCCCTGAGCTGGCCGTCTTGATCTGAAAGCGTTTGCCGAATGACTGCTCGAAGACGACGCGGTTGGCATGTTCGTCGTCGACGTAAAGCACCAAATGTTCGCGAAGGTTCATGACGGCCCGTGATAGTGGGAGCGATTGTGCGAACGCTCCAGTTTAGCTGCGATATCGAGAGGTAGCTCGATGCGAAAGGTGGTTCCGCCTTTGCTCTCGCGCACGTCGAGCGATCCGCCATGTCGCTCCACGATCTCTCGAGAAGTGGTGAGGCCGAGCCCAGTTCCCGCGCCCGGTGACTTGGTGGTGAAGAAGGGCTCGAAGATGCGTTCGCGGATCTCGACCGGCACGCCGGGACCGCTGTCGGCGACTTCGAAGACGAACGTGTCGTCCTCTCGACGCGTGCTGACCGCCACCCAACGAGGGCGCCCGCCATTCACGGTGGCGTGGGTCGCATTTTCGATCAGGTTCGACAGAACCTGGGTGAAGAGCGGTGCAGCGCACGAGATCGGTCCCAGATATTCGAGATTTTCCCGCAATTCGATTTCGGTGAGCGCTGGTTGCAAAAGCGCGAGCGCCCGCGAGTAGACCTGAGAAAATGGAATCTGATGTCGCTCGAGCTCGCCGCCTTTGCGAAAGCCGAGCAATTGACGTGAGAGCACGGCCACCTGCTCGGCGCAGTCGCGCACGACGGTGAGCAGCTGTCCGGCCGGTTGGCTCGGGTCGATGAGCTCGGCGGGCAAAAGTTCCATGAGCGGCTCGATCGCGTTGACGATCGCGTTGGCGGGATTGCGCATCTCATGGGCCAGACCGGCGGAGAGAGTGCCGAGGGCGGCCAACTTTTCAGTCCGATGCAGTTTCAACGCGAGCGTTCTCAGCTCGAGTTGCGAACGAATGCGCGCCTTGAGCTCTTGCGGTTCGAACGGCTTCACCAAATAGTCGACCGCGCCGGCTTCGAAACCGGCCAGACGATCTTTCAATCCGGCGTAGGCGGTGATGAGAATCACCGGTGCCAGTCGATTGTTGGTGACCTGACGAAACCGTCTGGTCAGCTCGAGCCCGTCCATTCCTGGTAGCCCGATGTCGCTGACCAGAATGTCGGGGACTTTCTCTTGCGCCAACTTGAGACCAGTTTCTCCGTCCGACGCCCAGATCACCCGGTAGTCCTCTGCCAGTACCTTGGCAATGGCTGGACCGAGAGCCGGATCGTCTTCGATGAGAAGGATCGTCGCTGAAACTGATTTGGCCGGTCCGAACACCGCGCTCTCTTGCACGGAATTGGAAAGACCGAAATCGCTGGGCGCGGAGGTGACGCTGAAGTGCGATTCCGCGCCGATGACCTCGGGCATCGTCGGAATGTTCAGTGTGAATCGCGAGCCACCTCCGTCGCGATTCCCGACTTCGATCGTCCCTTGGTGCGCCTCGACCAGCTCGCGAACGATCGAGAGTCCGATACCGCTTCCGCGAACGCCGGGAGAGACCGACGGTCTGCCCTGCTCGAAGCGACCGAAGATGCGGGCGCGAAATTCATCGTCGATGCCGACGCCGCTATCGCAAACGATGATCTCGGTGGAAGTCGAATTTTGCGTTACGTCGATCTGAATGAACCCGCCTGCGGGCGTGAACTTGACCGCGTTGGAAAGAAGGTTCGCCACCATCTGCTCGACCGCACCCGGATCGGCGACCATCGAGGTGGCACCGGAAACGTTGAGCGTGAGCTTGAGGAAGGCCTTGTCGGCGGCGGGGCGGAAGGCCGCCACCAGATCGACGAGCAGGGTCTGCAAATCGAAGCGTTCGACTTCAATCGACAGCTTGCCCTCTTCGCGCGCTGCCAACACCAGCAGCATGTCGACCTGACGCATGAGCTTGCGCACGCTGCGATCGATCGCGTCGAGATGCGACTCGACCTCTGAGCTCGAAAGGCTGGCGAGTCGTCTCCGGATCTCGGTCGCCGCCAGCATGACGATCGCGAGCGGCGTGCGGAACTCGTGATTGACGTTGGCGAACATGCGATCGCGGCTCTCTTGCACTTCGCGCAAATTCTGAACCGTCTGCTGCAGCGCATCGCGCGCGCCTTGCAAGTCGACGGTGCGCTCCACGACCTTTTGCTCGAGATTATTCCGAAGGTCAGATAAGTTGGTGAACGCGATCGCATCGTCGAGCGCCATCGAGACAGAGGGAATCACGAACTGGAGCAGCGCGTCACGCTCGGTTAGATCCGCGTCGGTGTGGCACCAGAGCTGGAGTTCGCCGACCTGCTGCTCACGGCTGCGGACTGGTACGCTGAACGCCGGTTTGTCGACGGTGACTTGACCAGCGGTCGAACTCTTCGACGCTGGACGGTCCGCAGTCGTTAGAGACAAATGAACCGCGGCTCCAGAAAATCCACCGGCCGATACCAGCGCGCGAGCGATCGCATCGGCTGTGCTCGCAAGATCGAGATCGCTATGCATGAGCTGCGAGATGCTGTGGGCCGTACGCAGCTGTGTCGCTTGCCGATCGAGAGTCGCGCGCGCTCGCTCGATCTCTTCGTAGCGAGTTTGCAAAACCTCATTCGCCTCGACGAGTTCCCTTGCGACCGCACGAAAAGTGAACGGTGAGGCGAGAAAGTTCCGGAATCGTCGAAGACCGCTTCTCGCCACCGGATAGGTGACATCGTAATGTGCGCCTCTTTCGATCATTTTCATATGCACGGTCGCTTCGGCATATCCGCAAAGTTTAGGCATCACACGCAGCCCACCGTCGGACATGATAAAGAACTCTCGGCAGGTTTCATATCCGGGTTTTACATTCAATTCGAGCACCATGTGTCCGTTCGAGAGCGCAAGCACGGAAGGCTCTATGCAGCCGAAAAGAATGTTACCTCCGCCGCGTCCCGGACGATTGGTATATCGATAGAAGTCCTCTGGAGTGAAAAGCAGACGAGCGAATACTTTGAACATCTTGAAGAGGGGCGAATTGAGTACACCGGCGCCCATAGCCAAAAAGTCATCGTCGGTACAGAACCTTGCAGTATTTTGAAGCAGCCTAGAGAAGTGCTCCCATTCGATTCGTTCGTACTTATTTTTCAGGTGTCGAAGACTATACGGCTGGCCTTCGACGATGTTCTCGAGCGGTACGCCCTTTTCTCGCAACTTCCGAAAAACTAAATCGAGCGCTCTGCACGAGACTTCCCGCACTCAACGTCCCCAGCGCAGGACAACGGCCGACCATGACTCTCCCGCTCCTCCGGAAAATGCCGAAACCAAATCTCCGTCTCGCAACATTCCCTCCTGCTCGCCGATTGAGAATACCAGCGGAATGTTGGCGGCACTAAGGCTCGCGAAAGTCGGGAAGGTATCGATGCTTCGAGCGCGATCTAGGCCGAGGTGACGTTGCGTAACGTCGCGGAGCCAGCTCGTTCCTTGGTGGCAAGCATAGAAGTCGACCTCTTGTGCGGTGTGTGAGCTCTTTTGCAGCGCTTCATGCACGATCTCAGCGCGATCAGCGACGCTGAGAAACATCTCCTTCGCCTGATTCATGTCGGGAAAGTGAATTTCTGAACGGCCTTCCTCGAACCATCGTTTCGCTGGAACTCCGATGCAGACGGCGTTTCCCTGTTTACCGTTTACGCGGTGCGCCTCAGCGAGAATTCCTCGGCCGTCGGAAACGGGTCCCACAACCACGGCTGCCGCTCCGTCTCCAAACCACGCCGAGACGGGCTGGTCGCGAGCCGTGATTTGCGAGCCCACGCACGATTGCGTCAAAAGTGCGTAGCGAACCGCGCCGGCCTCGATCATTCGGCGCGCGATCGAGAGCTGCATGAGGAAGCTGTTGCAACCGCTCTCGGTCGCCATCGCGAAACAGCTCTCGGGCAGATCCAGTTTTTGGTGGACGGCGCACGCGTTGGCCACGCCGAGTTGATCGGGGGAAGCCGAGTAGGTGAGGAGGAGTCCGATGTCGCTCGGGCTGACTCCGGCTTTCGCGATCGCTCGTCGGCACGCTTCGGCTTCGAGGTCGGAGGACAAGGTTCCAGCGGGCGCGACTCGCCGCTCCCGAGCTCCGCGAAATAAATCCGCCTCCATGGCGGCCATCGATCCAACAATTAGCTTTGCTCCATCGCTGAGCACACGCGGGGTTGCGCTCGGAGCGCCGCGACGCGGACGTTCACGCCACTTCTCGACGGTCGTTTGTGGCCACCAACCATTCGGACGAACTTCATCCGGGAGAAAGACACCGATTCCATGGATTCCAACGTTCATCACTTGCTCCTATTAGTTCACGATTCGTTTGTTCTCGGCAATCGCGGTTTTTAGGTATTTGTTGCGCGCGTTCTGAGGCATTCGCACTGCGCGGTCGATTCGGATGTCGATCACGACCGGACCTTTTTCGAGGCGCGAGAGCAGATCGAGCGATTCGAGCTCGCCTGCGTGCTCCACCAAGAGCGATTGCGCACCCACTCCTTGCGCCAAGCGAGCGATATCGAGTGTTCCCGACGGGTAAGAAATTCGTCGTCCATAGACCGACTCATGTCCGATCTCGACCATGCCGTAGCGCTCGTCGTTGAAGACCGCGACGACCAGCGGAATATTCTCCCGCGCCGCAGTCGCGACGTCGCCGATGGCCATCGAGAAACCGCCGTCGCCACATATCGCCACTACGGGACGATCGGGACGGCCGAGCTTTACGCCTAGCGCCGAGCCGATTCCCGATGCCATCGATCCCAGTCCCAACATCAGGCCAAACCCGAATGCTTCTTTGATCTCTAGATAATGAATACCGAACAGCATGTGCTCGCCGATATCGAGCGTGTAAAGCGTATTGGCCGGCATCAATTGTTGCAGCTCCCAGAGCGCGCGTGGTGGAGCGATGAGCCCCTCAGGACCGTTGGTCATCAGGGCTGCGTTCTCGTGGCGCCGAATCCCGAACTTTTCCACTACCGCCGGGAGCGAATGAATCTGCTGATTGAGCTCGCCGAGAATCGCGGAAATATTTCCGGAGAGACCATGCGTGATCTTGTAAGACTTGCCGAGTTGGAGCGTTTCACTGTCGATCTGGATCAGATGCTTGGTGGGAACGAGAAGCGGACTCCAACCGTTGGTGGAAGCCTCTCCAAGTCCGGTTCCGATCGCCAGCACCACATCGACGCCGCCTGAAAGATAATCGATCGTCGAGGGATTACTCCCGAACCCAAATACGCCCAACGCGAGCGGATGATCTTCTGAGATCGCGCCTTTGGCCGTTGGAGTGGTCATCACCGGAAAGTTGAGCTTCGAAGCCAGATCGGTGAGATGCTCCGGACCGTCGCCCCGCATGACTCCAGGTCCGGCGAAAATTACTGGGCGCTTGGCGTGCTCGAGTACCTCGACCACCGCCGCGATCGCCGCGCCGTCAATGGCCGGCACCGACTCCACGTGATGTGAAAGTTTCGGTGCGCGAATTCTCGACGTGCCCACGTCGGTCGGCAGCGTCAGAAGCACCGGACCGCGGCGCCCGCTCACAGAAACGCGAATCGCCTCCGCCAAAATGCTCGGCGCCAGATCCGGATCGCGAATCTCCATCGACATCTTGGTGATCGGTCGCGCCATGGCCACGATGTCCATGCCGTAGGAGCTGCCGTCCTGCAGTGCATTTTTGCCGAAGCGATTGCGCGCGGCTTCACCGGCGATTAAGATCACCGGCAGACCTTCCGCGTACGCCGACGCCAGTCCGGTGAGCGAATTGAGCACGCCCGGTCCGGCGGTGACCAGCACTACGCCCGGCGCGCCGGTCATTCGCGCGTACCCGGCCGCGGCGAACATCGCGCCCGCTTCCAGTCGGGTGGTGATCACCCGAACGTCAGAGCGATCGTGTAACGCATCGTGCATCGGTGAGATGGCGCCGCCAGGAAGACCGAACATGACCTTTGCACCCGCTGAGACGAGCTGCTCGACGAGGACGTCGGCTACCCTTCGCGAGAGTGTTTCCGTCAGGGACGGGTCGGCCGCAGCCTCAGATTCATTGGTTGGATCTAGCGAGCTCATCTTAACCTTCACTGAAGACCTTTCGGTCCCCAAATCTACACTTCCGCTTCAACATCCATGAGCAGCAACAGCTCGACCAGGTCGGGCAGGTGCAGCGGCTTCGACATGCAACGAATCGCTCCAGCTTCTAGCGCAGTCTCTTTGATCGCCGAGGTGAGTTGTGCCGACGTCACCACCACGTCGATGTCTTTGGTCTCGACGTTCGCCTTTAGCCGACGGCACACTTCGAGACCGTCGAGCTCCGGCATGAAGACGTCCAAGATCACCAGGTTTGGCTTTTGCGCGCCCACCTGAACCAGCGCGTCGATGCCGTTATCGACCAGCATCAAATGCAGCTGCTTTTCGAACGGCTTGAGCAGTCGCTCGAGCGCTTTCAGCTGCGCGCGATCGTCGTCCACGATGAGAACGCGGCGGCGCGAAGCCGAGCGGAGCGAATCCGGAATCGGCATGTCGTGCAGCTCCAAGAACGCCACCAGGTCGGCCGCGCGAATTCGGCGGTGACCTCCCGGCGTACGAAACGCCGTGATCCTCCCCTGGCTCACCCATTTATTGACTGAGCTCGGGTTGACCTGCAGTAGCGCGCCCACC
>PLXG01000250.1 GCA_003153195.1 Myxococcales bacterium
CCAGTTCCTTTTCCGCGCTCAATCGACCGGCATAAAGCAACACAGTCGATCGCGGATTGATGGCAAGACGGGTGCGTAATGCCTGGGCACGTCGCGCCGGTGAGAATGTGCCGGGGTCGACGCCGCACGGCAGGCAGCACATCCGTTCGACCCCCAGGCGCTTCAGTCGTTCGGTCATCCCCGCGTTGAGAACGATCGTCATCGTGCAGTGCCGATAGATGAGACCTTCGTACCACTCGGCGAGACGCTCGGCGGCGGCCGCGATGGTCGTGCCGGCGCCACGCACCATGTGCCGGAAGCAGGCCGGCACGTCGGTGTGGTAGATGCCGACGATCGGGGTGCGCTGCTGACGCGTCGCCAGAAAAGCGGCCCAGGGCAGCGTGTACTGGCAATTCAGCTCGATGATATCCGGGCGTTCCCGCTCGACGATGTCGGCGACCTTCCACAGATTGAGCGCGATGCGAATCCCCGGATAAAAGGAAGGCAAGCCTCGCACGACCACCACTTTGGAGCGGCCTTGCATCGTGACGCTCTCCGTCCGACCAGGGACGATCACGACATGCTCGATGTCCGGGTGACTGCGCACGTACTCGATCTTGCTCGTGATGTACGTCTTGACGCCGCTGCTCGTCTCCGGCGAGAACAGCGCTAGATCACAAATCTTCAGGGACTCCCCCCGCTGCGAAGTTGACCGAGCAAAGTTCGTGTTGAAACGAAGGGCTTAACAGTAACCCGAATCACGACAATGCAACGATCATCGCGATTCGAGATGACAAGAGGATTAACCCAACACATGCCTCGATGGCGACGGAACGAGATCGAGAAGAGATATAAGGATTGCATGTGGTTTCGTCGCGTCGTCATTCTGTGTTCATGCGTGAAGGGCTACCGTCTGCTAGTGTGCATTCTGTCTAAGCAATGGCTGCTGTTTGGTGATCAGATGATCACTGGATCGAGGTTCACGACTTGGAAGACGAAGACTGATGAGCGTTGACGTGATCACAGGGGGCGGCAAGAGCAGAATTCACGAATTGTCTGATGCAGGTGTGCTGACCGGTTGTACGGCCGCCGTCTCACTCCATGCTCACACCCACCATTCGAGCGAGGTGATGGCGGCGGTTCCGGCGTATCTCGATCGGATTCCGGTGGTGTCGACGCTCTTTCGGCGGGAGATGCGCGCGTATTTCGAACGCAACGGCGAGGCCGTCGACTTCGCCAAGGGTTGGTGGCATCCGCCGATTGGCGCGGCGGCAGTGTGGNNAAATCGCGGACCGGTTGGGGCTCGCGCCCATCGTGTCAATCACCGATCACGACAACATCGACGCCTCGTGGGAGCTTCAGGCAGCGCCGATCCCTCGGAAGGTCCCGATCTCGTTCGAGTGGACGTTGCCTTTCGAGGAGGGATTCTTCCACATCGGTGTGCACAATCTGTCTCCGGCCAGCGCCCAGGCGGTGTTCGCGAGGCTCTTCGAATACTCGAACCTGCCGGACCCGAAGTGCCTTCCTGAACTGCTCGGCGCCTTGTCCGATCAATCGGACACGCTGCTGGTGCTCAACCACCCGTTGTGGGATCTGGCGGCCGGAAGCGCCCTGGATTATGTGCGGCGGTTACGGAGGTTTCTGAAAGCATACGGCACATGGATTCACGCGCTTGAGATTAATGGATATCGATCGTGGCGCGAGAACATGGCGGTTGGTACGCTGGCGCAGATGGCGCAACTGCCACTCATCGCCGGAGGTGATCGACACGGCTGCGCCCCGAACGCGCTGCTGAATCTGACGGCCGCGACAAGTGTTGCCGATTTCGTCCATGAGATCCGCGAAGACCACCGCAGCGAGATGTTGGTCATGCCCCAATACAGGGAGGATCTCGTCGCTCGCAAGTTGGCCGTGGCCGCCGACGTATTGCGGACCTATCCGAAGAATCCGCCGGATCGGCGATCGTGGATGCATCGCGTCTCCTGCGAGTGCGAGGGCGTTCGTGGTCCGTTATCGGATCACTGGCCGCACGGCGGGCCGCTCTGGGTGCGGTCGGCGATCGCGGCGTTCCGGCTCCTTACGAGCGAGCCGATCATGCCGTTCATGACGGCGCTCACGACTGCCATCTCTCGGGCGGGCGCCCACCGGCCCGGTCCGGCAGATTTCATTGAAACCGGTGACCCTCTACTCAGAGGCGTGCCCGCTTGTGCCGCGATGGGCCGGTAACGGGTGAGTGCGTCACTGCGGGTGGCGTTCTTTACGGACTCCTATGATGAAGCGAATGGCATCGCGAGGCTCACCCAGGCGCTCGAAACCTACACGACGAGGCGCGGGCTGCCGTTTCTCTGCGTGCAAGACAGTCGATCGACGGCAGCGACCACAGCGTGCCGGCCTCCGCACCTCGCCCTCAAACGGAGTGGCGCGTCATTACGATTGGAGCACGACCTCACATTCGACCTGCTGTTCTGGCGCCATTATCGTCGGGTCGCGAACCGGTTGAGTGTCTTCCAGCCGAACGTCCTGCATATCACCGGTCCCAGCGACGTCGGCCAACTCGGCGCAACCCTTGGCCACCGACTGAGCATTCCTATTGTCGGATCCTGGCACAC
>PLXG01000367.1 GCA_003153195.1 Myxococcales bacterium
TGCGGAAACCAGCTCGAATGCGGGACCTGCTCGGGCACCCTGGTGTGCGGCGCGACCACCGCCAATCAATGTGACTGCGCGCCGAAGAGCTGCGGCGATCTAAACGTCACCTGCGGTCCCGCCGACGACGGTTGCGGCAACGCCATCGACTGCGGAGCCTGTCCGCCCTGTAAGAACGGAGTGAAGGACGGAAACGAGACAGATGTCGATTGCGGCGGCGGAACGTGCGACCCCTGCGCGGGCGGAGCGGCATGCTTGGCCAGCACCGATTGCGCGTCGCTGGCCTGTTTTGAGAACATCTGTTGGGCGTGGAAAGAGCAGGCCAAGATGACCACTGCGCGCTACGGGCTTGCCGCCGCGGTCGGTGCCGACGGCAAGATCTACGTGGTCGGTGGCTGGAACAATCTGGTTCTCGATACGCTCGAGATCTACGATCCTGCGACCGATCACTGGTCGACCGGCATGCACATGCCGACGCCGCGACAGTGGCTTGCGGCCGCCACCGCGCACGATGGTCGCATCATCGTCATGGGCGGACTCGATTCGACGGGAATGTCCGCGCTGTCGACCGTCGAGGCCTACACTCCTGGCAGCGATAGCTGGGCGGCAGTTTCGTCGCTCACCACCGCGCGCTGGGGACTCTCCGCAGTCACCGGCGAAGACGGCACGATCTATGGGATTGGCGGCGAGACCGGTGCCAACACCGCGCTCACTTCGGTGGTGGAATCATACGACCCGGTGCACGATCATTGGTCGTCGGTGGAAGCGATCTCGAGCGCGCGAGTGGACACCGCGGCCACGCTCGGGCCCGATAATTTGATCTATGTGATGGGTGGATTCGAAACGGTGAGCAGCATCCCCACCACCGACAGCATCGTACAGGCCTACGTGGCCGGCATGAACATGTGGGAATCGGCGCCCGGCTTGAGCACCCCGCGCTGGGGATTGGCGTCGGCGGTGGTGGACTCACGAATCTTTACCGTCGGTGGAACTGATACCGCGGGTCTCTACAACACGGTCGAGTGGATCAAAGTGGGTGACACTGGGTGGACCACGGTGGTGGCGCTTCCGACGCCGCGCTGGTGGCTTTCGGCCGCGTCGGTCTCGAACCGTCTCTACGTGATCGGCGGGCTCGAGCCGGGAAATCCGTCTCAATCGGTCGAATCGTTCGGACCGTAGTTTATCGGGCGGACTAGGACAGCGCCTGAAAAAGTCTGCGCCAATGCTCGCGAACCATCGCCACCATCGACTGATCGCGATAGTAGCTTCGACTGGGCACCAGGTAGCCCAGTAAAAAAAGCATCCGCTGCCGTAGGGTAGGGATGCGGAGAATTCGCTCGACGAGGTGGCGCTCTTTTTTGCGGCCACTGCCGAGTGCAAAGCCGCGGGCGGAATCGGTGAGAGGAATTTCCGCGAGCTCGCCCAAGAAAAGTTTTTCAATCGCATCGGCGATCTTTCGCACCGCGGCGCGCTCACTTGGACGGAGTGGAATCTCGGCGCAGATCCCGGTGGCGGGAAGATGGTGCTGCGCCAAAAGGAGCGCGAGGTCGAGCAGCTGGATCGGTTCGGGAACAGGAGATTCGAGCAGGTGCAGCATCAGATACGAAGCCTGATCGGGAGCCGACAGGACGCGGACATTTTTTCCCAGCTGCGGCCGCGGTCGCGCCCGTCGCCAGACCGCCGGATAGTCGAGTCCGATCTGACGGTGGCCGACGATGTAGCGGGGCGCCCAATGCAGATCGATGGCGAAAGACCCACTCAGATTGACTCGACCTTGGACTTCGGCGTAGTCGCTCTGGGCGAGAATCTGATCGTGCCAACGTTGACAACTTGGGCGCGCATCCGAGTCGCGCCGAAATCCCTCCTTTTGTAAGATCGCCAACGTTCGATCGACCGACTCGACTGGGATGAGCAGGTCGATGTCTCCCATCACGCGAAATGGAAACTCGCGATAGATCAGCTCGGCCAGCGCGATGCCTTTGAGCGGAATGACTTCAATGTCAGACAATTCAAGCAGTCGTCGCACCGATTGAAATTGCTTTCGACGAAGCGCGAGGTGCGCTTCACACTCGAGCATCGAGGCGGTGAGTCGCGCGCGCGCACCTGCGGGTAGTTTCTCGAAGAGCCCCGCGCGTTCGCAAGTGAATGCGATGAACGGAAGCAGTCGTGCTTCGGCGCAGACGGAGGTGATGTGCGACCAGTCGAGCAGTTCGGCTGCCTGTCCCTCGAGAGTCGACGCTTCAGCGCCAAGCGCGCTCGCCTCCGGCCGCACCAGCGTGCGCAGACAACGAAGCACGAACTCCCGCTCGGCGGCAGCGAACGCCATCTGGTGTCCTTATCAGTTCAACGTTCGATTTTCCAGACGCTCGCTTTCTCGACGAGACCGCCGTATTCTGTGCGTGTGGGGACAGCGGCGATCGAGGTAGAGCAGCTCAGTAAGGCATTTCGTCCCGCGCTTTGTGCGTCGGTGAAGCGGCGATTGCTCGGGCCCTCTTCGCGCTCGACCAGCGAGGTGATGCCGGAGGTTCTTTCGCAGATCGATCTGACGGTGGCACCGGGCGAAATTTTCGGGCTGATGGGAAAAAACGGCGCCGGGAAGTCGACGCTGCTGCGGATCTTGGCTGGCCTGATCGCGCCCAGCTCCGGACGAACTAGCGTGCTCGGCATCGATCCCTCGACGGGCGGCTCGCTGCTCGGACGCGCGGTGGGCTATGTCGCCGGTGACGAGCGAGGAATGACGCCGCTGCTTTCGCCGCGCGAGCATTTAGCGTTTTATGCGGCGCTGCGCGGATTTTCGCGGAGCGAAGCGCTGGTGTGCGCCGACGGTCTGTTGGAAGAGGTGGGCCTTGGCGACGAAAAGCATCGGCCGCTGCGTGACCTGTCGACGGGAATGCGACGTCGGGCCGCGTTCGCGCGCGGACTTATCGGCTCGCCGCGCGTGCTGCTTCTCGATGAGCCCACTCGCGCGGTCGATCGCCAAGGCGCGCAAAAGTTGGGCGAGCTCTTGTCGGCGGCGGCGGCGCGCGGGTGCACGGTGGTGCTGGCCACCCATGATGTCCGCGAAGCCGAAGCGTTGTGCGCGCGAGTCGCGCTTTTGGATCGCGGACGCTTGGTCCTGATCGCTTCGCCGGCGACGGCGGCCGCCGAGCTCGAGAGGTCACTGCATGCGGTCGCCTGAGCTGACCCTCCTTGAGCGAAGCGCACCGGAAATGTTCGCCAGGACGCCACGGATCGGCACGGTGATGGCGGCCTTCTTGCGTCGCACTTGGCTCGAGCGAAAGCTAGAGTGGTTGGCGGTCGGGATTCGCCTAGCGGGCATGACCATCGCGATCTTGTCCTATTCTTTTTTGGGCCGCTTCGTCGATGCCGCGCCCAATCCCACGCTCGAGAGTTACCGTGGACGCTACGGCCTCTATCTGATCATCGGCATGGCGGCGCTCGATCTGCAGACCTCCCTCATGTCGGCGCTCGCCTCCTCGATTCGCAACGCGCAGATCACCGGTGCGCTCGAGTCGCTCTTGAGCACGCCGACGCCGATCGCGTTGGTGCTTTGGGGCGCCTCGATTCCCGATCTGCTGGGGCTGGTGGTTCGGTTGGTCTTTTACTCCGCGATGGGCGCGCTCTTTTTTTCGTCGGGCGGCACGCTTCTGACCTGGTCTCTCGCAGGCGGAGTCCTTGCCATGCTGATCGCCGCCATCTTGGCCCTCTCCGCGCTCGGGATCATCGGCGCGGCGCTCACCCTGATGCTTCGGCGCTCCGATCCACTACAGGTTCTTTTGGCCACGCTCTCGATGATTGCCGGCGGCGTAGTGTACCCGCGCGCGATCTTGCCGCCCGCACTCTCCGCGCTCGGATCTTGTCTGCCAATTACCCACGTTCTGACCGGCCTCCGGGCCGCCATCGTCGGACAGTCGTGGAGCGCTGCGTTCGCTCACTTGATGTTAATGACGCTCATCCTCGGACCGCTCGGGGTCTGGCTCTTTTCGCGCGCGCTCAAACGGGCACGCGAGGACGGGAGCTTGACTGCATTTTGAATCATCATTCTCGTTCAAGTGTGCTAGATTTTCACGCCTAAACCTCAAGAAACTGGGTGGGCATGTCGGAAGAGAGCGTTTCCCAGCGATTCTGTAAACGCGACAGCTTGGTGAGTCGCACCATCGCCGGTCAGACTCTGGTCGTGCCAGTCAGCAAAAACGCGGCCGATCTCGATTCGGTCTACGTGCTGAGTCCGGTAGCGGCCCGAATTTGGGAGCTGCTGGATGAAAAGCCACCGGTCGACGCCATCATCGAGACCATCACCGGTGAGTTCGAAGTGAGCCGCGAAGATGCGGCCCGCGACGTGATGGATTTTCTGAACGGCTTGTCCGCGCAAGAGCTGATTCGATCCGCATGAGCGAAATGAAAGCGATCCGCAACTTCGACGATCTCTCGGTCGCGCTCGGACGCGAAGCCGCGCTGCGCCACATTCCGCTCAACGGCACCATCGAAATCACCCATCGCTGTCCGCTCACCTGTGCGCATTGCTACAACAATCTTCCCATCGGAGATCGCCAGGCGCAGGCCGAAGAGCTGACGTACGGGGAGCACTGCAAGATCATCGACGACATCGTGCAGGCGGGCTGCCTTTGGCTGCTCTACACCGGCGGTGAGATCTTCGCCCGTCCCGATTTTCTCGACATCTATACCTATGCGCGAAAAAAGGGCCTGCTCATCACGCTCTTCACCAACGCCACCATGATCACGCCGGAGATCGCCGATCACCTGGTCAGCTATCGTCCCTACGCCATCGAGGTCACGCTCTACGGCCACACTCGCGAAACGTATGAGCGTCTTACCGGCGTGGCCGGCTCGTTCGATCGCTGCATTCGCGGCATCGAGCTTTTGCTGGAGCGCAAGCTTCCGCTCAAGCTCAAGAGCGTGGTGGTCTCGATCAATCAGCACGAGATCTGGGCGATGAAAAAATATGCCGAAGAAGATCTCGGCCTCGAGTTCAAGTTCGACAGCATGATGAATCCGCGCATCGACTGCTCGGCCAGTCCGCTGGCGGTCAGGCTCACACCCGAAGAGGTGGTGTCGCTCGATCTGCAGGATCCGAAGCGCGTCGAAGCCTTTCACGGGATGGCCTCGCGTTATATGACGCCGCAACCGATCTCACCGCGCGACGAGCTTTACAGCTGTGGTGGTGGAATCCATTCCTGGGCCATTTCTCCCACCGGCAAGATGAGTATCTGCGTGCTCTCCAAAATGGACATGTACGACCTTCGCGGCGGAACCTTCACTGAAGGTTGGGAAAAGTTCCTTCATGCCGCACGCGGCAAGAAGGTCACTCGTCCGACCAAATGCGTGCGCTGTCAGCTCAAGTCGATCTGCGGGATGTGTCCGGCGGCGGCGGAGCTCGAGAATCGGGATCCCGAAGAGCCGGTCGACTTTTTGTGCGAAGTGGCGCACCTGCGCGCGCACACGCTAGGTTGGAAGGTGGCGGAGCACGGTCCATGCGAATACTGTGACGGCGGATCGCGACACGCTCACGTAGTCGCTTCCGGCGCAAAGTTGAGCGCCGGCGTCACTCGATCGCGGCATCTTCCAGTATTTGTCGACGCTGCCGCGATGTCAGAAGAGGGCGACGGATGTGGCAGCGGACATTGCACTTCGTGTAGCTAACCAGGCGAACTTAGGAGAGAGTATGGGCATGAAGAAACAGACGCCTGCGGCCAAGAAGGTCTATTCGAAGCCCGAGCTCACCAGGATTCGACTGGCGCCCAGTGAGGCCGTGCTCGGTAACTGTAAGAGCTCGAGTACGGTCGGTCCGGCGCAAGGCGCCTGCGACCTGCCGACGAGCTGTTATACCTCTGGATCGTGAACCCTCATTTTCTCAGAATCGCCGATCTCACCGTCGCATTTTCCACTCGAGATCCATCGCTCCACATCGGCCCGCAGGGCGCAGCAAAGCGCTTCGCGGTCGCGGAATCTACCCATCCCGATGTCACCGTCGACGTGAGCTGGATGGAAGCCACCGATCCGATCGGAATAGAGGAGGCGCAGCTGCGCTTCGATTCTGGCGGAATTTGGAAGCTCTACGAACAGCAGAACGAATTTCTGTTCGTCTTTTCGTCGCCTCGATTTATCGGCGGCGGCGTCTACAAGCTGGCGCTCTTCGACAAAGATTTTTGCCGCGGCCAAGTGCGCTTGGTCAAATCGTGTTATCCGCCGGGCGAATCGATCTATCCGCTCGAGTATCCGCTCGATGAGCTGTTGATGCTGAACCTGCTTGGTCGCGGGCGCGGCGTCGAGCTTCACGCCTGCGGAATCGTGGACGGAGCGGGGCAGGGATTTTTATTTTGCGGTCAGTCGGGCGCCGGCAAGAGCACCACCGCCGGTCTTTGGCAGAAGGACGTGCCGGGCGCCGAGGTGCTGAGCGACGATCGCATCGTCATTCGCAAAGAGAGTGGCACCTACTTCATGTACGGAACGCCGTGGCACGGCGATGCTCAGCTTTCGCAGGCCAAGCGCGCGCCGCTTTCGCGCGTGTTCGTGCTCAAGCAGGGACGACAAAACGGAATTCAGACACTGAGCGCCGCCACCGCCGCCGCCGAGCTGTTCGCGCGCAGCTTCCCCGCGTTCCACGACTCCTCGGCGCTCGACTTCACGGTGCAGTTCTTGAGCGAAATGTCGGACCAGAAACCGTGCGAGCTTCTGACCTTCGTGCGTGACTCGAGCGCGGTCGAATTCGTAAGGCGGTCGGTCGCGTGAACACCGTGTTTCCTCAGCTGGCGACCGAAATCTTGGACGCCGGCCACCGTGTGCGTTTCTCGGTCAGCGGCGGCAGCATGCACCCCACCATTCAGGACGGCGATCGAGTTCTCATCCAGCCTCGGCAATCGATTCGTCCGCGCGTCGGTGAGGTTCTGCTCTGCCGGATGTCTCGTGGTCTGGTGCTTCATCGCCTGGTTGGACGAACAACCCGAAACGGTGAGTCGCTCTATCGACTGCGCGGCGACGGAATCGGCGGCGGCGAAGAGCTGGTAGGACGTGATCAAGTACTCGGAGTGGCGATCGAGGTGAGCCGAAATGCTGCGACGCTACCCTTATCCGGTCTCATTGCGTTGATGTCTTGGAAAGTTCGCAGCATGCTGCGAGCCGTTTTTCTTCGACACTGAATCAAAGACTCGTCGGCCCCGCGAGCTTTCGTCGATAGATCCGCACTTGAACTGCCCCGAACTCTGGTTTTAGAAGTGGAATGGAGTGAACCAATTCAAAATTGGTTCGGAACCATTCATCTGGTTCAGATAGCCGTGTGAGAAAAATGTCAGTGGCGGCGACCCATTGTGCGCGTGTCGCTTGAACGAACCTCGGATCGAGAGCGTTGTCTCCGCTGAAACCAGTGACCGATGGACGGATCGGCAAAAATGGAAGCGCCTCGGGGCTAACCAACCCGCAGCTATCGAAAACTTTTCCGTCGAGATAGAAGCCTAACGCACCGATCTCGGGCGCGGCCACGGCGTCTCCGACCTGTCGTCGAGCATTGATCCAGCCGGCGGCCTGACGGTAAGGCTCAACTCGGGTGCGCCATCCGCTTCCCCCGAGTCCCCGGTCGACGGAGGTGAATTTGTCGCCAAACGCGTGTGCGGGTGGCAGTGTGCCTACCGCCAACGATAGCGCGACCAAAGTGTCGAAAGCCTTCGGTGAGCGCGCCACGAAATTCCACCGACTCTCAATAAAGTTTGTGCTGAACAAGGAGAGAATACACAGGGTAGAAACCCAAAACGACAACTGCAATCCCGGCGTATACCAGTCGAAATAGTAGACATTGCCGACGGCGTACATGATGACTGTGCCGAGGTACACGGATGCGGCTCCGCTGATCACAATTTTCAACCGCGACTTCACCAACCACGAAGCTCCAAGTCCTACGACTAGCAGAGCCAGAATCAAAAGACCGAAGGCCGTCGAAAAGCGGTTCGATCCCGTGCCGTACCCAGTGAGGAAGCTCCCAGTTTTCTGCAAGAGCAGGATGCCAGTGCTGCCCGGCGGAAGAAGAAATAGTGGGCGTGATTTGGCAATGACGGAGTGGGGGATGACCGTTCCATAGTAGGCGTGGGCGAATATCAGCCAACTTGCGATCGGAACACCCGCCGACAAGGCGGCCATCGCGAGTTGTCTAGGCCTTCGCCCAAAAGCGACGAGTCCGGCGACAACTAGAAATGCGCCTTCCGGTCTCGTAAGTAGGGCGAGGCCGGCCAGAAGACCAAATGGCACTGATCGGTCGCGGACGGCGGCGAGAAGCGCGAACATCATGAGCGCACAAAAGAGAAAAGACTCCATTCCTCCGAGACTGATTGCGAGAAGTCTTTGATTGACCATGAGTGTCGCCGCCGCAACTGCCGGGAGTGATCGCTTTGCGGTCGTCTCAGCCAATAGAAGGTAGAAGCCCACGCCGGTCGCAATAAAGAACAGCCAGTTCCCACGAACAGCCAGCGTCGGAAGTGCCAGTTCGTGAAACAAGGATCGAAGCATGACCAACCAGCCGATGATGAGTGGACTGGAGACGCCGAAAATTCGCTCCCCGTGATTGTAGACGAGCTCTCCATGTTGGAAATATTGCTCGACGTAGCGGAAGGTAATGAAGGCGTCGTCGTAAGGGAAAATAGGAGCGACCAGATGTATGTAGACGGCGTACGAGAGACTGATAATGAAGATCGAAAACGCGGCTGTCCGTGTCAGGGATCTTGGGAGCATGGACTCTCTAACGAAGACCGCGCATTCATCGGCAACGGATAGGGAATCGCCGATGAGTTCAGCCGCACCAATGAAATGGGTCCGCTGTCGGGGCTAAACGCGGTGATTCGGTGCCTGATCCTTAGCATGGTGGCGAGCGTCTTGAAGTACCCGATCCACATGGAGAAGCCGGCCCACACCACCGCCAGCACCATTGCGATTGGAACGGTCCAACTGTCGCGCAAGATCATGAGCGCGGCGAGGCCGTTGCAAATCGCGCTGAACGCCAAAATCGCCGAGGTCGCCCTTCTCTTGGAAAAGCCGCGTTTGATCACGCGATGATGCATATGGTCGAGGTCGCCCTCGAAGATCGGGCGTCCGTTGCGGAAACGACGCCAAACCGAAAGCGCGGTGTCGAGCAGCGGAATGCTGAGCGCGGCGATGCCGACGGGAAGATGTTCGATGCGGGCTTGCGGCGCGCAGTAGAGCGAGCCGATGGCGGCGCAGTAGCCGAGAAAAAGACTGCCGGTGTCACCGAGAAAGATGGTGCCGCGACGGTTGTGAAACCAGAATCCGCCCACGCCGCCAGCGAGCGCCAAAAGAAGAAAGCACAGGCCTTCCCACCGATGCAGGTAGGCGCCGAGCGCGAGCACTAGGAAGATTTGCACCGCCAATCCAGACGCCAGGCCGTCGAGACCGTCGATCAGATTGAACGCGTTGGTGACGAGCACGATCCAAAATACGGTGAGCCCGAGCGAGATCGCCTGCATCAGCAGTGGAGGGCCCACCTGTTCGATGTCGAAGCCGACACCGAGGAACCAGACCAGCGCTGCGACCGCGATCTGAACGCTGAACTTGTGCCGGGCGTTGGCACCTTTGAGATCGTCGTAGATACCGAGGCCGATGATGCCGAGCGCGCCGACAAGAACCGACAGTGGCCGTGAGAAGAGCGGCTGAGGCGGCATGAAGATCAGCTTGGCGAGGAACGCGAGCAAGAATACCGGCAAGAAGACCAGCCCGCCCATGCGGGGGACGTTGCCGCGGTGAACCTTGGCGTGGCTTTCGCGATCGATCGCGCCGATCCTGACCGCCAGCTTTCCCACCAGAGGCGTGAGTAGCCATGCGATCAGCAGACTTCCGGCAAACGCTCCGATGTAACTCAACGAATGAACTCCGTAACCGGGCGTAGCGGACACCCGCCGAGCCTTATTCGATTTTCACGATAGCATACGGTGTTAACCCGAGGTGCAGTTTTTTCTCAGGCAAAACCCGGAGGGTGCTGACAGCGCAGCCAGAGGCGGCTATTGTCTCAGCTCCATTTATATGATGTGCGGCCGGTGCGAGCTCATCGCCAACGCCGACGAGGGACGACGGGTAAACTTTTGGGGCTCGGATTCGAACCGGCGGAGACAGCGATTTTTGCGCTGCTCTCGTTCATCGCGCTCGGGCCGGCGTTCCTTCAGGGCGCAGTGCACTCGGAGACGCAGATCGCGTTTCATCTGCTGGCGAGCATTTTTCTTCTGCTGGTCGCCATGTCGATGTTTCGTGGGCGCGGTGGTCCTGGGCGAGCGCGAGGCGCCGCCAGCAATTGGATCTTGGCGGCGATGGGGCTCGGCGTGCTGGTCACGGCGATGCAATGTGTTCCACTTCGCCCCGAATGGCTCGGGCGCCTATCGCCAAGCGCGCTCGAGCTGTGGCAACTCGCCGATGGCGCTTCGCCAGACGCGCGGCGAGCGACGAAGTGGCCACTGTCGCTATCGCCTTCGTCCACTCAGCTGGAGCTGGCGAAACATTTGAGCTGCGTCGCGATCTATCTGGGCGCCGCCAGTTTTCTGTACGCGCATTCCCGTGCGCGCGGATTCATCTTCTGGTTTTTTGCCGGCGGCGTCGTGCTCAGTGTGATCGGTCTGGTCGCCTACTTCGTAGGACCGATCCCCGCGCTCAAGAACCTCCTTCCGCCGGGAGACAACGTCACCGCCACCTTCGTCAACAAGAACCATGCCGGCGCCTTTTTTCTATTGGTGATCAGCGCGGGTTTGGCGCTGGTGCTCGATCCCTCTTTCTCGACGATGGAACCTTCGCCCAACTTGGTCGGTCCGTTCGAGCGTCTGCACAGTCATTCCCGTCCCAGCTGGGGAGAATTTGCCGGAACGCCGGCGGGACGAAGCCGCATGTTCATCGCGCTCGCCATGCTGGGCCCAGTGCTGGCGCTCATGTTTTCGCACTCGCGCGGGGCGATCGTCGGTCTCGGCGTGCTCGGCCTGTTGTGCGGAATCATCTCAGTCGACCGCCGCACCAAGCAGACGCGTACCATGCTGGTGGCGATGCTGTTTCCGCTGATGCTGTGCATCATCCTCTCCGCCGAGCGCCTTTACAGTGGATTTTCCACCTTTGCCAGCGACGATCGCTGGAACGTGTGGCGCCAGATTTTGGTGATGTCGCACAAGTTTCCCTGGTTCGGCATCGGGCGCGGCGCGTTCAAAGAGGTGTATCCGCAGTTTCAGCGCTTCCGCTTCTACAACACCTTCGCCTACGCGGAAGATCTTCCGCTGCAGGCGCTGGCGGAGTGGGGAAAGCCGATAGCGGTGGCGATCATCGCGCTCACTTCGGCGGGACTGGTGACGATCGCCGTCCGCGTGCGCACCGACATCTTGCGGCTGGCGATGCTGGCCGGAGTGGTTGCGCTCTTGGTGCAGAACCTTTTCGATTTCAATCTCGAGTTCCCCGGCACCGCGCTTCCCTGCTGCGCGCTGCTCGGGCTTTGCTCCTCCCGCGCCGAGGGCGATCGTGCCGGCTTCAGAATGGCACTCGGAGTTCCGCTCACGCTTATGGCGTGCTTCGCGGCGCTGTTGATTGCCGCGCCGGCGGCGGCGCACACCTTGCGACTCGATGAAGATCGCCTGAAGGAGATCATGGTCAGCACCGAGGCGTCGCGCGCCGAGGTGGAAGAAATTACGCTGCGGCACCCGGCCGATTATTATGTACATTTCCTGGCCGGAACTTTCTACGCGGACCTGCGCGATCCGCACGCGATGGTCCATTTGGGGCGCGCCATCGAGCTCAATCCTGTATCGGCCGAGCCTCATCTGGTGGTGGGGCGGTTCCTTTGTGGGAGCGGTCGGTTCGAGCAGGGCGCGATCGAATATCGTGCTGCGCTCGAGCGGGGAGAGCCGGTCGACGGGGCGATCTTGAGCGAAATTCAGAGTCTCTGCGGAGAGGGCGCGACGGTAGACGCGATTCCGAGCGCGCCATTGATCGAGCTTCGCGCTGCCAAAGAGCTCTCCACTCTCGGTCGAGTTGAAGAGGCAGAAGCGGTTTTGCGCGCGGCTCTCGTCGACGCCGGTACCGACGCAGGTTCGGAAAACCATGTCGCGGTAGTGCGAGAGCTCATCAAGATCGCACCTGACGATCCCGAGGTGGCGAGCTGGGGTCAAGATCTCGGTGAGCACGCCGCCGGTGGCGCCGACATTGGACTGGCTGTCTTCGCGCTGGAAAAGTCGGGGCATCCCGAGGGCGCCGAAAAGCTGTTGTTGAGCGGGCTCGGCCGTCTGCCCGACGACTGGATCCTGCTGCGCATGCATTGCGATCGCTTGATCAAGCGCAGTGAGTATTCCGAAGTCGAGCAGCGTCTGAAAAAATTTCTGATCAGCGCCACCGATCGCGAAGAGCGAATCGGCGCGCTCGAGCGCTTGGCCACCGCGCAAGACGAGCTGGGTGACAAATCCGATGCGCGCGTGAACCGACTGCAGGCGCGAGAGCTCAATCGCTTGAACCATCCGGAGCTGTGAGCGTGCGCGTCTGGCACCTGGGAAAGTTTTATCCGCCGGCATTCGGCGGCATCGAGACCCACGTGCGGGCACTCGCGCGCGCGCAAGCATCGCTGGGCGCGGAGGTGCGCGTCCTGTGCGTGAACCACATGAACCGCGCGGGCGACGACGTGACCTGGCGAATGTTCCCGCCCACCGCCACGCAGATCGAACGAGACGGCCGGGTCGAGGTTGTTCGCTTGGGACGGTTGGCCTCGGTCGCGCGACTCGATCTATGCGCGGGCGTGATTGGAGCGCTTCGTCGAGCCACCCACGAAGGGGTCGACGTCCTGCACCTGCACGTTCCAAATCCGATGATGCTATTGGCGCTTTCGCTGGCGCGTCCAAAGGTACCGCTGATCATTACCCATCACAGCGATATTGTCCGACAGCGCCTGACCAAGCTCGCGCTCGAACCGTTCGAACGGTTCGTCTATCGATCGGCCGCACGTATCATCTGCAACAGCCCCCCGTATCTCGAGGGCTCGCCGGTTTTGCGCGCGCATCGCGAGAAAGTTTGCGTAATCCCAATGGGGATCGATCAAACTCCTTTCGTGACTCCGAGCGAAAAAGCGCGCGCATTTGCCGACGAATTGCGTCGCCGATTTTCGCACGCCGGTCCCATCTGGCTCAGCATTGGTCGCTTGGTCTATTACAAAGGATTGAGCGCGGCCATCGAAGCACTCGGGACCCTGCCCGGCACCTTGCTGGTGATTGGGACGGGGCCGCTCGAGGTCGAGCTAGGGCGACTTGCCGACGAGCGCGGAGTTCGTGCGCGCGTAATCTTTCTTGGACAGGTGGACCAAGACGAGCTGGCCGGCGCCTACCAGGCCGCCACCGCGCTGATGTTTCCCTCGAACGCGCGCTCCGAGGCGTTTGGTCTGGTGCAGGTCGAAGCGATGGCTTCGGGCTGTCCGGTGCTCAACGCCGACATCGAACACTCCGGCGTGCCGTGGGTGAGTCGACATGAAGAGTCGGGGATCACTGTTTCGACCGACGGCAGGCAGGCCGCCTTCCAGATCGCCGCGGCCGGACGTCGTCTACTCGACGAACCAGGGCTGAGGAAACGTCTCGCCGCCGGAGCGCGCGCGCGCGCCCAAGCGGAGTTCGATCACCGTGTGATGGCCGAGCGGACGCTCGCGCTCTATCGCGAGGTCGGACGTTCGTTCACGGAGCGGTCGCGTGAGTGATCCGAAGAACCACCTAGATCGGGTGGTCGCACGGGCGGCACAATCTCACGGACGCTCGACCGGGCTGTACGCGCTGGTGGCGCGACTCATTCGCGAGGAGAAGGGCTCCGGTACGCTCCTCGACGTTGGATGTGGATCGGGCGCGCTGCTCCCATTTGTCGATAGCACGATGGCCATCTATCGCGGCTGCGACGTCGTCCGCTATTCCGATTTCCCAGGCGATCGCGAGCTGGTTTTGGCCGATCTCGACCAGCCGCCGTTTCCCATCGCCTCCGACTCGATCGACGTGACCGTTTCGATCGAAACCATCGAGCACCTGGAAAATCCACGCGCATTTTTTCGCGAGCTCGCGCGCGTCACCAAATCCGGCGGCCTCCTGATTGTGACCACGCCCAACCAGCTCAGCCTGCTCAGCCTAGCCACCCTGATTTTGCGAAAAGAGTTCAACTCGTTTCAACAAGCGCCCGGGCTCTATCCCGCTCACTTGACCGCGCTTCTGGCGAGCGATCTTCTCCGCATCGCAAGCGAGACCGGCCTCGCCCAACCGACCCTTCGCTACAGCGATGCTGGACGAATTCCCGGAACCGCTCGTCCCTGGCCAACGATGTGCCGCGGCCGACTCTTCAGCGACAATGTCGTTCTGATCGCGAGGAAACCGTGAGCGAATCGCGAAATCCGATCCCGATCGCGGTTTTGCACGACACGCCTCAGGCGACCGAGCCCGATCAGGAAGGCGACGGCAGCGCGATCGTCTATTTCCTCGCTTTCCAGATGATCTGCCAGATCCTACTTCTGTTCGAAACCTTCGCGGTGATGCGCGGTTACATTCGCGCGCTGGTCTTCATTCCCAGCGTCATCCTGGTCTTCAGCCACGGCGGCAAGAGCACGAACCTCGCGCGAATTCCGGCAATGTTCATCTTCATCATTCTGGCCTTCGCCATGTTTCATCCCGACACCGAGATCATACCGGGCGCCGCTCAGGTCGCGCTGTACATCTCGATCTTGGGACCGCTCTACTGGGCCGATCGAATCGGCGTCACCACCAAAAGCCTACGAAACGCGCTCCTTTTGCTCTGGATTTTTCACTCCGCGAGCGCGGCATTCGGTGTCGTTCAAGTCTATTTCCCCTCCTGGCAACCCAACCTCTCGAGTCGCATCACCGGGCTTGGCGACAGCTATGTCGACAGCCTGATGATCGAGCTGGTAGACGGAACGAAGGTCTTTCGTCCTATGGGGCTCACCGACGTTCCCGGCGGCGCGGCCATGAGCGGCTTTTACAGCGTGCTGCTCGGAATCGCCTTCTATCTTCGGTTCGAGAAACTGACCGGCAAAATGATCGCCATGGTCTCGATGGTACTGGGGATGACCTGCATTTATCTCTCCCAAGTTCGCTCGGTGCTGGTGATGCTGGGGGTCTGCATCCTCACCATGATGGCGGTCTTTGCGGTGAGCAAGCACAAGCGCTACGTCGTCAAGCTCGTGCCGGTGGTGACGTTGATCGTATTGGTCGGGCTCGGATGGGCGGTCACCATTGCGGGCACCACCGTGACCGATCGGCTCGAGTCGCTGAGCGGCGATTCGGTCTACTATCAAAATCGCGGGTTCTTTCTGGAGAACACCATCAAAGACGTAATTCCGCAGTATCCGCTCGGCGCTGGACTCGGGCGCTGGGGAATGATGCACGCCTATTTCAGTGAGCATTCGGAAGACGGGAATGGATCGCTCTGGGCGGAGATTCAACTCACCGGCTGGATCTACGACGGCGGAGTGCTTTTGGCGTTGGCCTATTTCATCGCCCTCTTGGTGGCGTGCAAGATGGCGTTCAACATCGCCATGGTCTCGCGCAGTGACGACCTGCACACGATGGCGGTGGTGATCTTCGGTTGCGCCATCGGGATCATCGCCGACTCGTTTTCCTATCCAGTGTTCGCGTCGCAATTCGGTTTCGAGTTTTGGCTGCTCAATGCCGGTCTCTACTCCGCGTCGCGGCGACCTCCTGAGCCCGACCTCGGATGAAGCCGGTGGTCATCGTCGCTGGGGATTTCGTCAAGACTGGCGGAATGGATCGCGCCAACTTTGCGCTCGCCGAATATCTGGCCAAGAGCGGTCGCGCGGTTGAGTTGGTGACACACCGGGCGGATGCGACCCTGAACGCGCACGAGAATCTGCGGGTCCATCGAGTCCCCCGACCTTTCGGATCGGATCTGGCCGGCGAACCGCTGCTCGATTGGATGGGCCGGGGCTGGGCGGCGCGCGCTCGCGAACGCGGTGGTCGGGTAGTGGTGAACGGCGGAAATTGTCTGACAAGTTCCGTGAACTGGGTGCACTACCTGCACGCGGCCTATTCACCGCCGGCGCGCGAGCTCGTCTACGGGTTGAAAGATCGCCTGGCGCGTCGACGATTCCTGTCGCGAGAGGCGAAGGCGCTGTCGAGGGCGCGGCTGGTGATCTGCAACTCGAATCGAACTTGCCGCGATGTGAGCGAGCGCATCCCGTCGCCAGCCAGACGAGTGGAGACGGTGTATTACGGAATCGATCCCACGATCTTTTTTCCGCCTTCCAGTGCCGACCGGCGTGCGCTGCGGGCGCGCCTGGGATTGTCCGATCGTCCGACCGCGGTCTTCCTTGGCTCGCCCACCGATCCGCGAAAGGGATTCGATCGCGTGGCCGAGGCCTTTCAGCAGCTTCGCACGCACCTTCGCTGGGATGTCGAGCTGGTGGTGGTGGGACGCGCGATCGGTGCACTCCTGGTCGCCGGTCCCAGCGCGGATCGCATTCGCTTCCTGGGATTTCGCACCGACGTGCCCGCTATTTTGCGTGCCTGCGACCTGCTCATCTCCCCGGTGCGCTACGAAGCCTACGGTCTTGGAATTCAAGAGGCGCTCGCTTGCGGGGTTCCGGCGCTGGTGAGTCGCGCCGCCGGTGTGGCCGAGCGTTTTCCGACCGAGCTCGAGTCGCTGCTGCTGCCCGATCCGGAAAATGTCGCCGACCTGATCGAGCGATTGCTCGCGTGGCGCGAAAATATCGAGCGTTTTGCCCGTCACACACTTCCGATTTCAGAGAGCCTTCGCCAATACACATGGGACCACATGGCCGAGCGCATCGTGCAGCTCATCGATGGTGAGCGGTCGTAAGCGATGTGGTCCGTTGTCGCAGTCGCGTCCTCCGATTCAGTGGCGAGTACTATCTTGAGCTAGGCATCTCCTGTACAATTCGTGCATATGTGGAAAGGGATCGGAAAGGCGTCCGTTCTCATCCGTTTCATGGTGATCGGCGCGGCCCTAGCGGGAGCGCTACTAGTCGACGGTGTCGCTTTTGCCGAGGGTGCCAAACCGGCAAATGGATCGACCCACGCTCCTGAAGACCTGATGGACATGCTGGCGATTCACGCTGCGGTGTTCGATCTCGATCGCCTGATGAATTCCGCCGAAGCGCGCCACGACAGCATTCTCGCCGATTGCATCATCGACAAAGAGCGAAAGCTGCGCGCCACTCGCGCCTCCGATCTCGCCAACGAGTTCGCCGCCATTCGTTCCGCTGGTGGAGACACTTCCGCTCTTCATGGCCGTCTCACGGCGGCGGCCGCCAGCGCGCGCCGACTTTCTCACGAAGCGGCCAATTGCATCGGTGGCGACGGCGTTCAAACGCCGGGGACGCCAGCACCACCTGCGGTTCCCAGCACGCCCGCTGCGACCGTAGCCGCCGTGCCTTTTCGTCGCCCGAACGACGCCAGCCCGGTGCTCGCTCCGATCGAAGGCTCGGCCGGGCTCAGCGACAGCGCGCAGGGACCGATTCGCGTATTCGGCAGTGGACTTTCACCCTATGGCCCCCCCGCACCATTTCAAAGTATCGGTCCCGATCCGTCGGGTGCGGCCGGATTGAAGAAGCCGGCGGTGCAGTGCAACGTGGTTTGTCCCGACAGCTATCGCTCGACGCCAAAGCGCGACCACGGCAGTGCCCAATGCATGGGCGCGTGCGGCCAGGATTGCAAGCAGTGCGCGAGTCAAAAGGTCGCTCAGTGCGTCGAAGGTACCGATCCCAAGGGCGCGGTCTGCCACGCCGACTGCAGCTTCGAGCTCTTGCAGTGTCCGACGCACGACAGCTGTCGCGCGCTCGACTTCTGTCAAGACGGATGCGCGCAGAGTCGTGACCCGGTGGCGTGCTCGCAGCGCTGCCAAAACGATTGTCGCGACCGCGGTGACTGCCAAGAAGGTAAGCGGGGCGACGGCAAGGCTTCGCTCAGCTTTTCCTCGTCGGCGCTTGGTCGCGGGCAGGGGCAAGCGGGCGCCTGCGGTTTTCGCTAACCGCTCTCGCTCGATCGATTCTTCATGAGATGGGATCTGATCACCGGCGAATATCCGCCTACGCTCGGCGGCGTGTCCGACTACACCCGCGTTCTCGCCGAGGAGCTGGTGCGTCGCGGCGATTGCGTGCACGTCTGGACCTGCGGCGGTGAATCGCGATCGATCGACGACGGAGTGGAGGTGCATCGGCTTCCCGGCCGGTTCGGTCTCTCCGCGCTGCGCGTGCTTCAAGCCGAGCTTCGCCCGACGGTGGGAAGAGTCGTGCTGTTGCAATATGTCCATCCGGCGTTTGGAATGAAAGGACTGAACCTTCCCTTTTGCGCTTGGTTCGCGCTGCGAGGAGGGAGCGATCGCTGGGTGATGTTTCACGAAGTGGCTTTTCCCCGCGAGCACGCCGATACCCTCGCGCGTCGAGTCCTGGCTGAGGGCACGGAGCTGATGGCACGCCTGCTCGCCAGAGCGGCGACTCATCTGTTCGTCTCGGTGCCGGCCTGGGAGCCTCGATTGCGACAGCTCGGTGCGCGCGCGCCCATCGATTGGCTGCCCATTCCAAGCACGCTGCCCGATCTTGGCAACAGAAGTGCCGATCGAAGCGTCGACAGAAGCGTCGACAGAGGCGGTCGATTTCTCATCGGACATTTCGGCACCTACGGCGATCACATTGGCGGCGAACTGCGTCGCATCATCCCGCTCATTCTTCGTCCGCCGAACCGCGCGCTCTTGTTGCTCGGCTTAGATGGCGAGCGCTTCATCGGTGAAATTCTCGCCGAGCACCCTTGGCTCGAGGGAAGGATTCGCGCCACCGGAAAGCTGGCGCTCGACCAAGTGGCCGAGCGATTGAGCGAGTGCGACCTCTTGATTCAGCCCTATCCCGACGGCGCGAGCGCGCGGCGCACCAGCTTGATGGCCGGACTGAGACTCGGCCTGCCCATTGTCACCACCTTCGGCGCGCTCTCCGAATCGCTGTGGCACGATTCGGACGCGGTCGAGCTTTCGCCGGCCCTCGATGCGGCGGCATTTGCCGATCGAGTCGATCGCTTGGCCAACGATCCGGTCCGTCGCCGCGAGCTCGGACTGCGCGCCAAGGAGCTCTACCAGGAACGCTTCTCCGTCGCGCGGGTGGCGCAGATCCTTCAGGCAGTGGCCCGTCGTGGCTAAAGCGCGCCGAAGGCTTTTGACCGTCGCGCACTCCTACGTGGTCGCGCTCAATCGAAGGTTGGCGCACGAGATGGCGCTGGTCGGGAAAGACGATTGGGAGGTTACGGCCGCCGCGCCGCGCTGGTTCGAGGGCGACTTCGGTCCGATTTTACTCGAGCCGATGGAGGGCGAACGATCGCGGCTCATCGGTGTGTCGGCGCTCGGGTCGAAACACATTCACCTGTTCGCCTATGGTGCCGAGCTCTCCGCGCTCATGAAGAGCGGCTTCGATCTGGTGCACGCCTGGGAAGAGCCCTACATCGTCGCCGGTGGCCAGATTGCTCACTTGTGCCCGGAGCGTGCGCGACTGGTGTTCGCCACCTTTCAAAACCTCGACAAGAATCATCCGATCCCGTTCAAGTGGATCGAGCGTTACTGTCTCGAGCGCGCCGCGGGCTTCGTCGCGTTCGGTCAGACCATCACCGATACGCTCACGCAAAAGGCGATCTATCGTGCCCGGCCCCATCGGGTCATTCCGCTCGGCGTGGATCTGGAGCATTTCCGTCCCGATTGCGCGCGCGGTGCAGCGGTTCGTCTCGAGCTTGGATTTTCCGACCCGGGGCCGCCGGTGGTCGGATTCCTCGGTCGCTTCGTCGAGGAGAAGGGAGTGGCGCTGCTCATGAGCGCGCTGGAAGAGATTGCCACGCCATGGCGCGCGCTCTTTGTCGGCAGTGGACCGCTCGCGCCAGTTTTGCAAAAATGGGCCGCGCGCTTTTCCGATCGCGTGCGCATCGCCAGCGCCGTGCCTCACGCGGAGGTGCCGCGATACTTGAACGCGATGGACCTGTTGTGCGCGCCCAGCCAAACCACGCCTCGGTGGCGGGAGCAGCTCGGCCGCATGCTACTCGAGGGCTTTGCGTCGGGCGTTCCGATCATCGCCAGCGACTCCGGCGAAATCCCCAATGTGATGGGCGATGCCGGCGTGATCGTCGGTGAGAAGGACCACGCGGCCTGGCGGGCACAGATCGAGCGCATGATCGGAGATTCCGCCGCTCGAGTCGAGTGGGCCAAGCGCGGTCGCGCGCGCGCTGAAGATCTCTTTGCCTGGTCCACCGTGGCCCGTCGCCATTTGCAGTTTTTCCAGGAGCTCTGCGATGCGCGCCGCTGAGCCGCTCAAGCTTGGCATCTTCAGCGACTACGCCGAAGAGGGTTGGCCGAGCATGGATCTCACCGCCGAGCTTCTGCACGATGCGCTCGCTCGCGGCGCCGTCCCAGGACTCGCCTCTCATTTTGTCAGACCTGCGTTTCGCGCTCGCTTGAGCCGCGTCTTTGGTGCCGGAAAATGGATGTGGAACGGCGACCGCCTGCTCAACCGCATGTGGGACTACCCGCGCCTAGTCGCGGCGCGCGCACCAGATCTCGACCTCTATCACGTGGCCGACCACAGTTATGCCCATCTGGTGCACTCGCTGCCTCCGCATCGCACCGGCGTCTATTGTCACGACATCGATCTATTTCGCAGCCTGGCGCGGCCCGAGCTGCGTCCGGCCTGGTTTCGTCGAATGGCGCGCTATGTTGCCGACGGAATGGCGAAGGCGAGCGTGGTGTTTCATAGCACCATGGCGGTCCGCGCCGAAATCGTGCGCGACGGCCTTTGCGATCCCGCGCGCTTGGTGCACGCCCCTTATGGAATTGCGCCCGAGTTCGTTCCTCAATCGAAAATATCTGACAGGATGCCGTTTGTGCCGGTGCCACCGCAAACGCGATTTCTGCTGCACGTGAGCAGCTGCATTCCCCGCAAGCGCGTGGACGTGCTGCTCGATCTGTTCGCCGAGCTACGCCGCGCCGATCCGGAGTTGCGGCTCGTTCAGATCGGCGGCGAATGGTCCGCCCAGCAGCGCGCGCAGATCGAATGGCACCGCATGGGCGGCGCGATTCAGCAGCACCGTGGGCTTTCTCGCGCGCAGATCGCCGACCTCTACCAACGGGCGCAGCTGGTTCTTTTGCCGAGCGAAGCGGAAGGGTTTGGACTTCCGGTGCTTGAAGCGCTGGCCTGCGGCACGACGGTGGTGGCGAGCGATCTGCCGGTTTTGCGGGAAGTCGGCGGTGAGGCAACGATCTATCTTCCGGCGGGCGATGTGGCGAGCTGGGCTGCTGCGGTGGCGCGGCTGCTTCAGGCTCCAGCTTCGGCGCCGAACGCCGCCGCTCGCGCTGCACAAGCGGCGAAATTTTCCTGGACCGCGCACGCCAAGATCATCGGCGAGGCGTACCTGAGGCTGCTCTGAATGAAGGTCGTATTTTTGAATGCGGGCGGAGAGCTGGGCGGCGCCGAGCGGAGCATGCTCGACCTGATGGCCGGTCTACGTGAGGTCTCGCCGGCGATGGAGATTGCGCTCATTGCGTCGGCGCCGGGGCCGCTCGTCGAGCGCGCAAAAAGTATGGGTCAAGTGGCGCTGTGCCCGATGCCTGAAGGGCTGTCCGAGCTCGGCACTGCCGGCCTGGGCGAAACCTCCGCCTCAGCGCTGGCGAAGCTGTTCGCCTTGGGAGCGCACAATGCAGCGCTGGCGGGCGCGTATCTG
>PLXG01000380.1:0-11091 GCA_003153195.1 Myxococcales bacterium
GTGTAAGGACGAAGACGGCGGCCCATTCCGGCGGCGACGATGATCGCTTGCATTAGCTTTGCCTCGCGGGACGGCCGAGCTTGACGAGGATGATCAAGCTCGCGCGTCCGAGATAGAGCACGTGCGCACCGACGTAGGCAAATAGATAGAGGTCGAGCCGGTTGGCCGCGCACACGAACAAAAACCAGCTGGGATAGTGAAGAACATATCGCCCGGCGGCTTCGGCCAGCGCGATGGGCGACAGCGATTTCGGCGCCCCCGCCTCTTTGGGAGGCGGAAGAAATCCGCCGCGATCGGTGGCCGGCAAAAGTGGCGGCGCACCGGTGGCCTCGAGGTATTCCGGGCGGCGCATGAACGAGGTGAGCGTGATTCCGCAAGCGGCGGCGAACAGTCCGCCCAGCGCGACCAAAAGAAATTTCACATCGCCCGATGTCCGCCAAAGTCGGACGCCGGCAGCAGCCACCACCATGAACGCTTTGACTTCGTCGAGCATGAAGTCGAGCAGCGCCCCGACGGGCGAGGCCATGTTCTTGTAGCGCGCGAGCTGACCGTCGACGCAATCGATGACGTACGCTAGCTGCAGCGCGAGACCGGCGGTGATGAGTCCCAGCCATGTGGTCCAGAAAATGAGCAGCGCCGCGCCCAGCGCCGCGACCGAGATGGCCAAAAACGAAACTTGGTTGGGTGTGATTGAAGTGCCGCGCAGAAGATAGACCAGCACCGCTGCCGGCGGACGCGACACATACTCGGTCCAGAAGTTATCGCGCCGCTTTTTCGACTGCCGATAGACTTCCGCGATCTGTTGAAACGTGCCCACGCAGCTAAGGGTATAGCCTGCGTCCTCAAAAGAGAAAATTTCCGTTAATGAATCAGGAGAATCGCCCGGTGATGAAATGTGAACGCGCCAAATCGAGATCGACGGGATCGGCCCAGAGGGTCGTCCCCCAACTCAGACCTACGAGTACGATGAGCAGACGCACGCGCGACTATTTTCGCCTGTCTGACAAGTGGAAGTTAACCAAAGTTACCGACGATAAGACGCTACCGCTACTTCGATTGATTCTGTTTTCGTTTTCTCAGCGCGATGACTACGATCAGCGCCGCAAAGCCGAGATACTCGAGCGCGCGCGACCACTGTTTTTTGGCCTGCGGCTCGCGGGCGAGGCCGGTGGTGTTGCGCGCCGATGCCTCGAAGATCGGCCGATAGCGCGCAAATGCCAGCGAGGGCGCCGAGTAGGTGAGCTGCAGATGCCGGTCGCCGGCTGGCATCACGTACAAGAGCTGCTCGGTGATCTCGCTCTCGCTGCCACTTTCCATGCGCGATTCGAGATGAAACTCCGCCACCGCCAGCCCGCTCATCTGCACCAGCCGCTTGTCTTTCACCGACACTTTTAGACCCGGCGTCTGCTTGGCCATTTCGTCGGTGATGTTGGCCGGAAACCAGTTGAGAAAACCGTCGTTCACCGGCTGCGCGCCCGGCTCGATGAGCGCGCTCAAATCGGCCATGCCCTCTTTCGGTGTGCGGACATCGATCGCCAGCGCCGCGTAGCCACCGTTGCGCGCGTCAAGTCGCCATTCGGTCGGAATGCGCGCAAAATTTCCCTCGGGAGCGCCCGGCGAAAGATCGGTCCAACCCGCTGGAATCTCAAAATGAACTGTCTCGACGGCGAAGGCGTCACCCACGCTCAGCCAGGTAACCCCCGCGCTCAGCCAGGTAACCCCTGCGCTCAGCCAGGCAACGATCGAAAGCGCCGTCGGCAGAGCCCATCCACGCGCGCTTTTCATGACGACATCATCATACCTCCAAAGCAGGTGTAAGTGGCTAGTTTTCAATGTAATCGTCATTGCGTTATGGCCTCTCTCCGTGATACGCGAATGGGGCCGTTTTTAATGGTTGTTCTAGATGGCGTCCCGAGGCGAATCACAATCGCGACTGGAGAGCGGAGCTGATGGAGAAACGAGCAGAGACCGATCAACTGGAGCAACTCATCGAGCGGCTCAAGCATGGTCGTTGCGTTTTGTGCGCCGGAAGCAGGCTGACATCAGGGAACGAAGGTGCGTTCCGCGGACTGGTGGAAAAGCTGCTCAAAAAGGTTCCGGGCGTCGACTCCAAAGAGGCCGCCACCGTGATGGCCAATCGTCCACTGGCCGCGGCTGGTTTCGTGCGTAGACGTCTCGGTGACAGCTTCGTTCCCGAGCTGAAGAAGCTCGCCAAGTCGCAAAAAGATCTGCCCGAAGCGGTCAAGCTGTTTGGCGAGCTGCCCTTCCGCGCCATCGTGACCACCAGCTACGACGACACGTTCGAGCGCGCGTTCACCCGCGGCCAAATCACGCCGCGCGTCTACACGCCCAGCGATCACTCCGAGCTGCGTCGAGATGGAAAGGCGCGCTTCGTGTTCAAGGCGCTCGGCGACATCGCGCGCGAAGAGACCGTGGTTTGGTCGGCGAGCGATCTGCAGCACGCGCTGGCCGACGGTGGCTATCGCATGGTGGCGCACGAGCTCTATGGCTCGCGAAGCTTTTTGTTCGTCGGCTTCGACGGACACGATCCCGATCTCGGCATCCTGCTCGAGCGCGTCCTCTCCGGCGCCAAAGCAAACGACGTGGTGCACTACGCGATTTTGCCGGGCCTGACCGAGATGGAGCGCGAAGAGCTGCACGCGGCCTACGGCATCAACGTGCTGCCCATCGACGACGTCACGCAGCTGGCGCGCGCACTCAAAGAGGCGATCGGTGACGACCAAGGTCAGACGCTTCCCGACGACGACGATGTCGAAGGTTGGCTGGCGCTCCTCACCGAGCATTCGCATCGCGAAGATCTGTGGGAGAAGCTGCGCGAAGTCGAGCAGCGCCTTCATCAGAAAAAAGAGTGGGACAAGCTGGTCGAGCTCAACCTCGGCCGTGTCGATCTCGAGAGCGCCGGTGCCAATCGCGCCAACGTGCTGCTCGCAGTTGCACTGCTGTTCGAAAATCAGCTCGCCGATCCGGGCAAGGCATTCACCGCGCTGATAGCTGCGTACAAAGAGCATCCGGGCGAGATGATCTGGCAAGAGCTCGAGCGGGTCACCGTGATCACCGACGCATGGAGCGATCTACTGGAGGAATTGAACGAGATCATTCCGTCCTTGCCGGAAGGCGATCCGCGCGCCGAAGGCTGGGTGCGTATCGCGCGTCTGCATTCGGAGAAGATGGGAAACCAAGAGCACGCGCTCACCGCGCTCGGACAGGCGCTCAAGATCAACAGCGGTCTGCCGGCAGCCGCGGTACTTCGCGTCGACATCCTTCGCCGCACCACGCAGTTCGGTGATTTAGCGCAAGCACTGGCAGCACAAATCGCGACCACCGATGACGCCAAGGTCAAAGCCGAGCTCTACATCGAGCTCGGAGATCTGTACGAAAATCGTCTCAACGACGGCGCCAAAGCGGTGTCGAATTATCGCGAAGCCATGGCGGCGGATCCCACCGCGATGGCGGCCACCATGTCGCTCGAAGCACTGCTTCGGCGGCGCGGCGAATTTCAGCCGCTGGTCGAGCTGCTGGAAGAGAACGTCAAACGACTGTCCGGCGACGAAGCCCGACAGGTCATGCTCGACATCGCCGATCTGCTCGGCGAAAAAATTGGCGATCGCAAAGGCGCGATCACTCGTTACGAGACGCTGCGCAAGCAGACGCCGGGCGATCTGCAGATTCTTCGCGCGCTCGAAAAGTTGTACGAGACGGAAGGAAAGCACGACCAATATCTCGCCACGCTGGCCGACCAGGCCGAAGCCGCGCAGAGCGACAAGGAGCGCGCCGCGCTCTATCGCCGACTCGGCGCCGAGTGGGTGGATTTCCCCGGCGGTGGTCCGCGAGCAGCCGAGTTTCTGGAGAAGCTGATCGCGCTCGATCCGCGCTCGGAAGATGCGTTCCGTTCGCTCGAGCAGATCTATCGCAACGAGCACAATTGGCAGTCGCTGGTCGAAGCCTTGCGTCGCCACTCGGCCATCGTGCCGCCGGCGATTCGCGCCGATCTGTACGCGCAAACCGGCGCCATCTTCGAAGAGGAGCTGCGCGATGTGAACGCGGCCATCGAGGCCTATCAAAACGTCGAGTCGGCGCAACCGAATCACGAAGGAATGCTGTCGGCTCTCACGCGGCTCTACGAAAAGAGCGGCGCGTACGACAAGTCGCTCGAAATCATCGAGAAGCGCGCGCAGTCGGCGGAAACCAAAGCGCAGCGCGTCGAGCTCTATCACCGCGCCGGTGAAATTACTGCCGAGCGTCTGGGCGACTCGAAGGCGGCCGAAGCCAAGTTCGTGCGCGCGCTCGAGATCGATCCGACCTACGTGCCGTCGATGACGGCGCTCGTCGAGATCTATCGCAAAAACGGCGATTTCCTACGCGCCGCCAAGCTGCTCAATGAGGCGGTGCCGCACACCACCAATCGACTGGAGAAGACCCGTCTTCTCGTCGAGGCCGGCGAGATTTATCAAGGGCTGGAAGATCCCAACAAGGCGATCGAGCTGCTCACCGAAGCGCTTTCGGTCGATCCCGAGCACGTCGAAGCCGGCGAGCGTTTGTCCGAGCTCTTGTGGCAAGCCGAGCGCTGGGCTGAGGTGGTGCCGGTGCTGGAGATGCTCACCCGCAAGGAGAACGATCCCAGCCTGCAGATCGACCGACTGTCGCGACTCGGTCAGGCGGCGCTGAAGATCGGTGCCAACGAAAAGGCGCAGAAAGCCTTCGCACGCGCCTCGCAGATCGATCCGACCAACCTCGAAGCGCAGCGCGGACGGGCCAATTGGCATTTCCAGCGTCAGGAATGGGCGGAGGCACTGTCGGCGCTCACCCATGTTCACGCCAATCACGCCTCGGGTCTGCCGCCGGCGGAGCAGGTGGAGCTCATGTACGCGCTCGGCACTTGCGAGCTCAAGCTCGGCAATAAAGAATCGGCCAAAGGATGGCTGGATCAGGCGCTGTTCATCGATCCCACCCATCGTCCTTCGCTGCTGGCGCAAATGGAGCTCGGCGAATCGTCGCCCGAGGCGGCCATCGAGGCTAAGAAGGCCCTGCTCACGACCGCCAACGACGACGAGAAGGCCAAGCTGCTCGGCGAAATCGGCGACGTGTATCTCGAGAAGCTGAACGATCCGCCCCAGGCCATCGGCGCGTTCCGCGAAGCGCTCGAAATCAAGCCGAACGATCAGAAGCTGCTCAACAAGTGCTTGAACGTCTACTCCGAGCAGCGCATGTGGTCGCAGGCGATCGAGATGGTCGATCGCTTGATCGCCATCGAAAAGCTGCCCGGAATTCGCGCCAAGTACCGTCACGTCGCCGGTCTCATCAATCGCGACGAGCTCGGCAAGCCGGAAGAGGCGGCCAAGGTTTTGGCCGAGGCCCTCGACGACGATCCGAACTTCGAACGTGCGGCTCAGGCGCTCGAGGAGCTGCTCAACGAACGGCAAGAGTGGAAAGAGCTCACCCGCTACTTCCGCAAGTCGATCAAGCGACTCGGGCCCGATGCGGCCGACGGCAAAAACCCAGAGCGTCTTCGCCTCTGGTCGGCGATGGGCGACGTCTGCTTTGACAAGCTTGGCGAACGCGAGAGTGCGCTGGCGGCATACGAGGTCGCGCTCACCTTCGATCCCAAGAACATGGATCGCCACAAGAAGATCGCGGACCTCTATGTTCAGGCGGGGCCGGACTCGTTCGAAAAAGCGATCGGCGAACATCAGATCATTTTGCGCGCCGAAAAGCAGCGCGTGCTCTCCTATCGCGCGCTCAAGCACCTCTACATTCAGACGCAACAGAGAGACAAATCGGTCGCCTGCTCGTACGCACTGGTCTTCTTGAAGAAATCCGAGCCGGACGACGTCAAAAAACTCGACGACTGGAAGAAGCAGCCGCAACCGCAGCCGCGCCGCCAGATGAACGACGAGATGTGGCTCAAGCTGGCGCATCCCGATGAGGACGCCTACCTCTCGACGCTGTTCCAGGTGGTGTCGCCGATCATCGCGTCGGCGCAAGCGCAACCGCACAAGAACCTGAACCTCAATCGCAAAGAGGCGCTGGAGGCGAACGACCCGCGTCCTTTCGCCAAGGCGCTCAGGCAGCTGGCGGGCACCCTTGGCGTCTCGACCCCCGAGTGCTACGTGCGGCCGGATCAGAAAGAGTCGGTGATCTTTTTCAACTGCATCGACAAGCAGACGCTGGTGCCGGTGTTCGCGTTGGGACAGCCGATCGTGCAGCCGCGCTCCGAACGCGATTTGACCATCGAGCTCACTCGCAAGCTTGCGCTGCTCCGCCCCGAGCGAATTTTGCGGTGGGTGCTGCCGCAACCGGCGCAGCTCGCGCACGTGATCATCGCCGCCATCACCATCGGTCAGAAGCAAGAAGGAACCGGCGAGTTGCAGAAGACGGTTCAGGCGCTTAAGAAGGCGCTGACGCCGGTACAGTTCGAGCAAGTCGCCTCCATTGGGCGCAAGTTGTCAGACAGAGGCGAGAAGCCAGAGGCGGCGGCGCTGGCGTGGATTCAAGCGACCGAGCTCACGTCGGCCCGCGCTGGATTGGCGATCGGCGGTGATCTCGAATCGACCGCGCGCATCGTCGCCGGCGATCCGCAGCTCTCGACTTCACTGCCGGCTACGCAACGACTGCTCGATGTGGTCTGGTCGAGCGTGACCGAAGAAGTTGCGGCCGTGCGCAAGCACCTGGGGCTCATCTCGTGAGCGCGGGTGCGAAAGGGAGTGCGCTCTCGTCCGCGTTCATCCTCGCTATTTCTCTCGGGACGTCCGGTTGCGGCGGCGACTCGCTGTGCGGCAACGGCACCATCGACAAGGGCGAAGAGTGCGACGAGGGATCCAAGAACGGAACTCCGGGCGGATGCACCACCACCTGCACGCTCACCTCCACTCCCACGTTAAACGTTCAGGTCGCTTATCAGCGATTGGTCAATGAGGTGCCAGGATATGGCGGCTCCGCCTGCTCGGATCTCGGAATCGCGCAGGCGCAGGTGGTGCTCTTTGGTCCGACCGATGCCGACATGCAGATGGTATCGCTCACCTGCGCGTCGAACTCGAACATTTGGTCCAACGTCGCCGCTGGCAGCTATCACGGGTCGGTCACGCTTTTCGACGCGCAGCAAGTCGCGCTGACCAAAACGCTGTCCACCACGCCGATGACCCTCAGCCCGCCGACGAACGCGATGTTGTCGGTCGATTTTCATCAGACCGATTTCATCAAGCAGGACTACACCGGTTCGATGTACATCGTGCCCGAGTGGGGCTCGGCATCCGGCACCTGCTCTAGCGCTGCGGTGACGAAGGAATCGATCAAGCTTTTCAACTCGAGCGGCGCAGTCGTCTCCGGCATGACCTCCAAAGGACATTCTCTCGACGGCGCGGAGGGAACCTGCTTCACGCCCAGCTCGTCGACCGACGGTGAACAGATCGACAACTTGCCGTGGGGTCACTACCACGTTCAGCTGGTGGGACGCGACAGCAGTGACGCGATCTCCTACTGCAAGCTCATCGAAGTGTTTGTGGGTCCCGGCGTGGCCAACGCCGCTGTCGAAGTACTCGCCTCTCCCGCGACCGATCTCAGCGGCTGCACTCCCAACTAGGCCCCTCGAAGTTAAAATGATACGCGCGCCACTCGTCATTTCCGCGCTGATCTTTTCGAGCGTCTCTGCGAGCGCCGACTCATCCGCGCCAACGTCCATCGTTCGTCGCCCACTCGAGACGATGATCGAAATTCCCGCAGGCACCTCCACTGTCGGCGCGACCGCCGACCAGCAGATCGCGGCGCTTTCGCTCTGCAAAAAAGAGATCGGCACCGCCCAAGCGCGGCAGTGCGTCCCCAATCTTTTTTGGCTCGAAGG
Source organism: Myxococcales bacterium (assembly GCA_003153195.1). Taxonomy (GTDB): domain Bacteria; phylum Myxococcota_A; class Polyangia; order Palsa-1104; family Palsa-1104; genus PALSA-1153. The sequence continues at coordinate 7,856 of PLXG01000380.1, forward strand.
GCCAGCGCGTGTGATCTATCTCTCCAGCTATTCGATCGATCGCGTCGAGGTTACCGTCGCTGCCTATCGAAAATGTGTTCAGGCCGGCGCGTGTGACGCCGATCCGCTGATGCAGCCGGACGATCGCTTCGTGCAGCCTGATCTTCCCATCACCTCCGTCACCTGGGAAGAAGCGAGCCGCTATTGCGCATTTCGTGGCGCGCGACTTCCAACCGAGAGCGAGTGGGAGCGTGCGGCGCGCGGCCCGGCCGAAATCTCGGAGAGTCGAATGTGGCCTTGGGGTCCCGAACCGATCGCGAACGCGGCGAACCATGGAAAGTTCAGTGGCGACGATTTGGCGCTCAACCTCGAGCTTCGCCCCGACGCTTCGGACGGGTTCGCGTTTTTGGCGCCGGTCGGTAGTTTTCCTGCCGGCGCCTCACCGGAGGGCGTGCTCGATCTAGCCGGCAACGCGCTCGAGTGGACCGCCGACTTTTGGGCCGAAGAGCCGCCGCAAGCGCGGGGGGTGGTCAATCCGCGAGGGCCGGCCGAAGGCGCGCTGCGCGTGGTGAAAGGCGGTTCGTTTCGCGAGCCGCTTTTATATGCGCGAACGACCGGACGCGACGCCGCCCTCGGTCATGCCGCGCCGCCCGACACGCGCTCGTCCGAAATCGGCTTTCGCTGCACGCGCTGAAGGCTTTCGCACACCGGCGCCCTATGTTATAGAGGCGAAATGAAACTCCTTCTTGCCCTCTTGGTCGCAGCGCCGTTGACGCTGGCCGGCTGTTCCCAACAGGAAGGCGATCGCTGCAACGTCACCGATGATTGCGACGTCGGCCTGCAGTGTATCTATCCGCCAAACGGCAGCGCGCTGACCGGCGGCGTCTGCACGTCCACGAGCAATCTCGATTTGGGCCTGGCGGACATGACCAACGAGAATGGCTGAGATGCGCATCGTATGGATGATCGTCGCCTGCGCCGGACTCATCACCGTCTCCGGCTGCAAGCAGGGCATTGGCGATCGCTGTCAGGTCGAAAGCGACTGCGACGACGGACTCGATTGCATCTTGCCGCCAGGCGGCGCCATCCAATCGGGCGGAATTTGTCAGCCCCCGAACGATGACGCCGGCACCGACGGCGGAATCCAAGACAGCGGCAGCGAAGACCTAGGTCCCGACGCCAGCGCCATCGTCCTCGACCTCTCCACCACCGACTAACAGCAAACAGCACACGCTCTACCTATCTAACGAATTGATCCCAAATCACTTATCGACCTAAGCGCGCACTTTACAATTATGAGAATGCGCGCGCGCCGGTCTCCGCAGATCGCGCGGTTGATCCGAATTAATGTTTGAACTTAAATACTTGTGACCTAGGAGCGTGACCCCTGGAAGGAGACGGCCAGGATTTCGTACTCGCGGTTGCCCTTCGGTGTGCGGACCGAAACTGTGTCGCCGGAGGAGCGGCCGATCAGCGCGCGCGCCACTGGTGCGGTGATGGAGATGAGTCCCTTTTTGATGTCGGCTTCCTGCTCGCCGACGATCTGATACACGACATCTTCGCCTGAGTCGGTGTCGGTGAGCTTGACCGTCGCGCCGAACACGACTTTGTCGCCAGAGAGTTTGGAAGGATCGATCACTTCCGAAAGCGCCAGCATGGTTTCGAGCTCTTTGATCCTTCCTTCGTTGTGCGACTGCGCCTCTTTCGCCGCCGAGTAATCAGCATTCTCTTTCAGATCACCATGGCCGCGCGCCTCTTCGATCGCGCGAACGATGATATAGCGATCGATCTCTTTGCGCTGCTTGAGCTCATCTTTGAGCGCTTGTGCGCCGCGCGGGGTCATTGGAAACTTCTGGTCCGGCATTTCCGCCCTCTAGTTAGGTGTATTGCTGAAGCGAGCGAACGTCGAGCGCGCCGCGCTGAAGCGCAGAAATCGCCGCCGCCGCCGCTCGCGCTGCAGAGATGGTCGTGAAGTAGGGAACGTTCTTCATGAGCGCGCTGCGACGCAGCGAGAACGAATCGCGAATCGCTTGCCCGCCCGAAGTGGTGTTCACCACTAGGGAGATTTCACCGGAGACGATGGCGTCGACGCAGTGCGGGCGGCCCTCTTTGACCTTGTTGATCCCCTGCGCTTCGACGCCGCGCTCACGAAAAAACTGGGCGGTGCTGTGCGTCGCGACGATGCGCAGACCCGCTTCGATCAGTCGACGCGCCACTTCCAGCGCGGCCGCTTTGTCCTCGTCGCGCACGCTCACGAACGCCACGCCGCTCACCGGCAATTTGGTTCCAGCGCCGAGCTGCGCTTTGGCAAACGCCAGCGCAAAGTCGCGGTCGATGCCCATCACTTCCCCGGTGGAGCGCATCTCCGGGCCCAAAATGGTGTCGGTGCCGGGAAATTTCACGAATGGGAAGACCGCTTCTTTCACCGCCACGTGCGTCGGCGTAATTTCGCGAACGCCGAGCTCATCGAGCGTGCGTCCCGCCATCACCCGCGCGGCAATCTTGGCCAGCGGCTGTCCGGTCACCTTGGAAACAAAAGGCACCGTGCGCGACGCGCGCGGATTGACTTCGAGCAAGTAGACGTCGTCGCCTTTGACCGCAAACTGCGCGTTCATGAGGCCAATCACCCCGAGCTCTTTGGCGAGTGCGCGAACTTGCGACTTGATGGTCTCCACCACTTCGGGCTTGAGGGAATAGGGCGGCAGCACGCAAGCCGAATCGCCCGAGTGAATGCCGGCCTCTTCGATGTGCTCCATCACCGCACCGATGATGGTCTTTTTTCCGTCGGAGATGGCGTCGATGTCGACTTCGATGGCGTCGGACAAAAAGCGATCCAGCAGCAGCGGATTGTCTTCGCCAAGCCCCTCCGATCCGGCTAGCGAAAGCGCTCGCACCACATAGCGCTCGAGCGATTCGAGATCGCTCACCACTTCCATGGCGCGACCACCCAGTACGTACGAAGGACGAACCACCAGCGGCAGGCCAATGCGACCCGCGACTTCGAGCGCTTCTTTGACCGTGCGCGCAGTGCCATAGGGCGGCGCCTTGAGCTTGAGCTTTTCGATCACTTCGCCGAAGCGCTGACGATCTTCCGCGCGATCGATGGCGTCGGCAGAAGTTCCGAGCAGCTTCACGCCACTTTTTTGCAATCCCACCGCGAGACGAAGTGGCGTCTGTCCGCCAAATTGCACGATCACACCATCGGGATTTTCCAGCTCGATGAGGTTCAGCACGTCTTCGCGGGTGAGCGGCTCGAA
>PLXG01000380.1:11135-11743 GCA_003153195.1 Myxococcales bacterium
CGAGGATCATGATCTTGCGCTTGTCCGACGGATTGGCTTCGCAGCCGGAGATCGGTTTGCTGGCACCGGTTCCGTCGCCATCGCCATCGATCGAACGCAGCGGCCGTTCGTAGCAAGAGTAGAGATAGGGCGTGTGCGCCTCGAACTCGGCAGCGCAGGTGTCGACCCGTTTATAGACCGGCACGACTCCGAACGACTTGCGATGCTTTCGCACTTCGTCTTGATCGGTCTTGGTCAAATCGGCGATGCGACGATCGGAGAGCCCGTCCATCTTGGCATCCCACATGGCCTGCTCGCCAAGGTCAGACAATTTCTTTCCACGCAGACTCTCTTCGTGATCGATGATCAACTTCACCTGCTTGAGAAACCAGGGGTCGATCTTGGTGAGCTGATGGGCTTCGTCGAGCGAAAGTCCCATGCGCAGTGCGTGGCCGAGCTGGAAAATGCGCTCCGCCGTCGGAACCGTCAGCTTGCGCTTGAGCTCCTCGAGGTTCTCGCTGAAGGGCATGTCGAAACCGGAGCGGCCGATCTCGAGCGAGCGCAGCGCCTTGCCCAGCGCTTCGCGAAAGGTGCGCCCAATCGACATCACTTCGCCGACCGACTTCATC
>PLXG01000321.1 GCA_003153195.1 Myxococcales bacterium
GGCGAAATCGGGCGACGACAGGTTGTCACGCGAGGGCGCCGGACAAGCACCCAGGCCGAGCAGCAGCAGCAATCCCACTCGAGCGGCCCGGAATCTCCCGCCTCCCGCACTGAACAGATCGGTCATGGCTCCCCCCGCTGCGGCGTCTATCGCAAGCAGGGTGCCAATTGCCGATCGCCGCCCCGTCGAATCGATTTCGTGCGGTTACAGCGACATGTGGGTTTTCTAGCGCGAGCCCGAGCGACCCGAGCGAGGCCCCGAGCAAGAATCGCGGGACAGAAGTGTCCCCTTCTTCATCGGCCCGCCCGACGGCANNATGGCCATGGTCCATCTCGGAACCATGTTCAGCGGAGCTGGCGAGCGCCGCGTGGCGATCAAACGGTTGGCCGAGACCGATCGACTGACACCCGAGGCCGGCGAGCGCATCGTTCAAGAAGCGCGGCTGGTGTTTCAGCTGACCCACGCCAACATTTGCCAAGCACTCGATCTCGCGGAAAACGAAGAAGGCACCTTCATCGTGATGGAGTACGTCGACGGCCTCGATCTGCGCTCGCTGCTGTTGCGAATGGCCGATCAGAAAGCAAGGCTGGAGGTACCGATCGCCATTCACATCGCCCGCGAGATCGCGCGCGCGCTCGACTATGCACATCGCCGTGCCGACGCGTCGGGCGTCTCCTGGAACTTGGTGCACGGCGACGTAACACCGGGCAACATCTTGCTGTCGCGCGAAGGCGAAGTGAAGCTCACCGACTTCGGCATCGCACAGGCGAGCGGTGTGTCGGCGCCGGGAAACGACATTCGCGCGGGCACCAAAGGTTATCTCGCGCCCGAAGTGGCGGAGAACGCCACCACCAATTCTCATTTGGCAGACATTTATTCACTCGGCGCAACGCTGCAAGTGGCGCTGGGTCTCGGGCTTCAGCGAGGGGTCGACGTCGAGCGACTGCGAGCGCGCCGGCCGGAGCTCGACGAAGAGCTGGTGCGCGTGATCGCGCGCGCCACCGCGCCGAAATGCCAAGACCGTTTTGCCAGCGCCGATGATCTCGAGCATGCGCTCGGCCTGCTGCTGGCTCAGAAATATCCGACCTTTCGTCCGTCGGCGCTTGCCGAGTTGGTGCGCGGCTACGCAAATTCCGAGAAGCTCACGACCGCGGACGAAGTGACACAGACGCTGATGTCGCTGACCCGCGCGGCAGCGGCGCGCGACGGCTTCGCGCCGGCGGTGGCGGTGCTGGAAAAGGACGGAAGCTCAGCCCCGGCGTCCACTCCCAATCGACGCCCGCTTCCTTGGGCGCTCGGCGCGATCGCGGTCGTGCTGGTAACGGTGGCGGCGTGGATGCAGCTTCATGCGCCCTCGCCCACCGCCCAGACACCGACCATTCGGCCGCTCGAGCTCGCGCACGTTCCCGACCAAACTGCCAAAGGCGACAAGACCGACCAAACCGATAAGACCGACGTAGTCGAACCGACGTCGCCCGAGAAAACGCCCACGCCCAAGTCGCTCAGCGCGCCACTCCCATCGACACGGAGCCAAGTCGTGCGCAGCCAAAGCCATAAGCGGGCGATCGCACCCGCTTCGGCCGGCGCAGCGGTCGAGAAGAGCGAGCCTGCCAAACGAGCCGGTCGTGTCTGGGGAGACGTCGAGTGATTCGAGCGCTCGCGCTGCTCGGTGTACTTGGCGCGATGGCGCTTTCATCTGTCGCGTGCGCCGACAAGATCAGCGACGAGGCCGCGCGAAAACAAGAGGCCAAGCGATGTCGCGATGCCGGCGTGACCGCCTGGGAGCGCGGCGACTACCTGATCGCGCTCGATCAGTTCGACCGAGCCTACGCGTCGTTTCCCGCGCCCAATCTGCTCTTCAACAAAGGTCAGGTCTTGTCTGACTTGGGTCGCGACCTCGAGGCGCTGGAGGTGTTCGAGCGTTTCTTGGCCGAAGCGCAAAATCCTCCGGCCGAGTTTTCCGGCGTGTCCAAGTCCAAAATCGCAATTCTCTCCAAGCGCGTGGCGCACCTCGACGTGCGCGCGCTCGACGCAGGAGCCGAGATTGCCGTCGACGGACACGCGGTCGGTAAAGCGCCGCTGTCCTCACCGATTCGCGTGAGCGCGGGCAATCACCAGGTCTCGGCGCAGCTCGCCGGATTCGAGCCTGCATTGCTCTTTGCCAATCCACGTTCCGGCGAAACCGCGCAGGTGCGCATCGCGCTGCACAAAATCGGCGAGGACAATCGGCCGCTCAAGAAAAAATGGTGGTTGTGGACCGCGGTCAGCGGAGCAGCCGCCGTGGTGGCCACCAGTATCGCGCTGGGAGTGGTCTATGGCACGCGCGATCCGCGCGCCGCCGATGTGGTGGTGGTGAGCAAGTGAATCGCATCGCGAGCACGGTCGCGCTCGCCTCCGTGCTCGCCTCCGCATTGTCGGGCGGCTGCACGCGCAAGTGCAAATCGGCCACCATTCGCGTCGCGCTCACCGCCGAAAATCTGGCCAGCGCCGACTCGTTCGAAGTGACCATTGACGGAAACGCACCGGTCACCGGCATTCCAGTGGACAAGATCGGAGACAGTGCCACCCTCGAAATTGCTCTGACCGACTACACGGCCAAGAAGACCGCCATGCTCAGCGTGCGCGCCATGAGCGGCAACGTTCCGTTGGCCGGCGGCACCACCATGCTCGCGCTCGCCGACGGATGCACGGTCGCAAGCCTAGCGCTTTCGGCCACCACGGTGGGTGCTGCCAACGCCGGGCAATCTTCGCTGACCGCCGCGCCCAGCTCCGGACTCATCGCCGACGGCGTACAGCAAGCGACCATTACCGTGACCGTCCGCGATGTGGCCGGCGTGGCGCTTCCTCGGCAGTCGGTCTCGCTCCAAGTCAGCGGGACTCAGAACACGATCGTTCAACCCGACGAAACGGCGCTCGACGGCACTACCGCGGGAACGCTGGCGACACTCACCGGCGAGACCAAAGTCGTGTCCGCCTTTTCAAATGGAACCTTGCTGGGCTCGATTCCAGTGGCGTTCGTGCCGGCTCTGCCCGTCGTCACCGCGCTCTCATTGACCGCGGGAACCGATCCCCGCTGTATGACGGTCACCTATTCGGTTTCACAAGTTGGATCCCAGTCGGCCGACGTTGCGCTCGAGATCTTGGATCGCGGACGAATTCAGGCGATCACCGGTTCGCCCTTTTTGCAGGTGTCAACCTCACGGGAAGGAACCGAGCACTCTTTCGTGTGGGATACCAGTCGGCAGCTGCTGGGAATGCGCACCGTCGCGGTGACAGCGACGCCGTCGATTCTCGGCATGAGCGGCACGACGAAGAGCCAATCGATCGCGGTGTCCAACGCGGCGCAATTTACCGAGTCATTTACCGATTATCCGATGGCCAACCCCGGCTTCGCGATGGTGACCGGCGACTTCGATGGCGATCATGAAAACGACCTGGCCATTGCCAACGGCATCACCATCGACTTCTGGTTCGGAAATGGAGACGGAACGTTCGCGCAGCCACCGATCAGCGTTTCCGCCGGAACCTATCCGCAGATATTGACAGTGGGCGACTTCGACGGCGATGGGAAAGATGACATCGCGACCAGCAGCGATGGGCTGTACGTAATCGAAAACATCACCCGGGCGGTGTCGATGTCCGTGCCGATCCCCAATCACCAAGGCGCGGTGGCACTCTCCGCCGGCGATTTCAACGGGGACGGTCTCTCCGATCTCGCGGCCGCCGGATTTGATCCGGGAACCGATACGGGAACCATCGAACTTCTTTACGCAGATAGCGACGGCAACTTCACGGGTGCGAACCTCGGAATGACCTCCAGGTTCGTCGTCTCGATGACGCCGGCGCGGCTGAACGGCAATCTCGGACTGGTATACAGCGAGAAGACCTACGCGATGCCTGACGGCAGTGGAGACTTGAATGTGCTCTTGAACGGCGGCAACGACGGCAACGCGCTGCCCGGGTTCACGCTCCTCGATCCGATGATTCCCAACTATTCGATCGCGCTCGCATCGGCCGATCTCGACGGGGATCAGAAACAGGATCTGGTGCTCATCGACGGCAACTCGACAATCACCATCTTTTTCGGCAACGGCAACGGTACATTTCTGTCGCAGCCGTCCTCCTATCCTACTGGCGAAGTCGATCAGGGATTTGCCATCGCGGACGTCAACCAGGATCTCAAGCCCGATGTGTTGGTAGCGTACGAGGACATGTGGCCCCCGAACGGCACTCACGTAAAGTTCTCGGTGCTCCTCGGAAATGGCGACGGCACCTTCGAACCCGGCGGAATCTTTTCCATCGGAACGGACCATTCCGCCAATTACGTCGGCGCCCTGAGCATCGTCAGCGTCGACCTGAATCACGACGGAGCGCCCGACGTGGTGGTGACCGACGTGGCAGCTAGACAGATGGGCGTGGCGATGAACCAGCAAGTTCCGGCGAGCTGCCAGTAGCGATATCAGACATCGTCTTTTTACATGTGGTATTCTACCGTCGGTGGCGAACGAACCCAATGAATTTGGCGGCACGCAGCCTCTCATCCAAGAGGGCAGCAGCTACAAGATCCGAACCCAAAAGATCCTGGTCGAGATCCTCGACGGCCCGGCCAAGGGGAAGTCGCAAAAGTTGGTCGGACCCGATGCCACCATTGGCAGCGGACAAAATTGCGATCTCCGCATCGAGGATCCCACGGTCAGCCGGCACCACCTGACTCTCCGCCTCGATCAACGCGGACTTCGGGTGATCGACGCCGGCAGTCGCAACTCCACCCTGCTCGACGGCGTGTGCGTGAACGACGCCTACGCGCGGCGCGGCTCAACCATCGAGATCGGCCGCACCACTTTGCGACTGGAGCCCACGCAGGAGACGGTGGAGCTGCCGCTCTCTTCGCGCGATCGATTCGGCGCGCTGGTCGGTGCGAGCGTGGCCATGCGTAGGATGTACAGCATTCTCGAGAAGGTGGCCAAGACCGACGCCACCATTTTGATCGAAGGCGAGACCGGCACCGGCAAGGAGCTGGTCGCCGAAGCGCTGCACGAAGAGAGCTTGCGCGCCGACGGACCGTTCGTGATCTTCGACTGCTCGGCGGTGTCGCCGACGCTGATGGAGAGCGAGCTGTTCGGACACATGCGCGGCGCGTTCACCGGCGCCGATCGCGATCGCACCGGCGCCATGGAAGAGGCGGCCGGCGGCACGCTCTTCTTCGACGAAATCGGCGAACTGCCGCTCGAGCTGCAACCGAAGCTTCTGCGCGCGCTCGAGTCGAGGGAAGTGAGGCCGGTGGGCGGACAAAAGTCGCGCCACGTCGACGTTCGTTTCTTGGCGGCCACCAACCGCAACTTGGCGCTCGAGATCGAACAGGGGCGATTTCGCGAAGACCTCTTCTACCGTCTGGCGGTGGTTCGCGTTCCGGTCCCCTCGCTGTCAGAGCGCGCCGAGGACATCCCTCTTTTGGTCAACCATTTCGAGCACAGCCTCGGGTCCGACTCGTTTCTGCACAACGTCACCGAGAAGGCGATCCGCGATTTTCAGGCGCGCAAATGGCCGGGCAACGTACGCGAGCTGCGCAACGCGGTGGAACAGCAGTTGGCGACGGGAAATGTCCAGCACGACAAGTCTCGCGAGCTTGGCGTCACCACCGACGAGCTAAAGCCCGACTTCTCGATTCCGCTCAGACAGGCGGTTGAAAACTACGAGCGCGCGTTCATTCAGGCCGCGCTGCGAAAGACCGGCGGCCGTGTCAGACAAACTGCCGAGCTCACCGGCACCAATCGCAAGTTCATTTGGCGCGCGGTGAAGAAGTACAAGCTGCGAACTTCGAGTAATTCGTCGGAAGACTGATGAATCGCGTCGTGCTCTCGGGATTGGTGGTCTTGCACGCCGCCTGTCTGGCCAAACTCGGGGTGAAGACGGCGGACAGCGACGCGGCGGTGACCGACTTGAGTGTGGTCGGCAGTGTCGACGGTTCGGCGGAGATGCAGGACAGGTCGTCGCGGGACAGGATGATCCCACCGGGACAATGCAGTGCCAAGCCGGTGAGTGGGTTCCGTCCCAGTCGCAGTTACAACTGCTGACGCAGTCGGTCGCGCCATAACTGCACGGCCCGGAGTTCTCCTGACAAAGATCTCCCTCCGAGGGCTGCGCTGCCGGACAGTCAGAGGGATTTACGAACGAGTCGAGTTGGTTTCCGGCGTCGGCGATGTTCAAGTCGGCCGACGTTCCGGCGTCGGTCGATGTTCCACCGTCGGAAACTCCGAGATCGGGAACGAGTGGAACGATGCCGGGACGTGTTTGGCAGCCGACCAGCGCGACCAATGAAACTCCACTCCATCTCGCGATTCGCTTCATGGCATCTCTTGTTGTGAGAATCGCGAGTGACATTCAGGAAATACTGCGAGCAGCTGGGACACTTTTGTCCCACGCGCGCGGGGTCAATCGTTCCGCGACTGGGGCGCGCACCCCCGGTCGATCGAGCCCAATCTGCCGATTTCACGTCGTCGAAGGTGGCACGTCTCGTGCTCATCGACGCATTCATGAAATTCGCGTGCGCCTGGTTACTTTCGCTGACGATGGGCTGCGCCGGTCAGTTGAGCGCGTTCGACTCGTCAGACGACGGAGGATCCGGGCGAAGAGATGGCTCGGCGCTCAAAGCCGACGGCGGACTCAAGACGGACGGGATCGAGAGCGTGGCCGACAATGCCGCCGGAGGCGATCTCGGTTCGAACGCCGATGCGGCGACCGCCCCCCCGAGCGGCATGATGCTCATCGCCGCCGGCGCGTTCACCATGGGCGACCAAAACGGCGATTCCACCGCCACCGATGGTGAGCAGCCGACTCACAGCGTCAGCGTCGGCACCTTCTTTCTCGAGGAGAACCTGGTCAGTTACACGCTTTGGAAGCAGGTCTATCAGTGGGCGACCGCGCACGGATACAAGTTCAGTCACGCGGGAAACGCACCGGGCCCGGACCATCCAGTGAGCGCGGTGAGCTGGTTCGACGCCGTGAAGTGGTGCAACGCGCGCGCTGAGATGGAAGGTCTCGCCCCTGTCTACTTCACCGATACCGGTCACACGCAGATCTACCGCACCGGCGAAGTGGCGATCGACGCGTCGAACCTGAATTGGGGCGCCAGCGGCTATCGACTGCCCACCGAAGCGGAGTGGGAAAAGGCGGCGAGAGGCGGCGCAGCCGGTCAGCGCTTTCCGCTCGGCGACACCATCAGCCTCAAGCAGGCACAGTATTCGACCAAGCCATCGCACGCGAGCTACGATCTGCAAAAAGACGACGGCGTTCCGTGCGCGAGCAACTCCGCCGAGACGAGCTGCGAAACGGTCACTGCGTCCGGTAGCGCGCCGGTGGGATCGTTCGCGCCCAACGGATATGGGCTTCGCGACATGGCGGGCAATCTACTCGAGTGGATTTGGGACCGATATTCCGCAACCTACTACGCCAGCTCTCCCGCGTCCGATCCGCAAGGACCGGAAACGGGTGGCCTGCGAACGGTTCGCGGCGGCGGCTGGATGGATCACGCCGATGCGCTCCGCTGCGCCGCGCGCGATCATCGTGGGCCCGCGCTGTTCGGAGCGGATGTCGGATTTCGCTGCGCGCGAAGTAATTGAGAAGGGTCGACGGTCAACAGTCGACGGTCGACAGTTCGGAAAAAGGCTCCGCCGATCGAACTATCGTGACCACCGACCGGTTCGCGTCGATCGCTTTTACCGTCGACTGTCGACCGTTGACTGTCGACTCTTCTAGTTGCGATCGACGGTGTGCGGTCCGTCGGGAACATTGATCCACAACGTGCCGCCGACGTCGGATTGCCAGAACCAGCCCGGGCCGGTGAGCGCATCCAGCGATGCGACCGACTGAATCGGATTGCCGTCGACAGTCACGCTGCTCGGCATCGGCGTGTGAATTTCTTCCAGCACCATTCCGCCGGCAAAGACGTTGCCGTACTGAACTTGAACCTTCGATCCGCTCATCGAGATCTGCGTGCCGTCGTAAATGGTGAAGGCACCATCGGCACCGGGCACGATGCGAACGTAGAGCGGACCGGCGTGCGTGACGAACGAGTCGACGCGATCGGGCATGGTGGTCGGAGACATCGAGTCGATGGTGGGACGCAGCAGCGGAACGATCGCACCTTCGCGCATCAGCAGCGGAAGCTTGCCCAACGGCGCCGGAATGGTCACCTGCGTGCCGCCCGCGTACGACGTGCCGTCCCACCAATCGATCCAAGTTCCCGTCGGTAGCATGGCGCTGCGCGTAGTGTCACCTTCGGTCACCACCGGCGCGACCAATAGATCGTCGCCGAACAGATACTCGTCGTTCGGGTGCACGCCGAGCTCGGGATAGGCCAGTCCGAGCGCGCGGGTGATCGGCCGCCCACCGTCGGGCGCCGCCAACTTTTGCGCATAGGTCCACTCGTAGGGGAACAGCCGCACGTGCAGCCGCGCGTAGATCCGGTAAATGTCCAGCGCTTCCTGATCGCGGCCGTTGTCGGCGGTGAACTCCCACGGCATCTGGCTCGACGAATCGCCCACGTTCATGACCGTCGAGAGCGCGGTCTGCTCGGCCCATCTCACGAACAGCTCTTTGGTACCCGGGCTGTGAATGTAGCCGCCGGTATCGGCCGCGAAAAACGGAAATCCCGACGGTCCGAGCGACAGTCCGTACATCACCGTGGCGGGAAATCCGCCCACGCCGCGCGGGATCATCTTTCCGCCGTGCGCGTCGGCGAAGGCGTCGCCCTTATGGGTGAAGGTGGCATCCATGTCGCCCGGCCATACCACCGAGATGCGCGCCTGATCGCCCCAGCGGCCGGCGCGACAAAGTAAGTATCCGCCGGTCTGTGGAATGGTCTCGGCGTAGACCTGATGATATTTCAGCGTGTATCCATAGTGCATGGTGAGCTCGGTCTCGCCGTTGGCGAACAGCCAGTCGACGCGTTTTCCGAAAAGGCCGACCACCACATCTTCGCCGTAGTCGAGCTTGAATCCTTCGATCCCCATGTCGGTGTAGTGATGGATCATTCCCTGCCAAAACGAATAGGCGTCGGGATTGGTGAGATCGAGCGGATGGCTCCAGTGGTTTAGATCAATCCCGTTCTTCGGCGGGAAATAGCCCTTGGTCATCGCTTGGGTGGCCAGGTCGCCGGTCGCCGGCTCGAGATAGGGCGACGACCAGACCGCCATGCGCAATCCCATGTCGTGCGCGTGATCGATCATCATCTGCGGATCGGTGTATTTGTTCGCAACCCAATCGAAGGTGTTCACCGCGGTCGCATAGGGCCGATCCATCCACATTCCCGACGTAGCCAGATCGAGGTCGCGCACTTTGTCGATGTCGTCGAGCACTTGCGCCTCGTTTACCGCCTCGTCGCGCCACAACCACGGGCCAAGCGCCCAGGTCGCCGGCAAAAGAGGCGGACTGGTGACCGCGTAATAGCGACGCGTCACGTCGAGTGGATGGTCGGCGCCGAACAGATGAAAGGTGAGCCCGTCGCTACTCTGCTCGGCGGTGCCGAACGTCGCCTCGACCACGTTGTTCTGCTTCTTGGCGACGTCGAACGAACCGGCGCGGCGACTGGCCACGAAAATTCCCCAGCCGCGGGTTCCGGTCAAAAATGGAATCGGAACATGCGCCTCGTTGGTATCGTTCTCCATGGTGAGATCGGGCTCGATCTGCGTCGAGCGCCGGCGTCCGCGATGGTTGACCTGATCGCCCCACTCGCCGAGCCCGTAGAACGCCTCGGTCTTGTCGACCTGCGCGCGCAGGCGCATGAACCCGATCGGCTGCGGCATGGCGGTCGGCATCCAGGTGGCCGAAAAAGTTCCTTCGCCGTTGGCACTGAAGGTCACCGTCGACTTGTCGCCTCCGTGAAATCCGACTTCGAGTACGACACCGGCGGTGGATACGCTGGCGATGCGAAAGCTCGAAGCGGTCTCCCATACCAAGTCGTCGGGCGGATAGGCAGTGTCGTCGTCACTCTCGGGCTCAGCTTGGTACGGATCGTAGTTGAGCTCGGGATCGATCGTGGTCACCGCGCCGAGCTGAAACGCATCTGATCCAAACGCCAGCAGCGTTTCATTTCGCCGCAAAAATTCGAAGTGAGATCCATCCTCGGTAAATTGCAGAACGTAGTCGCCCTGCGCGAGGCGGGCCGACTTTCCCGGGCTACATCCGAAGAGTGAAACAGCAACTAGGCCGACGAGTAGGGTTCGCATCGCCGGCGAATATATCTCAGTTTTCGTTGCGACCTAGTGCCTTTGGTGGAATCGACCGACCCACCAGCCCGGCCAGTGCCACCAGGGTGAGCACATAAGGCAGCGCCTGCAGCGCGAAACCAAACCGCTCGAACGATCGTCCGCTGGTCTGCAACGCGATCTGCAGCGCTTCGGCCGCGCCAAATCCGAGCGCCGCCAGCGCCGCAGTTTGAGGTCGCCACCGGCCGAGGATCAGCGCGGCGAGCGCGATATAGCCGCGACCGTTCGACATGCCCGCTACGAACTGGCGCTGATCGGCCGCCAGCCAAACTCCGCCGAGACCCGCCAGCGCGCCCGAGAGCAAGAGGCCGGCCAGCCGAATGCGCGAAACCGAAATGCCGAGCGACGCCGCCGCTTCGGGATGCTCTCCGACGGCGCGCAACCTCAGACCGAACGGGGTCCGATAGACCACCAGCGTGGAAACCGCGACGAGCAGGATGGTAGCGAGCACGATGGGATGAATCGCCACGCCGCCGCGCGACAGCGAATCGAAGGCGTCCACGCGCGGTGAGTTCGATGACGAATCGAACAGCACCTTCATGAAGAAACGCGTTCCGCCATCGGCGAGGAGATTGATGGCGATACCGCACACCACCTGATCGGCGCGCAACACCAAGGTCAGCCAAGCGTAGAGCCCGGCCAAAATCATCCCGCCCAAGACTCCGGTGGTTACGCCTATCAGCGCCGAATGGCCGAACCAGGCACCGACGGTAGCCGCGAACGCGCCCATCAGCAGCAGACCTTCGAGCGCGATGTTGATCACCCCGGCGCGCTCCGACCAAAACCCGCCCAGCGCCGCCAGTACATACGGCACGCTGATGCGGATTACCGCCGCCGACAAAGTGAGCGCGAACGCCGCCTCGCCGACCGAAGCGCTCACGTCTTTTCCCCGCTCGAGATCTTCGAGGACGAGCGCGATAGCATTCGGCGAACCGGCCACTTGGTTCCCGCCACCGCGAAGATGATCACCGCCTCGAGCACGTCGACCAGCTCCTTCGGCACCACCGCATTGATCGCCAGCCCTCCCTGCGAGAGCGTGCCGAACAGCAGCGCCGCGAAGATGAGCGCGAGCGGACTTCCGAACGCCAGCACCGCCACCGCGATGCCCATGAACCCGACCCCGCCGGAGAAGCCGTCTTCATAATAATATTTGTATCCAAGGACAAAGTTGCAGCCGCCAAGCCCGGCCAATCCGCCCGACAGCGCCAACGCCCAGGCCGTGACTCGACCAGGTGAAATGCCCGCTGCTTCGGCCGCGCCCGGTGATGCACCGACCACTCGGAGCGCAAAGCCGGCGGTCGTTCGGTTCAAAAACACCCACACCAAGAGACAAACCAGGAGCGCCAGAAACAGCGAATCATTCACTGCCGAACCTTTGAACAGCGACGGGGAGAGCCATTGACTGAACCGCGCAAATCGAGCCGCTTCGATCACCGGACGGGTATGCACCGATTCGCGCAGAAAAATTGTCCCGCCCAGGCCCACCATCGCTGCGCGCACGATGAAGTTGAGCATGATGGTGGTGATGACTTCGTGCGAGCCGCGCCACGCCTTCAGAATTCCGGCGATTCCGCCCACCAGCGCACCGCCGGCGAACGAAGCGACCACGCACAAGAAAATCGCCAGCCAGTGAGGCGTGCCGACAGGAAGCGTCGCGCCCGCCAGCGCCGCCGCCAACGCTCCGACGGTAATTTGCCCTTCGGCGCCGATGTTGAACAGTCCTGCTTCGAGCGCCATCGCCACTGACAGACCAGTGAAGAGCAGTGGCGTGGCCTTGAACAGAACCTGACCGAAGCCGTAACCGCTTCGCCACGTGCCGAGCGAAAGCAGACCGAGCACCTGGTGCGGATTTCCGCCGATGGAGGCGATCAACATCGAAGCGGCGCCGAGCGCGATGAGCAGCGCCCACAGCGGAGGGACGATTCGTTCCAGCGTGCGATTGCCAGCCTGATTCATGCGGCCCCCAGCATGAGCGCGCCTACGCGGCTTTTGAGTTCGCCTGCGGCGAATTGGTCGAAATCCTCGAGCTCGCCGACGATGCGTCCGCGAAAGAGCACGACGATGCGATCCGACAGGGCCAAGAGCTCGTCGAGCTCCGCCGAGATCAGCAGCGTGGCGGCGCCATCTTTTCGTACACGCTCGATCTCGGCGTGAATCTTTTCGATCGCGCCCACGTCGACGCCACGGGTGGGTTGCGCGCACACCAGCGTCGACAAGGGAATGTCTCGGCGACCGGCCAGCTCGCGCCCGATCACCACTTTCTGTTGATTGCCGCCGGAGAGCGTACGCGCCACCGCAGACAGGTCGGGCGGACGCACGTCGAGCGCCTTGGTTCGTTCGAGCGCATCGATCTCGAGCCGCCGGCGATCGACGAAACCGAAGCGACGATAGTGCTCTTGAACGCCCAGTAGAAAATTGTCCTCGACGGTGGCATCGAGCAGAAGTCCGCGACCGTGACGATCTTCCGGCACGTACCTCATTCCCAAGCGGCGACGCGCGATCACCGGCAGCGCGGTGACGTCCTGTCCGTCGATCCGCACCCGTCCGCGCTCCGGCGTGGAAATTCCGGCCATCGACAACGCCAGCTCCGACTGGCCATTGCCCTCGACGCCGGCCACGCCCAAGATTTCTCCAGCGGCGATCGAAAAGCTCACGCCATCGAGGGCCAAGCTTCCGTCGGAGCGACGCACGGACAGCGACTCCACCTTCAATCGCATCGTCGGCGGGCTGATCGTTTTCTGGCGAGTGGTCCGTACACTTTTAGCGAGCTCGCGACCAACCATGGCGTGCGCCAGCTGAGCGGCGGAGGTCTGGCCGGTCTCGACCTCGAGCACCGTCTCGCCACGCCGAAGCACAGTGACGCGATCGGCCAGGCCCATCACCTCGTCGAGCTTGTGGGTCACGAGGATGATGGTGCTTCCGTCTTGGCGCAGGCGACGCAACACGGCAAACAGATCGTCCACTTCGAGCGGCGACAGCACCGCCGTCGGCTCGTCGAGGATCAGGATCTTGGCGCCGCGATAAAGCACCTTCAAGATCTCGACCCGCTGCGCTTCGCCCACGCTCAGCTCGCCCACCCGGCGACGGAACAGCGCCGGATCGCGCGCTAGGCCGAGCCGCTCACCGAGCTCGATCAGTTTCTGTTCCGCGCGCGAGAGCACGAGCATTCCACGCTCGACCGGTTCGTCTCCGAGCACCACATTTTCGGTCACCGTGAGCGTGGGGACCAGCATGAAGTGTTGGTGCACCATGCCCACACGTCGCTTGATCGACGCCGCCACCGATGGCGTTTCGATAAGCTCGCCATCTATGCGCACCGATCCTTGGTCGAGCGAATGCAGCCCGTAGAGCCCGCGCATGAGGGTCGATTTTCCCGCGCCGTTTTCGCCGATCACCGCGTGCACAGTGCCGCGCGCGATAGAAAGCGAGATGTCGCGGTTGGCGATCACCTCGCCGAATCGCTTCCAAACGTGAGCGCAGCCGAGCGCTTCGGTGCTCTCGCCGATGTCGGTCGGGCTCACTTGCGCTCCGTCGGAGCTTTAATCTCGCCGGCGATGATCTTTAGCCGTAGCGCTTCGACACGCGCGCGCGCTTGGTCGGAAATGAGCGAACGATTGTTGTCGTCGTAGACGTAGTCGACGCCCTGCTCCTTCAAGCCGAACACGCGTACACCACCGCGGAATCGGCCCTCTTTGACCGCCTTCACCGTCTCGAAGACGGCCACGTCGACCTGTTTGGTCATGCTGGTCAGGATGTGGCCGGGCGCTTCGTTCCATTGATCGGCGTCGACACCAATGGCCAAGCGCAGCGGAATTCCATTTTCGCCGCTTTGGCGCGCCGCTTCGAACACGCCCAGGCCCGTCGAGCCGGCCGCTTGAAAGATCACGTCGGCGCCGGAGGCGTACTGCGCCAGCGCCAACTCTTTGCCCTTGGCCGGATTTTTGAATGCGTCGCCGGTAACGCCGGCGTAGCCCGCCTCCACTCGACAATTTGGACAGACATACATCGCGCCCGCCGCGTAGCCAGCTTCGAATTTGCGAATGAGAGGAATGTCCATGCCGCCAACGAAGCCAACCACGCCGGTCTTCGAGGTGAGCGCCGCCAAAGCGCCGACCAAGAACGATCCCTCTTCTTCGCGAAACTTGAGCGCCACCATGTTGGGCGGTGGCTCAACGAATCCATGCGCGTCGAATTTGGCGTAGTCGATACAGGCGAAGCGCGTGTTCGGATATTCGGATGCCACTGAATAGAGATCGTCGGAGAAGATGAAGCCGACTCCGAGGATCAGGTCGAACCCCTGCGCGGCCAGCAGTCGAATGCCGGACTCGCGATCGGATCCGTCGCCCGGCTCGATATATTCGGCCTGTACTCCGAGCTGGCGGACCGCACGATCCACACCGCGATAGGCTGAATCGTTGAACGATTTGTCGCCGCGACCGCCCACGTCGAACACCAGCCCGACCCTGAGTGGAGCGCGTGCGCTACCGCGATCGTTCTTCGCCTGCGGCAGGAGCAGCGCGACGTTCAAAAGCATCAGCAGCGCGGTGTAGAAGACGAGCCGATTCAACGTCTTGTCTTACACAACTTTTTGCGCAGAAGCCACCGAATCGATTGACTTTCTGCGCCCCGATTGCTAGTTGGATACCACACAAAAAAGCCGGAGCCGCCCTTTGAAACGTCTCTGTTTTTTCGCGATCAGTACGTGCATGGTCTTGCTGACCGGTTGCAAGAAGTCCGAAACCGCCGCGAACGCGCCTGCGACCGAAATCGTGGTTGGCGAATACGGTTCGCTCACTGGATCGGAAGCGACTTTCGGTCAATCCACGCACAACGGCCTCAAGATGGCGGTCGACGCGATCAACGCGCAGGGCGGGATCAAAGGCAAAAAAGTAAGATTGGTGAACTACGACGATCAGGGCAAAACGTCGGAAGTCGGCACCGCGGTGACGCGTCTCATCACGTCCGACCATGTCATCGCAGTCATCGGCGAAGTGGCCTCGTCACTGTCGATCGCCGGTGGGCAAATCGCGCAGCAAAACGGCGTACCGATGATCAGCCCCTCGTCGACCAATCCCAAGGTCACCGAGACCGGCGACTACATCTTTCGCGTTTGCTTCGTCGATCCGTTTCAAGGGTTGGTCATGGCGCGCTTCGCCACCGATCCCAAGAACAAGGGCGGCCTCGGCCTGAAGAAGGTGGCCATTCTCATCGATCAACGCCAAGCGTACGCGCAGGGTCTGGCGAAATATTTCGAGGACTCGCTCACCAAGATCGGCGGCCAGGTCATCGACAAAGAGTCTTATCAGGGCGGCGATCAGGATTTCTCGGCGCAGCTGCAGAAGCTCAAGCAGGCACAGCCGGAAGCGATCTTCATCCCCGGCTACTACACCGACATCGCCAACATCGCCAAGCAGGCGCGTGCCATCGGCATCACCGCTCCGCTTCTCGGCGGCGACGGATGGGAGTCGGTGCAGGATCAGGGCGGCGACGCGATTCAGGGCGCCTACTACTCGAACCACTACTCCGTCGACGAAAAGCGGCCGGAGGTGGTCAACTTCGTGTCGAAGTACGAACAGATGACCGGCAAGAAGCCCGACTCGATGGCGGCTCTGGCGCATGACGCGATGATGCTTCTCAAGGATGCGATCGAACGGGCGTCTACCGGGGCGGAAGCGAACGGCATTCCGTCGCACAAAGCGGTTCGCGATGCGCTGGCGCAGACCAAAGATTTCCAGGGCATCACCGGAAAGATCACCATGGACGAGCACCGCGACGCCAAGAAGCCGGCGTTCGTGCTGAAGATTGAGGGCAAGACCTCGCCCATCGCGTACACGCTCGCGCCGTGAAGAGTCGACAGTCAACAGTCGACGGTCGACAGCTTCGGAAACGAGACTTGCCCCGTCGACCACTCCGCGCCCGGTGTTTTTACCGTCGACCGTCGACCGTCGACCGTCGACCATCCGCTCTCCCTCGATGAGCTCCTTCCTACAATTCCTCTTCAAGGGAATTTCCGTCGGCAGCCTCTACGCGCTCATCGCGCTCGGCTACACGATGGTGTACGGCATTTTGCAGTTCATCAACTTCGCGCACTCCGATGTGTTCATGCTGGGCGCGTTCTTTTCGTATCGGCTGGCGGTCAAGCTCGATTGGCTCACACCATCGCCGATTCAGGCCACTGCGCTCCTGCTCATGGCGATGGCCATGTGTGCCATCACCGGATTTCTGATCGAGCGGCTCGCCTATCGTCCGCTTCGCCACGCGCCGCGACTGAACGTGCTCATCACCGCCATCGGCGTATCGCTCTTCATCGAAAACACCGGACAGCTCATCTTCGGTAAAAACGTGATCGGCGTGCGCAGTCTGCCGCAACTTCCCGAGCACGTGTTTCATATCGCCGGAATTCCGGTGCGCGCGGTGGAGGTGATCGCGGTGGTGACCGCGGTGGCGCTCATGATCGGTCTACAGGCGCTGGTGTTCGGCACCAAGATCGGGCGCGGAATGCGCGCAGTCGCCATCGATCACAACATCGCCGGGCTGATGGGAATTCCCGTCGACCGCATCATCTCGTTTACCTTCATCATCGGCTCGGCGCTGGCCGCCGCTGCCGGACTTTTGGTGGCGCTCACCTACGGACAAATCAAGCAGCCCGCCGACGCATCGTGGGTTTTGTACGGATTGAAAGCATTCGTGGCCGCGGTCATTGGCGGCATCGGGAATCTTCCTGGCGCAATGCTGGGCGGACTTTTGCTCGGGCTATCGGAGCAGTTCGTCGCCGGATATTTGTCGACCACCTTCCGCGACGCGATCGCGTTCGGACTTTTGATATTGATTTTGCTGGTGCGGCCGAGCGGACTTCTGGGCAAGCGCGTGGTGGAAAAGGTTTGAGCGCCGTGGCGGAAAAGTTGTCCGCAGAGACGCCGCCAAACGCGCCCGCGCCGCGTGTATTTTTGCGATCGATCGTTCCTGTCGCCATCGTCTTCGCGTTTGCGTTCGCGGTACAGTTGGCGATCCCGAGCGGCACCTACTCCGAGAAGATCTTGTTCGACATCGGCGTGAACGTGATCCTCGCGGTCAGCCTCAACATCGTCAATGGCCTCACCGGACAGTTCTCCATCGGTCACGCCGGCTTCATGGCGCTCGGCGCCTACGGATCGATCGTGGTCACCTACTACGGTGGTTACGCACTCTTCGGCGATGTGCTGCGCCACGACACCGTCGCGGGATATTCCCTCTACGTCGCGTCGATGATCGTGGGCGGGCTCACGGCCTGCTTGGCCGGCTATATCGTCGGACTGCCGTCGCTGCGTCTTCGTGGTGACTATCTGGCCATCGTCACCCTTGGCTTCGGCGAAATCATCCGCGTGCTTCTGCAAGCCACGCCGGCGGTGCTCTACCCTTCCGAAATGCAGGAGGTGCCGGGCATCTCGCGCATCTTCCATCTCGGCGGTGCGCTCGGATTTTCACACGGCCAATCCTACAACTCGCTCGGCTTCACCTGGGGCGCGGTGGCAATCACCCTGCTCATCGCCTATCGCTTGCGCGAATCGACCCACGGCCGCGCGTTCCTGTCGGTGCGTGAAAATGAAATCGCCGCCGAAGCTATCGGCGTAAACACCACGCGCTACAAAGTGAACGCCTTCGTCTTGGCCGCGTTCTTCGCCGGCGTGGCGGGCTCGCTGTTCGCCCATCAACTCGGCGCCGGCACCGCATCGCGTCCGGAAGAGTTCAACTTCATGCGCTCGTTCGAAATCGTGATCATGGTGGTGCTGGGCGGCATGGGATCGATCTCGGGCGCCGCGCTGGCCGCCACCACGCTCACGCTGCTCACCGAGGTGCTGCGCGAAGTACAGGACTATCGCCTCATCGCCTACTCGCTTCTTCTCATCATCATGATGATCGTGCGGCCCAAGGGAATGCTGGGGACGCGGGAGATTTGGCATTTGTTTAGGAGTCGACGGTCGACGGTCAACAATCGACGGTCTACTTTCACGGGGGAGGGCGCGTGAGCGGGGGCGCGCTCGAAGTTCGGGATGTTGCGCTTTCGTTTGGCGGGCTGAAGGCGGTCTCGGATTTTTCGCTTTCGCTGGCACCGCAGTCGCTGACCGGGCTCATCGGTCCCAACGGCGCCGGTAAAACGACGATTTTCAATTTGCTCACTGGCGTCTATCAGCCTGACTGTGGCGAGATTCGTCTCGACGGCGAAAGTCTGCTGGGCAAGAAGCCGTTTCAAATTGCGGCGGCCGGCGCGGCGCGAACTTTTCAGAACATTCGCCTCTTTGGTGAGCTTTCGGTGCTCGACAATGTTCGCGTGGCTTGCCATCTGCGTTCGCACGCGGGAATGTGGGCGGCGGCGTTTCGGACGGCCGGCTATCGCAACGACGAAGCGGAGATTCTCGAGCGGGCGGAAAAGCTGCTGGATCTGTTTGGGCTCTCGGATGTTGCCTACTCCGAAGCCAAGAGCCTGCCCTACGGCCAACAGCGCCGCCTCGAGATCGCGCGCGCACTCGCCACGCAACCGAAGCTGCTGCTGCTCGACGAGCCCGCCGCCGGCATGAACCCACAAGAGAAGATCGATCTGCGCGCGCTCATTCGCCGCGTGCGCGATGAGTTCGGTCTCACCGTGCTCCTCATCGAGCACGACATGGGCCTGGTCATGCAGGTGTGCGAGCAGATCGCAGTGCTCGATCATGGCATTAAGATCGCCGAAGGCGAGCCGGCATCGATTCAGAAAAATCCAAAGGTGATCGAAGCGTACTTGGGGACGGAGAGCCATGGCGCTGCTTGAGGTAAAGGACCTCGATATTCACTACGGGGCGATCCATGCGCTCAAAGGCGTATCGATCTCCGTCGAAGAGGGGCAAATCGTCACGCTGGTGGGCTCGAATGGGGCCGGCAAAACCACCACGTTGCGCGCGCTCTCCGGACTGGTCGGCGCCAGCCGCGGCGACATCACCTTCGCCGGCAAGTCGATCCGCGGCAAGAAGCCGCACGAGATCGTTCGCGTCGGCATCGCGCACTCGCCCGAAGGTCGCGGCATCTTCGCGTCGCTCACCGTGCGCGACAACCTCGAGCTCGGCGCCTATTCGCGCAACGATAAAGCCGGAATCGCGTCGGACATCGAGCGATCGTTCAGTCGCTTTCCGATTTTGAAAGAGCGAGAAAAGCAGGCGGCCGGCACGCTTTCGGGCGGCGAGCAGCAGATGTTGGCGGTGGCACGCGCGCTCATGGCCCGACCCAAGCTACTTCTTCTAGACGAACCGTCGCTCGGCTTGGCGCCGCAGATCGTGCACGCCATCTTTCGCATCATTCGCGAGATCAACGCCGAGGGTATGACCATCCTTCTCGTCGAGCAGAACGCGCACATGGCGCTTTCAATCGCCAACCACGGCTACGTGCTCGAAACCGGCCAAATCAAAATGTCCGACGACGCCAAAAAGCTAGCCGCCTCCGACGAAGTCCGCAAAGCCTACCTCGGAGGGTGAGTCACGCTCTTGGGTCCCAAGCGACTGATTTTACCTGCATTTCCAGACATACCGCGAAAACCCGAACGTCCGGTGATGCAACAGCTTCCTTTTTTCTTCTGCTTCGGTAACTTCAGCCCGCTCGGCCAGGTGAGCTTTACGGTCGAGTGGCGCGATTACATCCTCGGTCTTGACGCGATCGGAGTGCCGGTACGTATCGTCGATCTATTCACGCTCTCGAACCTGATCGAAGTCAGCGGGCCACTGGCCATCGCCTACGCTGCGCGAAAATTCGCGGTAAAGGCGGGCGCGATTGATCGCCTCGCTCAGCTGAATCGTCCGGACATGCGCGTTCTCTCTTTTCATCTCAGTCGCTGGCTTGAATCGCGCGGTTCGACCAATCGACACTATTCGCGCGAGCTCGAAACATTCTTGCCGCAGCCACTCGCCCTCAAGATCGAATCGGGAATCGCCGATGGACTGCGATTGGCGTTCGAACGATTGCGCGCCAAGAGCACCACCACGGGCGGCACCAACGAAAAAGATCTACGCGACGTATCTGCCATCATGAAGCGCACCGGCCAGCTCGACGGAGTCAGGCGTGCCACCGCCATCGTCGACTACATCGATTTTCAATCGTGGGGTGGACCGGTCTTGAAGCGCGCATTCGAGCATCAGATTCGCGATGCAATCGGAGCCACCGAGATTCGATGGATCGTCCGCGCAATGTCGGAGACAGATGCAGTTCCCCCTTCGGAGCTGCGCGCGCTCGGCCATTTTGACGAAGTGTGGGTGCCATCCGAATTTCATCGCTCGGTGTTCGAAAAAGCCACAATCCAGATTCGAGTGGTGCCCATGGCGCTCGATACCAGGCGCTATCGGCCCGATGCGGCACCAAAGAAGTCTCGCTGCACCTTTCTCGTCGTTTCCAACCATCTACTTCCGTCCAAAGTGCAGCCGCAATACAACGAAGTGCGCAAGGCGACCGATCTCACGTTGCGGGCATTCTGCCAAGAGTTCGCCGCCGATGAAGCGGTCTCGCTGCTACTCAAAGTTTCCGATCCCGACGAAACCCGCAAACGACTGCGCACTTTTCTCGAGCAGATCGACGAGCGGCCGAAGCGACTCGACCAGATCACCATTGTCGGACAATTGGGACAGAACGAGCTGGCCCGTCTCTATCGCGCTTCCACCGCGCTCATCAATGTCACGCGTGGCGAAGGCTGGGGCCGACCGATGATGGAGGCCATGGCGTGCGGCACGGCCGCGATCGGCACGCGCTTCGGCGGAAACTTGGCGTTCATGAGCGACGAAACCTCATACCTCGTCGACTGTAAGTTGGTGAAGGTCAGCCGCGACCTTCCTGCTTATCACGCGTATGGACGATGGGCCGAGCCATCCCTGCCCCATCTACGAAAAGTTTTGCGACAGATCTTCGAAGACATCGAAGGAGCGCGGCGAAAAGGCAAACGCGCTAGCAGAGAGATTCTCAAACGCTACAGCCGACCGACCGTCGCGCGCGACATCCTCTACTCGGTGAGCGAGCCTTTGCGCAAGCCGACTTTGACCAACAGAAAGGCGAGCAAACCGTAGGGTACCAGCGCCAGCAGATCAGGATTGATGCCGAGGTGCGCTTGCAGTCCTTCGCCAATTTGCTGACTCCGCGTGAGCAGATCGCTCGAGCCAAGTGGGATGGCTTTCAAGATCGAGCTGGCCACGCCGGTGAGTGTGCCGCCGGCAACCAGTCCGGTGGCGAACAACATTCCCGGCGACAGCTCACTCTCCACCTTCTCGCCGCGCAGCTTCTGAACCAGCGCGCACAAAAGTCCGCCCGCGAAGATCGGTAGCGTGGTGCTGATCGGAAGATAGGCACCGACCGCCCACGCCAACGGAGAAACTCCGGCGAGAAAGACCATCAGCGCCAGCCCGGCGCCGACCAGAATGTATCCCCACGGTAGGTTGCGCGACATGACCCCTTTGATGACCGTGGCCATCAGCGTCGCTTGCGGCGCGGGGAACTTGTCAGAGCCAATGACGAAGCTCGAATGGAGAAACTTGAGCGTCAGGCCGATCACTAGCGTCGAGACCAACACTCCAATGATGAGTCCTAGTTGTTGTCGAATGGGCGTGGCACCGACCAGAAATCCGGTTTTGAGATCTTGGCTGGTGGCGCCGGCGTTGGCCGAGGCGATGCAAACGATGGCGCCGACCGAAAGGGCGATAGGCTGATTCACCACGCCACCCATGCCCACCGATAAAAATACCAGCGCGGTGCCGAGCAGCGTGGCGATGGTCATGCCCGACACTGGATTCGAAGACGAGCCGATGAGCCCGACGATGCGTGAGCTGACGGTGACAAACAGAAATCCGAACACCAACATCAGCACCGACATGAGCAGCTTTCCGCCGAAGCTCCCCGGCAGCACCGGCAGCACCGCCAAGATCACCACCAGCGCCACCGCGCCGATGGCCACCCAGGTGATCGGAATGTCGCGCTCGGTGCGCAAGGTTTGACGGGCGTCTTTGCCACCGCGCAACGCCGCTACCGACTCTTTGAGCGAACGCCAGATCGTGGGCATGGTCTTGATGAGGGTGATGATGCCGGCCATGGTGACCGCGCCGGCGCCGATGTAGCGCGTGTAGGCTTCGCGAAATCGTTTTACGTCGTCCCAGTGCTGTACCGTCTGCGGATCGAATCCGAGCGCGACCAGATCCGAAACGACTTTTTGCACCGGCACCAGCAGCGACAACATCGGGATGAGCACGCAGAACGTGAGCACCGATCCGGAGACCATGATGCCGCCGACTTTGGGTCCGAGGATGTAGCCGACGCCCAAATATTCGGGGCTGATCTCGTTGGCGATGGTGGCATTCGGCAAGGTCGCGGTGCGCGAGCTGACCCAGACCACCGCCTCCTTCCAAAGCGAAAGCACGCTATTCAAAAGTTTGTACACCGCCGCCACCGCCACACCACCGAACACCAGGCCGGCCATGCGTCCGCCCTTTTCGCCGGCAATGAGCACGTCGGCGCAGGCGGTTCCTTCGGGATAGGGAAGCGTTCCGTGTTCGGCGACGATCAGCGAGCGACGCAGCGGCACCATGAACAGCACGCCGAGAATTCCGCCGCAGGCCGCCAGCGTCATGATGGTGACGTAGTTAAAATAGGACGGTCCGTTCGATCCTTCTGATAGAAAAAGTAGCGCAGGAACGGTGAACGCGACACCGCAGGCGATCGACTCGCCCGCCGAGCCGATGGTCTGGACGATGTTGTTTTCCAAAATCGTGGCGCGTCCGAACACGCGCAGCACGCTGATCGAGAGCACCGCGATCGGGATCGAGGCCGATACGGTGAGTCCCGCTTTGAGCGCCAGGTACACCGTCGAGGCACCGAACAAAATGCCGAAGATCGCGCCGAACAAAACCGCTTTGACGCTGAACTCGGCGATCTCTTGCTCGGGCAGGATATAGGGCGTGTGCGCGACGGGAGGCGCGAGTTCAGAAGGAGAAGGCTCCATGTCCACTCATACCACGATTCTTTTTCATTGAACGCTAGCAGGCCGTGGAAAAAGACATCATCCGAACACGCCAGCACTGTCGTTCAATCACCGCTCGCCAAGGCGCCAACGGCGCCGTCGGGCCGGAGTCGGCCCGGAGCGGAGAGTGGGGTCCCCGACGGCTTCGCCGACGGGGCGAGAGGACGCAGTCCTCTCGTTAGATCGACTAGCGCCCGTGCCTATTCGCTTTTCAGATTTCCGCCTTTTTCGACGTCCTGCTAGCTGTTACAACGATTCTCGATGATCGAGCGGATGGCACTGCGCTTCACCCGGTTCGCCGAGCAGTTCTTGCCGGACGCGTTCGTGTTCGCGCTCTTGGCAACGGTGATCGTGTTTGTCGCCGGCATCGGCGTGGGTGCATCTCCGTTCGAGCTCACCTCCGCGTGGGGCGACGGATTTTGGGAGCTGATCGGATTCACCATGCAGATGGCGCTGGTGATCATCACTGGCTACGTGGTGGCGTCGGCGAGGCCGGTGCACCGCTACTTGATCGAATCGATCGCCCGCGCCGCGGTCGCGCGATCGGCGCGCACGCAAGTCGCGATGGTAGCGCTGTTCGCCATGGCCAGCTCGTGGCTCAACTGGGGCTTCAGCCTGATCTTCTCGGCCATGTTGGTGCGCGAGATCGCGCGGCGTCGCGGTAGCGCCGACTATCGCGCGATGGGCGCGGCCAGCTTGCTCGGCCTCGGCAGCGTGTGGGCGCAGGGACTCTCGGGTTCGGCAGCGCTGCAAATGGCGACCAAAGGCGCGCTGCCTGATCGCGTGCGCGAGATCGTTTCCGTAAACGGCGGCATCATCGACTTCTCCCACACCATCTTCCTGTGGCAGAGCGGACTCTCGGTGGTGATCGAGATCGCAGTGGTCACGCTCATCATGTGGCTGGCCGCGCCGACGGGAGAGAAAGCACGCACCGCTGAGTCTCTGCAGATCGAAATTCCCGACGCCCAAGAAATACTCGAACGTCCGACAACATGGGGCGAAAGATTCGAACACTCCCCGATTCTCATTTGGCTGATGTGCGCACTCGGCGCGATCTATCTCGCGCACACTTTTCGCGGCGGGCTGAGCTCGCTGACGCTCAACTCGATCAACATGACGCTGCTTATCCTCGGCATGCTGCTCCATCGCACGCCGGCGCGGCTCATGCGCGCAGTACGTGAAGCCACCCCAGCCACCTGGGGCGTGATTTTACAATTTCCTTTCTATGCGGGAATCGCGCGCATGATCGCCACCACGCGCCTGAACGAACGAATCGCGCACGTGTTCGTCGGCATCTCGACGCAAAAAACGTTTCCCGCGCTGATGGCCGCCTACTCCGCCCTGCTCGGCGTGTTCGTGCCCTCCGGCGGATCGAAATGGATCATCGAGGCGCCCTACGTCATGAGAGCCGCGCACGAGCTCAAAGTGCATCTCGGCTGGGTGGTGGCCTGTTACGATCTCGGCGAAGCAGCCGCCAATCTGGTACAGCCGTTCTGGATGCTGCCGGTGCTGGCGCTGCTCGGCCTGCGCGCGCGCGACGTGATGGGCTATACCTTTCTGGTATNNTTTTGGTGCTGTTTCCGCTGGTGCTGGTGCTCACCACGGTACTGGGCGCGACGCTCGCCTATCCGCTTTGAAAATGGTAAATCTCGACTGGTGAGACGTCCCAACCGCGACTACTACGACGCTTTCGCTCCCAATTACGAGCGCGACAGGCACCATGGCTATCACGCGCTCATCGACGAGCTCGAGAGCCGCATCGCGCTTCGTTACGCCGACGGCGCGCGCGTGCTCGAGGCCGGCTGCGGCACCGGAATGATCTTGAAAGAGATCGCGCCGCGGGCCAAGAGCGCGATCGGAATCGATCTCTCGCCAGGAATGCTCGAAGTCGCGCGTGGTCGCGGCCTCGACGTCGTGCACGGATCGGTCACCGATCTGCCGTTTGCCGACGATGCGTTCGATCTCTGCTATTCGTTCAAAGTGCTGGCGCACGTGGAGAACATTCGCGGCGCGCTGGCGGAGATGGGCCGCGTGGTTAGGCCGGGCGGGCACGTGATCGCCGAGTTCTACAATCCCTGGTCGCTGCGCTACCTGGTCAAGCGCCTCAAACGTCCGACCACCATTTCTGCGCAAGACACCGACGAAGCGGTCTACACCCGTTACGACTCGCTGGCCAATGCCACCGCGCATCTGCCGCCCGGACTGAAAGTGGTCGGCGTCGAGGGAGTTCGCGTAGTGACGCCGGTCTCGCAAGTTCACAAGCTGCCATTTGTGCGCGACGCCTTTGCGCAGCTGGAGCGCTTCGCCGCGACCGCGCCGATTCTGCGGCGGCTGGGCGGATTCATGGTGGTGATCGCGCAAAAGCAGTAAACTTTTGCGATGGGGACCGTCAACGCTCGCCGTGCGCTTTCTGCGGTGGGCGTTTTCTTTTTGATCGCGTTCGCTCTCTTCGCCGAACGTCGGGCGTTGGTGAAACGCGCCGGAGCGACCGACCAAGAGAGTCTCTATCTGCCGCGATCGAGCGCACTCAAGGCCATGTCGCTCGGGCATACCGAGCTAGCCGCCGATTTGGTGTTCATCCGCGCGCTCACCTACTTTGGCGGACAATTTCAGGATCGGGGGCGGTTTGAGTGGCTCGACTCCTATCTCGAGACCATCCTCGCGCTCGATCCTACATGGAAGACGCCCTATCGCTGGGCCGGCGTGGCCACGATGTACAATGGTCGCGAGATCACCAACCAAAGCGTCTCTCGATCCAGCCATTTTCTCGAGCTAGGCGTAAAGCAGTTTCCCAGCGATTGGGAGCTGCCGTTCATGCTGGGATGTAATTTTCTCTTCGAGCTCAAGACGGATGATCCGGCGGTACGCGCGTCGTGGGATCGACAAGGGGCGGAGTGGATTCGGCACGCGGCCATCGTCGGCGGCGGCCCGCCCTGGATTCCGCTACTCGCCGCCACGATCTTGCACAAAGAGGGCCGAGACGACGCTGCGCTAGCGCACCTCGAAGAGGTCTACCAGTCGACGTCCGATGAAAAGACGCGCACTGAAGTGAAAAACCGGTTGCTCTCTCTCCATTCGAAAATTGATTTTGCTCGCGCTGAATCGGCTCGCAGGGATTTCGACGCGCTGTGGATGAAAAATCTCCCTTACGCGCCGAGCGAACTATTCGTAGTGATGGGCCCACGTCGCGGGACGCGAATGGATCTGACGATGCTCGCGCGCGATGCGCTACCGGAGACGGAGCCTACTCGCTCTCCGCCGCCCCAGCCGGACGCAGGTCCTTGATGACCGTTTCAGTCTGGCCGGCCTTGATGGTGACCGTGAAGGTCTCTTTGATGTTGAACTGCGGATTGGTGAGCGAAATCTTGTGCGCTCCCGCGCTCAGCTCGAGATGAGTTTGCGGGGTGTGCAGCCCAGTGTCTTTGCCGTCGACAACAATGGTGGTCCACGGCTTCGATCCGATGCGCAGATAGCCTTCGCCCACCACCGATGAATCGGCAGCGGCCTCGACCTTGGGCGCGCTCTTCGTTTCCGCCTTCACTTCGGTGTCCAAGCGGAACCGATGCTTGCTCTCCGGCTTGGCGACTGGATTTTCCGCCGCTGCCACAGCCGCCGGTTTCTCCACCGGAGCGGCCTTCTCAACCGGTGCCGCCTTCTCGATCGGCGCCGCGTTCCTGATCGGCTTTTCGACGGCCAACTTCGGCGCGTGAGTCGGCCTCACTCTCTCGACCGGAGCCGGTGCGACTTCTTGCGCAATCGCCGGAGCGGGAACAGGGGCTGGAACGACCGGCGCCGGAGCAGCAACTGGCGCGGCGGCAACTGGCGCGGGAGCAATCGGCGCGGCAGCGACTGGCGCGGCCTGCGCGAGCGTTGCATCGAGATCGATGCTCGCCCCCGGCGAAAGCGTGATCTCTTGCGACCAAGTGCCTTCCGGCCCCTTGATCTCTACCAGATGCTTGCCCGGAACCAGCGACTCGACCTTGATGGGCGTCGTTCCTTCCAGCGCTTTTCCGTCGAGAATTACATGCGACGTCGCCGGATGAGTGATCAAGTTGAAGCCGGCGGTTCTGAGCGGCTCGAGCACGAACCGCCGCTGAATTTTCTCTCCCGACTTCACCTCGATCGGCTCGGACGCGGGCTGATATCCGTCTTTGCGAACGGCGATCGAATAGGTTCCGGCCGGCAGCGACAGCGTGCCCGGCGTACTGGTGAGCTCGATGGTCTTGCCGTCAACGCTGATCTGTAGCCCCTCGGACGGTTCAGAAAGAATGCTCAACTGCGCAGGACGGCGCATCAGGAGCGCCGTCGCCACTCCGCCAAAAATCAGCGCGAGCGCCACCGCCAAGGTCGGGAACATCCACTGTCCCTTTCGCGGCGGCGAGAGTGTGAGCATGGTCGCACTTCGACGTGCGGCCGCGCGACGTTCGGCGTCATCGGTGACCGCCTCTTCGCGCACCGCCGGAGCAGTGACCTCGGACGGACCGATCTGTGCGATCTGCGAAAACGAAAACTTTCCCGACTCGGAAGGAAGCAGATCCTCGAGATCGAGCTCTTCCCCATCGTCGTCTTCGGCATCGGCGAGCAGCTGCTCTGAGGCGATCGCGGCTGGATCGATCTCGTTGGTGACGTCGGATACCGGTCCCTGAAGCATGTGCGGATCGGTACCACCGCCGTCGTAAATGTTGGTGGCAAGCTCTTCGTCGTCCCAACCCATGTCGGCGTCGACGGCAGCTCCCTGCATCGCCGGATGAATAACCACTCCGTCGGCAGCAGTCGGCCGCGGCGGCTTCATGCGCGGTGGAGTTTTCGGCGGCGAGGTTTTGCGGCGAGGTGCCGTAGTNNGAGCAGCACCGACGGATTGGTCTTCGGCAGATCGGGCAACTTCATCTGCTTGTACTGCTCGTTCTTCGCCTCTTCGTTGCGAATCTCGTCGGCAAAGACGCGCTTCATCCAGCCCGCCAGATCCTTACGCGAGTAGAACTCGCCGGCGGTATACATATAGGCCTGCAGATCGTCGTGCAGATCGATGGCGTTCTGGTAGCGATCTTCCACGTCTTTGGCGAGCGCCTTGAGCACGATGCGCTNNCGCTCGCCGGTGAGCAACTCGTAGAGCACGATGCCGAGCGAGAAGATGTCGCAGCGGCGATCGAGCGGCAGCCCGCGCACCTGCTCGGGCGACATGTAGCCGAACTTGCCTTTGAGAATTCCTTGCTGCGTTTCGGACGCCTTACCGACCGCTTTGGCGATTCCAAAATCGATGAGCTTCACCTCGCCGTCAAACGAGATGAGGATGTTTTGCGGAGAGACGTCGCGGTGCACCAGCGAGAGATCGTTTCCGCCGGCGTCCTTCTTGTTGTGCGCGTAGTCGAGACCTTCGCACGCCTTCATGATGAGGAAGCAGGCCTGCGCGATCGGCATGGTGAGCGCGCCGTCGACGGGCTGGGTGCGAACGCGATCGAAAATCGCGCGCACATCTTTGCCGTTCACGTACTCGAGCGCGATGAAGTAGCTCTTGTCGACCTTGCCCAGATCGAAGATCTGGCAGACGTTGGCGTGGCTCAGCTGAACCGCGATTTTCGCCTCGTCGATGAACATGGTGATGAATTCTTCATCAGCAGCAATGTTCGGCAGAATACGTTTTACAGCGACGAGACGCTCAAATCCCTCGACCCCGAACGCCTTGGCCTTGAACACCTCGGCCATGCCGCCAACATTGACGCGGTCCAGCAAATAATATTTGCCGAACGGCACTGGCTTCTTGATCGGCGGACCCTTAATAGATGGTGAGGCTGGCGCCAAGGATTTTTCCCCGGGGGAGGTTGACGAAATTCCGTTTAGCATATTCTTCCCCTGACTGCTTGGCTTATGTGATAGCCAGAAGACACCGAGAAGTCAAAACATTCCGCGGGGGTGCCCCATGACATCAGTAGATGAAATGATTGAAGTCTTCCGTACAACTGACGCAGCTTTAGCACAGATGGCAGTGGATGAGGTACTCACTCCCGCCGAAATCCCATCCGTAGTCCATGACCGCTTTTCCAAATCATTTCCAACCCCTGCAACCGGCTCCGGTGGATTCTTTATCGCCGTCCCGGCCAACAAAGCCGCCGACGCCATCGCCGCCCTCAAGGAAGCCCAAGCCGAAGGCATCCTCCCAAACGACGGCGAAGTAACCTAAAAAACACCGCCCAGCTCCAGAACCTCCATTAATAGTCCGAAGCAAAGCAAGATCCCGCTCATCCGGTCAAAGCGAAGCAAGATCTCGCTCAACCAGTCAAAGCGAAGCAAGATCTCGCTCAACCAGTCGAAGCAAACCAAGATCTCGATCAACCGGCCGAAGCGAAGCGAGATCTACGAAGGCAAACGAGATCTCCCCGACTCAATCAAATCCAGCAAGATCGAAAAGCTTATCTAAGTTTTTAAATACCCCGCGCGCAGAACAAGACGAAGCAGTGGGGACCAGATTTGAAGAATCTAAATCGAGTGTAGGAATTTTTGCGACGAACGGGTGACCTACGTTTGTGTTTGCAAGGCTCGGGGGCGCTTCGGAGGTGCTCGCCGTCCGACCGAGGCGCGCGAAGCGGTGAGCGAAGCGAACGAACGGCGACCAAGTGCAGCACGATAGTGCTGCGAGCGGCGATGCCAGCCGGAGAACCGAGCGAGCAGTGCGACGGCGAAGCCGGCGCCTAAGCGAGCGTACCCCGAGACGCAAACACAAACGTGGGGCAGGACTCGTTCGCCGCTAAAAAAAACCTACCCCTCGATCCAGAGCTTATTAATTCTGTCCCCGCCCTGAATCTTGTCCAAAACTTCGAGCCCCTCGATCGTCTGCCCAAACACAGTGTGCTTGCGATCCAAATGCGGCTGCGGCCCATGACAGATGAAGAACTGCGATCCACCGGTGTTCGGCCCCGCGTGCGCCATCGACAACGTGCCGCGCACATGCTTCTGCCGCTTGCCGTTGGTCTCGCATTTGATGTGAAAGCCCGGTCCGCCCGTGCCCCAACGACCGCGCATATCATCATAACGAGTGAGCGGATCGCCGCCCTGCACCATGAAGTCTTCGATCACGCGATGAAAACGAAGTCCCTCGTAGAGCGACTTGCCCTTTTGCTTCTCGTTGGTCTTCGGGTCGGTCCACTCTTTTTCACCGGTCGCGAGGCCAACGAAGTTGGCAACGGTTCCCGGAGCGTCGTCTTCGAATAGCTCGCAAACAATCTCGCCCTTGTCGGTTTCGAAATGCGCTTTCTTCACAGTTGGCTCCTTCTAGATCTCTTGGATCCCGTAATGTTTCAGGCAAAGCCCGTTTTTGTCCAGCGTTCAGGGTCATGCAAGATGGAAGGCAGGTGGATAATCTCCCGGCTTTGTGCGCGCCGTACAATCGGGCGATCTCCTGATCTTTTAACTGGTCAGCGCCTCGGCCGGATCGAGCGCCGCGGCGCGTCGTGCGGGGAAATATCCGCCCACTACACAAGCGACCACCGCGCAGCCGAGCGCGCCGAGCACGATGGCCAGGTCGAACGAAAAATAGCTGCTCGGCCGAAATGGAAAATCGGGTGCGAAGCTACGCGCGGCCAAGTCGACGCCAAACCCCAGCAATCTCGCGAGCAAAATTCCCACCACGCCGCCGGCTAGTCCGATGGCGGCTGCTTCCACTACGATCAATTTGCGAATGTCGCTGGCGCTCGCGCCCACCGAACGAAGCACGCCGATTTCGCGTTTTCGCTCCGCCACTTGGCGAAAAAAACTGTGTGCGATGTTGACCGTGGCGAGCAGCACGATCGAAAGCGAGATGAGCGCGAACAGCGCAGTGATGAGCGTGACCGCCAAGCTGGCACGTTCGGCGCCCGAATCGGCGAGCTCGAACCCACGCACCCGCGCGAGCGCGGCGATTCGAGTGGCAGCGGCCGCGCCCTGGTTCGCTTTGAGCTCCACCAGCACCGACGAAAATGCGGCGGCCGATTTTTCTCCCGCGTAGGCGGCGTTGAAACGGCGAACGAATCCGAGCGGAAGGGTGACCGCCAGTTGACTTGCGCGCGGGCTGATTCCCACCAGCATCACCCGCCGTTGCGTCGGCGGTGCGGCGGTGGCAGTGGGTGAAGCGCCGCCGATGAACGATCGCCCGAGCTCGATGTTGAATCCAAATCCACGAAACTTGCTGGCGAGAAAATCGCCGATCTTAGGCAGACCGTGCGACGGCGCCAACACTCCATTGTATAGCTCGAGGATGAACGGCGAGATGGTAGCGGGAATCGGTCGTTCGCACTTGCGCGTATCCCACGGGCAATATTCCGGCGCGACACAATCAGGATCGGTCTGACAGGCTTTCTGCGAACCAAGATCATCGGAGAACGGCTCCGGCCCAAGCGATTCGCCGGCCATTGCATTCGAATCGATCCCTTCGGCGATGAGCTCGGTGTAGATGTTGCGTCCAAAAAGCTGCGCGCCGCCCCACGCACGGCCGGGAAAGGCCAGCTTCATACGCGGGAAAACGCCGGCCACTTCCGGCTCGCTTCGAAGCTCGCGCGCGAACACGTCATCGAGCGGCTTGGCACCACCCAGCCCAAACAGATCGAGCCCCGTTTGTGTGCCGAGCGACGAGCGCGCCGGGATCACCTCCAGCTGCGAAGCGGGGAATACCCGTCGCAGTACCTGTCTCACCCCCGACGAGAGCGCCAAAAAGAAGACCAGTGACGCAATTCCAATCGAGATTCCAAAAACGGAAAATAAAAAAGCGCGACGACTGCGGCGAAGATTTTGCGCCGCCAAACCAAAGAGCGAACCGGTCCTCACGCGCTCGCTCCAAGCGCTGACGCCACGCGCCCGTCCTCGAGACGAATCGCTCGGCTGGCCGCCTTCGAAACCCGCTCTTCGTGCGTCACCACCAAGATGGTGAGTCCGTCGCGATTGAGGGTTTGAAACAGTTCGATGATGTGATCGCCGGTCTCCGAATCGAGGTTTCCGGTCGGTTCATCGGCGAGCAGGAGCTTGGGTTGAGAGAAGAGCGCTCGCGCGATCGCCACCCGCTGTTTTTGTCCGCCCGATAGCTCGCCTGGACGTCCGTCGATTTTTTCGACGATGCCCACGCGATCGAGCGCGCGCTCCACTCGTCTTCGCATTTCCGCCTCGTCGAGTCGCACACCGAAGTGCGAGGGCAGCGCGACATTTTGCGCGACGGTAAGGTGCTCGAGCAGATTGAACGATTGAAAGACGAAGCCAATCTCGCGGTTTCGCATTTCGGCCAGCGCGCGATCATCCATCTGCGCCAGATCGTGTCCGAGCACCTCGGCGCGCCCACGAAATCGCCGGTCGAGTCCGCCTAGGATGTGCAAGAGCGTCGATTTTCCCGAGCCCGACCGTCCCACCAGCGACACGATTTCGCCCGCGTCAATGGTGAGCGAAACGTCACGCAAGACCGGCTGTCCGCCGTAGTCTTTGTGAATCGAATCGAGCCGCGCCAGCATCGCGTTTTATATAGCACGCCCTTGTCGCATTTTTACTTCAGGGTATCTTGAATCCGATGCGCCTTCACTCGGCTCTCCTCGCCGCCCTAGTGGGATCGGCCTGCCATCCATCGATGATCATCGGCGCGGTCGATGCCGCCGTGGCGCAGGATGGATTCTTTTTTGCCGAGGGCAACTGTCCCGCGTCGACGGTGACGAGCGCGGCCGGATTCCTTTCCAGCGTCGCAAATCCGAGCGCCGGAGGCATCGCGCCCGATCGCTGCAACTACGCCTTCGACGCGCCGAACGATCAGCTGCTCGTCTACCTTCCCGGAAGCGCCAGCACCACCGATCAATTTGACAACTTCGCCGCCACCGCGCAGGCCGCCGGATACAAAGTGCTGGTGCTCGACTACGACAATCGCCAGACCGTGGCATCGGCGTGTCAGGCGACCGATGGCAGCGATCAAGCGCCGAGCTGCTTCGACCTAGTGCGCGAAGAGACCGTCACCGGCGCGGACAAATGGCCGACGGCGGGATGTCAAAATTGCGTCGACCTGCAGATCGATTCCGCCAATTCGATTTTGACGCGCCTTCAGCACGCCATCACCTACGCCGCCACCCGCGACTCTTCGTGGAGCCATTTTCTCGACGCAACTTCGGGCCAAGTCGCCAATTGGCAGGACGTGGTGTTGGCCGGCGACGCCGACGGAGGCGGATTCGCCG
Organism: Myxococcales bacterium; assembly: GCA_003153195.1. Classification (GTDB taxonomy): domain Bacteria; phylum Myxococcota_A; class Polyangia; order Palsa-1104; family Palsa-1104; genus PALSA-1153. Next base: position 33,429 of record PLXG01000321.1, read on the forward strand.
CCTACCTCGCCAAAGAAAAGTTCACCGTCCGCGCAGTGCTGATGTTCTCCGCGCCGAACGACGCCTACAAATCGCCGAGCACCAAAGTCGGCGCCTGGATCGACGACGCCACGATCAAGACGCCGATGGTGAATTTCTCCGGCCTGGGAAATTTCCGGGACGCCTCCGCGATCAGCGCCACGACGATTTGGGGACCGAGCCATTTCAAGATGGCCTGCTCCGGCTGCATCGATGCGCCGCCCACCGGCGTCGATCCCACCGCCACCGTGCTCTACGTCGATCACCTCACTTCTTCCTGCGATGGCGGCGGCTCGCTCATCTCCGCTTCCGACGCGCCCACCCGGTTACTCACTAAATTTCAGCCGGCCGCGAGTTACGACGTGACGTGCAGCACCGGCGCCGCCGGATCGGTCGTAGTCGATGCCTGCACTCCCGACGAAAAAGGCGACGTGCTCAGCCATGCGAGCTGCAAGCTCGACGGCAGCGCGCCCGAAAGCTGCATGTTCTATCCGATCTGGCAGTACCTGCTCGGCGGCGTGGCGCTGTGCGCGACGCAATGAAAGTTATGTTACTCTGAGCCTGTGAACATCAAAGGCCCACACGGCGGACCGCGAGCTCCGGGCGCGGTCGACGATGTCACCGGTCCTGACGGTCCGAGCGGCCCTGAATCGCCTGAATCGATCGACTCGGCCAAGTCGACCTCGAACGTGGCGCCGGTGAAGGGCTCCGCACCGGCGGCGATTTCACCCGATGCGATCGCCCAAGTCGCGGGCGAGCTGCGCTCAGGATCGATCGGCGTAGATGAAGCGGTCGATCGATTGATCGACGACGCAATCGATCGACAGATCGGCGCGGCCACCGCCGATCGCAGCGACCTCAAAGCCAAACTGCGTAGCGTGCTCAAGGGAATCACCGCCAGCGATCCGCTCCTCGTCGACAAGCTTCGCCGTCTCACGCTCGGCGCCGCGAAAAAGACGTGACCCGCTCGCTTCCGCTCATCGCGCTGGTGATCCTCACCGGCAACAGCTACGCGGAGGCGCCGCGACCGATTCGGGTGACCTCGTTCTCACTGGCGCATCTCGGCGTCGACGACCAAACCGCCGCGCGAGTGGAGCGCGTCATCGACGAAAGTCTCAAAAAAAACCCACGACTCGATCTCAAAGATCTCGATACACGGCTGGCCGACTTCGCACAAGATTTGCCCGAACAGGAGATCGAAGCGGCCCGGCGTCTGCTCGCTGAAGGTCAAAAGGCGCTGGCCACGCGCGAGCTCTCCTCCGCCATTCGCAAGCTCGGTCAGGCCATCGACGCCCTCTCCAAAGTGCTTCCGCACATCAAGAAGCAAGAGCTCGCCGACGCTATGATGTCGCTCGGCGTCGCCGAATTCGAGATCGGCGATCGCAAAGCCAGCCACGCCACGCTGGTCCGGCTGTTCACCTGGCGAAGCGATTACAAGGTCGACACCAACAAAGTTCCGCTGCACCTAGTCGGACCGGCGGAGGAGGCGCGCAAAGAGGTGGAGCAGGCGCGTCACGGATCGATCGAAATCGAATCGGAACCGTCGGCGGCCACCGCCTATGTCGACGGAAAATATGTCGGCCTCACGCCCTGCCCCGCCGAGGGATTGGCGGTAGGCGAGCACTTCATCACCATCAAGAAAGAGCGCTATAAGAAGGCCGTCGAGCGGGCCATCGTGTCAGCGCGCGTGCAAGAGGCGGTGCGGGTTCCGCTCGAACGATCGGAGAAGGCGCTCATCGTCGAGCAGGCGCTCACCTCCGCCGAAAAAGAGATCGGCGCCGCCAGGCTCAGCTCCGCCACCGCCGATCTAGAGAAGATCCTGTTCATCGACCACGGCGTGTTCGTGCGCGTCTCACCGACCGAGGCGCCGCCGAGCTCGGTCAAAGTCGAAGCCTATCTATACGATCTCAAAAATCGCCGACGGCTTTCGCAGGTGCAAAAGGTGGTGCACAAACCGATCGTGGATAAGGACCTGTCGCAGCTGACCGCACTGCTCTATACCAATGTGAGCTATTCAGTGGAGCTGCAAGCGCCCGTCGAAGCGCCGCCGCCCAAAGTGGTGAAGCGACCGCCGTTCTACAAGACCTGGTGGTTTTGGACCGCTTCGATTGCGGCCACGTTGGTGATAGTGGTTCCGGCGGCGACGGTGCCTGCTCCACTGTCGTGCGGCGACAATGCGAGGTGCTATCGCATCGTTAACTAAACAAGAACAGATTGGGTGTGGATCAAATGAAGAATCAATGTGGGAACTGTCCTTGTTTAGTAGATCTACACGGGCGTGCCGCCCGCCCTCTCGGCACCGCCTCGAGGGTCCCACCCTGCTCCCGGCGCCGCCANNTGCGGCCTCGCGTTGCTCGCTTAAGCTGGATCACGAGCCATCTGATCCTGTGTAGCAGGCCGTGGAAGAAGGTGCGGGTGAAGCTATCGGGGCCCCCCCACCCCTATTCGGCGAGGGGTGCTTCGAGCGCGGATTCGGTGGCGCTCGGATCGACAGAAGGTTCGATCGGCGCGGCGGCAACTTTGCGCGAACGTCCCGACTGTCGCTCGATGAGCGTGCGGGTGTGCTCGCTCATGAAAACGTCTTCCAGCGGAAACTGTCCCAGCGCACTTGCCAATACCGTCACCTTGTCGCCGTCGGTGGCGCGGCGATCGATGATGATGCGATATTCACCTTTCACCTTACAAAGTCCGCCCGATCCCAACTCGCCGGCCATGTTCTCGTAAGACACGCGAACGGATTTCTTTTCGGCGACTGTCTCGAGCTCTTGCAGTACGTCGGCAATCTTCATTTCAGTCCTTCCCTCTGTTCTCGGTGCGCAGGAAACATGATCAAGAAAGTCGTACCTTCACCGGGGCTCGATTCAAATGTAATTCGACCGCCGTGACCTTCTACGATGTTTTTCACGATGGAGAGGCCGAGGCCGGTGCCCTTGCCCTCCTGCTTGGTGGTGAAGAATGGCTCGAAAATGCGCTCGCCGTCCAGTTTCTCGATGCCGACGCCCGAGTCGGTGACCTCTAAAATGGCGCTGTCGCCAGTCGGCGACAGTGACGTTCGCACCAGCACCTTTTGCCCCGGCGCCGGCAGCGCGTGACAGGCGTTGGTGATGAGGTTGATGAGCACCTGCCCGAGCTGCGTCTTGATACCGGCCACATGAGGGGACAGCTCGTCGAGCTGGCACTCGACGACGGCATCGGAGCGCTTGATGACGTGCTCGCAAAAGCTGACCGCTTGCCTGACCACGTCGTTGAGCGCGATCGGCTCGAAGTCGCCCGACGGGCGCGCGTAGCTGGTGAGATCGCGCGTAAGTTTTTGAATTCGCGAAGCGCCGTCGACGACCTTGTTGGCTTTCTCCAAGTCTTCATAGTTGCCCGACTTCATGAACAGCTGCTGTAGATACGATCCGTACACGCTGATGGAGGTGAGAGGATTGTTGAGCTCATGCACCACACCGGCGGCGAGCTGGCCGAGCGTGGCCAACTTCTCCGCCTGAATGATCTGTCGCTCGAGCATTCGCACGCGCTCGCGATCCTGGCCGATGGCGATGACGCCATCGACGTTGCCGGCCGGCCGGCGCACCACCGAGGTGTTGAACACCGAGCTCACCTGACGGCCATCGGAACGAACCAGCACCACTTCGCAGTCGAGATATTCTTTCCCATCGAGCCCGTCGAGCAGCAGCGTCTCGAGGCGCGCGCCGTGCGCGTCGGTTAAAATCGGTGCCGATCGATCGCGCAGATCGATGAGATGCGTGCCGATCACATCGGGCCCGAGACCGACCATCTCTTGCATGGCGCGGTTCATCACCGCGATGCGACCTTCGCGATCGATGGCGACGATGAGCGCGTTGGCGACATCGATGACCTGCCGAAGATAGTCGCGGTAGTAGCGCGCCTCGCCGAATAGCTTGAGGTTGGAGAGCGCCATCGAGAGTTGGTTGGCCAGCAGAATCGCAACCGGCTCATCCTGCTCGGACAGATCGATCTCCGCGCCGTACTCGACGTTGAGCAGACCGAACAGCTCGCGCGAAGCCACCAGCGGCACCGAAAATCCGGTCACCGCGCCCTCGAGCACCGGCTCGTAGTCGGCAGATTCCTCGACGCGGCCCGAATCGAAGATCGCGCTCGGCAGATAGGTGCGCTCGAGCATGGTGCGTTTGAGATGAAGCGGCTGCGCGCGAAGTCGCGGCAGTGCACGGCCATGCGCCACCAGCGCCTTGAGCGCCAGCGTCTTCGGATCGACCACGCGCAAACACAGGAGCCGTCGCGGAAACAGCGCGTGCAGCTTATTGACAAAGGTGTTGCCGAGCTCCTCTTCGCGCATGTGCAGCGAGAGCTCGCGCGCCAGATCGAACGTGGTCTGAATGACCGCCGATTGCGACGCCGGTTTGAGCGGCTCCGCGTCGGGCGGAATGGTGGGTAGACGCTGCCTCGAGCGACGTTCAGCCATTTTCACTCCCGCGGGAGGTGGTCGAATCGGTGGACGTGGAGGGAATGGTCGGCAGGGCCGGCGAAGAGGGCGGCGGCGACGACTTGTCGAGATCGAGAATCTGCGTGGAGCCAACGTAATTCTTGGTCTCGTATTTGGTGATGCGCCCGATCTTTCGCACGATCTCGGCCATGCGCTCGGCCTCGGAGAGGATGATGTCGATCGGTTTGTACAGAAGATCGTCGGGCGTCATCTTCTTCTTCAAGAGCTCGGCATATCCCATCACCGACGTGAGCGGCTGGTTGAGCTCGTGCGCGGTGGTGCCGGCCAGCTCGGCGATGAGCGCCTGTTTCTCCGTCTGCTGCAGTTTCGCCTGCGCCTCTTCCAGTCGCTGCTCCATCTTGATGCGCTCGCGCAAGTCGCTGATGATGCCCACCGACGCCACTTCGCGCTTGCCTTCGTAGACGATCGACGCCGCCAAAGACACCGGCACCAGCTCGCCGCTTTTGGTGACGATTTCTCGCCGCGTGGGAAGCAGTCGGCCGGCGCCTCCCTGCCCTTCGGCCCTGAGCTCGGTCATCAGCTGACGCGCCGCGCCTTCGGGATAGAGCTTCCACACCGGCATTTTTCCGATCACGTCTTCGGGCGCATAGCCGTAGAGTCGCGAGGCGCCTTGATTGAAGATCATGATCTGCCCACGCATATCGGCGGCGATGATTCCGTCGACGGCTGAGTCGATTAGATGCTCGAGAAAATCTTTGGTCTTGCGCAACTCGGCCTCGAGAGCGCGCGCTTCGGTGACGTCGCGAAATGCCAAAATGGCGGCGCCGTGCTCGGCGAGCACCGACGAAGAGGCCACGCTCACCGTGAGCTTCTCACCCGAGGTGGTGAGGAACTGAAGATCGAACGACTCGAGGTTGGTGCCGCGCACCAGCTGCGCGATGATGTTGGTCAGACCTTCGCGATGAGCGGGCGCGATGATCTCGTTGACCGGACGCTGCGAAAGACCGCTGCGCGCGTAACCGGTGAGCTGTTCGGCAGCGCGGTTCACGTACAGCACTCGGCCGTTGGCGTCGACCACCATCATCCCATCGGAGTTCGACTCGAAGAAATCCTTGAACTGATCGAGCGCGCGCGTGCGTCGCTCGGATTGATAGCCGGCCAGCGATTTTCGCTTGGTCTGCTCGTGCAGCGCCGCCAAAAGTCCACCCGACTTGAGCACGATGGCGAGTTGTCCAGCGAACAGCCGCAAAAATTCGTGGGCGCGCGGGGCCTTCAAACTCCCCGGCTCCGGTGAGCGAATCAAGATTACGCCCGCCACCGAATCATCGATGCAAAGTGGCAGCGCCACCAGCGCGCGACCACCGCGCTCGGCGGCCAGCTGCGCCCACTCGCCCATGAGCTTGCTATCGAGCGTATCGGGCACCTCGACGATCTCCTGCGAGTCGATGGCCGCACGCACCTCGGGATATTTTCGTCGAAGCAGCGGCACCTTGAGCGGGAGCGGATCGTCGTTGGCAGCCACCAGCAGCAGTCCTTCGGGATCTTCGCTGAGGAGCAGCAGCGCCGCGCGCGACCAACCGATCGCTTCGCACAGGCGCTGAAGAATGTCGTGCAGCCCCTCGGGTGAATCTTCCAGCGTGGCGGCCGACTCGGCGATCTGCTGAAAGACGGTGACATAACTTTCGTAAGCGAGCGCTTCTGCCCGTGCTTTCGAGAGCGTGAGCGCAATGCGCACTCGCTGCAGCATGATGGCGGTAGTGACCGACGCGAACATGACGTCGCTGGCGCCGGCCTTGAGCGAAGCATCGATGGCCTGCGCTTCGCTCGGCGGGATGCAAGCGATGATGGGCGTCGTCTTCGCCAGCATCTGAGTCTGCCGAATCGCATCGGCCAGCTAACCTGCCCGACCGTCGAATCCGCCGGTGACAAAATAGAGCGAAACCGACGAATCGTACTCGGTTACGGCCGGGCGCGAGTCGGCCTCATATCCAGCCGAGCGGAGCTCCCCGAGATAGCGTTCGCGGGAAGACTCGTCGCCGCCGACCACTACGATACGGGCTGACACGCGTACATCCTATCATGAAAATTGAGCTTTTCAGCCGATTTCGCGGTTATGACATCAGCCCGAATGGGCCCGGAAATAGGCAGCCAGCGCGGCGTTTAGCACCCGTTTGACGGGCACCCGCTTCTCCTCGGCCAACCGCCGACAGACCTCGAATTCGGGCGCCGCGTTGAGCTCTTCGGCGCCGCGACCCGCCACTTTGATGGGAACGCGACCGTAGGGCGTGTCGACCTCGACGAACCGACGCTCGAGGATCTCCCGCGACACCGCGTGAAAGCGCACGCCGATGGAGGTGGTCTCGCGAAGCAGCGCGGCCACCACCTCCGACTTCGCCGATTCGCTGGCGAGCGCGGAAATCTGCAGCGCGGGCCGACCCTTTTTCATCGCAATCGGTTGCAGCCACGCGTCGACCGCGCCAGCGGCCAGCAACGCCTCTAGCACCGGCTCGGCCAACTGCGGATTCATGTCGTCGACGTTGCTTTCGATCACCCACAGAAGCTCATCACGAGGTGTTGCCACCGTTGCGTCGCCGACCACTATGCGCAAAAGGTTCGGTCGATCGGGCAGCTCATGATCGCCCGCTCCCCAACCGACCGAGAGCACGCTCATCGGCGGCATGGGGCCGAACGAATCACTATTGGCCGCGATGATCGCCGCGCCGGTGGGGGTGGTCAGCTCGGTGTCACCACCCGCTTCCACCTCAGCGCCGATCAAAAGCGCCAGCGTCGCCGGCGCCGGGACCGGCAAAATTCCGTGCGCGGTCTTTACCGAGCCGCCGCCAAGCGGAACGCGACGCGAGATGATCTTCGCCGGTGCGAGCCAAGCGAGCGCCGCTGCGGTGCCGACGATATCCACGATCGAATCGATCGCGCCCACTTCGTGAAATTGCACGTCGCCGACGGCGACCCCGTGCAACTTGGCCTCCACGTCGGCAATGCGATCGAACATCGCGAGGGTGCGCTGAAGGACGTCGCCCGCGAGCGACGATTGGAGCATGGCGCGAATTTCGCGATAGTGCGTGTGCGCGTGTGCGTCGTGATCGTGATGAGGGTGATCGTGATGATGTCCGCGCCCGGTTCCACTCGGCGCATCTATGTGCACATGAATCTTCGCCCCCGATAGCGCGCCGCGCATCACGCGACTTCGTTCGAGGCGAACTCCTTTGACCGGCAGCTTTTCGAGCTCGATGCGCACCGCCTCTTCGGGCACCCCCAGATCGAGCAGCGCCGCCAGCGTCATGTCGCCGGCGATGCCGGAGANNGAATCCGTTGTCGATGTTGACCACCAACACACCAGGCGCGCACGAGTTCATGACACCGAGCAGCGCGGAGATTCCGCCGAAGCTGGCACCGTAGCCGACCGAGGTGGGCACCGCGATGATCGGCTTTCGGCAAAGTCCGCCCACCACCGACGGCAGCGCTCCCTCCATCCCGGCTACCACGATGAGCACGCTGGCGGCATCGAGCTTCTCTTTGCGCGCCAGCAACCGATGAATTCCCGCCACGCCCACGTCGAACAGCGTCTCCACTCGGCTTCCGCCAAAGCGCGCGGTGAGCGCCGCTTCCGAGGCCACCTTTTGATCGCTGGTCCCCGCGCTCACTACCAACACGGTGCCGCGCCCCATCTCGACGATTGGCTGCTTCTCCACCACCACCACTTCAGCGTCGGCGTGATAGCGCGCGCCCTGAACTTCGGCGATAACCAGATCAGCCTTTTGCGCATCGACCCGAGTCGCCAGCGCGTTCGAGCCGGAGCGGGACATCTCGTTCAAGATGCCGGAAATCTGCGCCGCCGTCTTGCCGCTGCCAAACACCACTTCGGGAAATCCGAGACGCAAGTGGCGATGGTGATCGACGTTGGCAAATCCGAGATCGCGAAATGGCAAATCGGCCAGATCGCGCAGCGCCAGGTCCACCGAGGTCTTGCCGTCGCGCACGGAGGCGAGGAGCTGCTCGAGATGCTTCGGATCCACCACCACTCGGTAGCACGCCTCGGCGCTCGCGGCTAGCGGTGAAGGAGACGGGCTACGGCGGCGACGGAGTGAGCCGCTTGCGACCGAGGAGCAGCTGGACCTCTTCGACCGAACGCGAGCTGGCGCGCGTGATGCGAATGAGCAGCAGACCGATGCGCACCGACTCGCCCTCACGCGGAATGTGCTTGAGCCGCTCGAGCAAGAGGCCGCCCAAGCTCTCGTAGTCTTCGCTCTCGGGCAGATCGGTTTTGAGCTGGCGATTTACCTCCGCCACCGACGCGCGTGCGCTCACCCGCCAAACATTTTCGCCCTCTTTGCGAATGACCGATCGCGCGGTGTCGTGCTCGTCTTCGATTTCGCCGACGATCTCTTCGAGGATGTCTTCGATGGTGGCGATGCCGACCGCACCGCCGTACTCGTCCACCACGATCGCCATGCCCTGCCGCGCGCGCTGTAGCGTGACCAACAGATCGACCGCCAGCTGACTCTCCGGCGCAAAGATCGGCGGCCTGGTTATGGCACCCACTTTGTCGGCCGATCGTCCGGACTTGAGAACATCAAACGCGTGGACGGTTCCGACCACGTGATCGACGCGCTCGCGATAGACCGGGAAGCGCGTGTACTGCTTCTCCTCGATCTCGACCGCCACCTGTTCGAGCGTCGCCTCTTCCGACAGCGCGATCACGTCGGATAACGGCACCATCACACCCGAAACCGTGGTCTCGGTGAACTCGAAGATGCGGCTGATCATGCGCCGCTCACCTTCGGTGATCTCGGAGCGCGGGGCGCCGCCCGGACCTTTGAGCAGAAGCTCGAGCTCTTCGCGCGTGACCAGCTTGCGCTCGGGCACGCCCAGCACGCGGGTCAGCCAGGTGGTGAAGAGCGTGAGCAACCAAACCAGCGGCTGAAAAACATACGACGCGATCCAGAGCGGATAGACCAGCCGGCGCGCGACGCGATCGGCGTTCTGTTGACCGAGGCTCTTGGGAACGATCTCGCCGAACACCACCAAGGTCGGCGTCAGCCCCAAAAGCAGGTAGAGCGATGCGCGCTCGCCGAAGCGGTGGTGAAGCGCGTAGGTCATAATGACCGTCGACAAAACCACCGACAGTTGCGTGCCGGTGAGCGTGGTGGCGAGCAGTCGCTGCTTGTTGTCGAGAAAACGTTCCAGCAACTGAGCGGCGCGATTTCCGCCAGCGGCCGATTTGCGCAGCACGATGCGATCGCAAGAGATGATCGAGATCTCGGCGGCGGCAAAAAACATCTCCGCCAGCAGGCACACTGCCGAAATGATCAGCGCAGCGGTCACGGGGTCGGACCTTTTCCGTGGGTCTCGCCCAGTTCGCCGAACAACTCCTCGAGCAGATCCTCCATGGTGACCAGCCCGGCCAAATGGCCGTACTCGTCGACCACCAGCGCCACGTGCGTCTTGCGCCTTTGGAATTCGCGGAACAGGCGATCGCACTTGGTGTTGCGCGGGACGAACAGCGGCGGATGCAGCAACTCCTGAATGGTGTGGCCTTCGAGATGACCGTACTGATAGCCGACCAGATCTTTGGCCAGCAAAATTCCCACCACGTCGAGCTTGCCAGCGGTGCTCGCACCTTCGCGTGCGCGACGAGCCGACGCGCCCTGTCCCGAGGAGCGATAGATGGGCACGCGCGAAAAGCTCTGCTGCGCCACCGCCAGGGCCAGACGCCCGAGCGGCATCTCGTAGGGCAGCGCGAACACCTTCTCGCCACGCGTCATCACCTTGGCGACGGTGGTGTCGCCGAACTCGAAGACGTTGTGAATGAGCCGGCGCTCGGTGGTCTCGAGCTCGCCCTCTTCGGAGCCGACATCAACCAGCGCGCGAAACTCTTCTTCGCGCAGACCGCCCTGCGGCGCTTGCTGCCTTTGCCCGAGCGCCAGCACCACCGCGCCGGCGATGAACGAGAGCAGCAGTCGAATCGGAGCGATCACGTAAGCGCAGATCTGCAGCGGCGCGGCGATGATCTTCGCCCAACGCTCACCGAGACGAATGGCGATCGATTTGGGCGCCATCTCTCCCACGAAGAGGATGAGCGGGATCATGATTCCCGACGCCACCATCACTCTCCCGAGCTCGGGCACGCGCGGCAAAAGTCGCGACACCAACGTGGCGGCCATGGACGAAGCGCTCACGTTCACCAGCTCGTTACAGACGATGAGGGTGACGATCAGCCGGCGCGGATTTTGAAGCAGCGTCAGCACGCGACGCGAGCCGCGATCGGTGCGCGAGGCCAAAGTCTCTCGTACCAATCTGGAGAGTGAAAAGAGTGCGGTCTCTGATCCGGCGAAAAAGGCTGAGGCGAACAGCAAGAGCCCGATCACGATCATGGTTTCGAGCGCGGTGGGACTCATGGAGCCGCTCATTCGGGCGGCTTCGACTCGAGCGCAAGCGGCAGCGTGAAGTGAAAGGTCGAGCCCTTTCCGGGCGCGCTCAAGAGCCAGACTTTGCCGTTGTGCAGCTCGATGAGGCGCTTGACGATGCTGAGGCCGAGGCCGGTGCCGCCGTACTCGCGCGTCGACGAATTATCGACCTGATAAAAAGGATCGAAGATACGCGTCTGATGCTCTTCGGAGATGCCGATGCCGGAGTCGCTCACCGAAATGTCGAGCAGCCCGTCGGGCTGTCGCTCGGCGGCCACGCGGATCTTTCCGCCTTCTGGCGTGAACTTCACCGCGTTTCCGAGCAGGTTGATGAGGACTTGACGAATTCGATCGCGATCGCCGTACACTGGCCCCAGTCGCTCGGGAACCGAGAGCGTAACCTCGATCTTCTTGCGACGCGCCTGCGGTATCACCGTCGAGATCACGATGCCGGTGATCTCATTGAAGTCGAAGGGCGCGCGCAGAAGGCGCATCTCGCCCGACTCCATACGCGAAATGTCGAGGATGCCGGTGATGAGCTGCAGCAGCTGATCGCCCTTCTCCATCACCGTGCGCACGTACTCGCTCTGCTCTTCGTTGAGCGTGCCGGCGATTCCTTCCAGCAGCATCTCCGAATAGCCAATGACCGAGGTGAGCGGCGTGCGTAGCTCGTGCGAGACGGTGGCCAGGAAGTTCGACTTCACCCGATCGGCCTCTTGTAATTTTTCGACCAGCTGACCGAGGCGGCGATTTTTTTCGCGCAGCTCGCGGTTGGCGCCTTCCAGCTGATCGTTGTGAACACGCGAGGAGTGCGCGCGCTTCGATCCATCGGCCACGAACGCTTCGGTGAGGCGGCACAGGTGTCGTGCCATTCCGCGAAAATCGCTACGGCCCGGTGGGGCCGACATGACCAGCACGCCAACGCGCCGCTCCTCATGAAACACCGGATAGACAGCAAAGTCGGCCACAAAGTGCAGCTCGCCCGCCTTGAGCTGGCGTCCCTTTCGCATGAGCGAGGAATCGGGAAGCTCGCCCACCAGTAAGCGACTATCGAGATCGATCAGGCAAACCAATGCGCCGAGATCGTGCGCGCCGCCCTCAAGCGTCTCGCGCGCATTGCGATCGACGAGCTCCTCGAGAGTAGGGGTGTCAGTCGGACCGGTCAACGCACCTTCCAACGTACCGCACTTTTTCACTAAGTTCAAAGGCCAGCCGACTTGCGATTTGTGACCTGGACGTTTAGTGTCCAGGGCTCTATGGCCCATAAAATGTTCTCTGCGCGTCCGATCGCCCTCGCTCTCACCACGATCTTCTGCGGCTGCCTGCCGATGCCGAGACCGGTGCCCTTGACGGCGGTCAAGTCGCCGCAGATCGCGGTGCCGCCCGCGCCCGCCGACGGGTCGATGTTCGGTTATCTCAAGTTCCGAGATCTGAGCAAGCTCGCCACCGGCCTCGGCGCCGACAAGTTGGCCGCGGTGCGCGGCCTCAAGCTGGACGATCTGCGCCTCGGTCAAGCCACGGCGGCGTTCCTGTGGGATCCGGGGCTCGGCTTTCAGCGAATTCCACTGGTGGCACTGATTCCGGCGCCACTTACGTCGTCGCTCATGAGCGCGGTGAGCGCGCTCATCGGCAAGGATCACTTGAAAGAGATCGGCAGCGGCTACTCGCTGCTCACGCTCACGCCCGATGGCGCGCAAGAGGCGCACGATCCGCAAGCGCTGCTCTCTTTGACCGAACGCCCGATGGACGCCGACGTTCAGATGTACATCCAAATGCGCGCGGTGATGGATCGCTACGGCACCATGATGGAGACCATGCTGGCGGCGATGCCGCTCGAAGGCAAAAGCTCGACGGACAGCCAAAAAGCCATGGCAACAATGGTTCGTGGACTCATGCGTTCGGCCGTGGAATGGGTGAAGGGACTCGATCTGTTCAGCATCGGATTTTCCGAGTTGCCAACGGAGAAGGAGATGACCTTCCTCACCAAAGAGCGCGGCGTTCAAGCGAGCACAGCGGTGCGGCAGACGGGCAACCTAATCAAATTTCTGCCCGCCGCCGACATTCGAGTTCAGACCGACAACTGGAACACCTCGGCACTCTTCAATCTCATGACCCAAAAAATTTACGGGCCGCTCATGCCCGCCCCGCTGTTCAAGCGCTTCGACGCGCTCTTCGGCGAATTTGCCAAAGACTCCGGCGCCAGCCACGCCGCCGCTTCACTCAGCTTCACCGGCGGAAAATTTCAAATGCTCAACGTCACGCTGTGGCCCAATGCCGCCAAACAGATGGAGACCACGCGACAACTGAACGATCTGATGAGCGACCCGGCCTTCACGGAAGTGTTTCGTCAGCTCGGAATGGCAATGACCTACAAGGCGCAGCGCAACGCGCGAAAGCACGCCGGGATCAGCGTCGATCGGTACGAATTTCATTCACAGCCGACGAACGGAACGAATGCGCAGCAAATGGAGCTCGAGCGCACGTTCGGCAGCTATTCGGTCGAGCTGATGAGGGTCGGCCCCTACCTGGTCACCGCCATGAACCAGACTCCGACCGCGCTCGACGCGCTCGCCGACGCGCTCATCTCGGGACAGGGAAATGGCGCGTCGCTCAAATCGTCGGCCTCGTTTCCCGGCGGTGGATTCTTCTACTGCGACATCGACATGAAGCGTCTAGTCGACGACCTTCGCAGCATTTTTCCGAACGAGCTGAAATTCAAGCAGCTGACCTTACCCGACGGAATTCCGCCCATTACGGTGTCGGGCTACGAGTCAGGGGATCTGCATTCGTATCGACTGAGAGTCCCGCACGAGCTGGAAAACACGTTCAAGTAGTCCGCTTCAACGCCCCAGATCTTTAAGCCGCGCGCGAAATTTTCCCTGCAGCGGCGCCTGCGTCTCGCCGAGCGTCTTT
>PLXG01000391.1 GCA_003153195.1 Myxococcales bacterium
AAGCCGTTACTTCAACGGGCTGCTAAGAGGTCGCCTTCCCGTCTCGCGCTAGAGTGACTGCGTACAATCGCTTTGTCATTTGAGCCAGCGAGGTGATCGCGGGCGAAGGGCTTTCCGTCGGCAGGGGATTGGATCCATGTCGGCACACGAGACTGAAGACTCCGAGGAGCGCGCAGCGCTCGCGTGGCTCCAGCAAGCTCCCAAGCCACGCCCGCGCCGTCCGGAGCTCGATTGGGACGTCTTCATCAGTTACCGCTCCGTCAACAGTCGCTGGGCCCTGTCGCTCTACGACACGCTCCAAGAGACCGGCTACTCAATCTTCCTCGACCAGTACGAGCTAGGCGGTCGAAGTGNNGTCTGCCCCCAGGTCTTGGAAGCTTGGAAGGCTGTTCCGTCGCGGGCGGATTTCTCACGAACCCGCCCCCACGATCGTGGGGACCCGGCACGCAAACCGGTCCAGAGCGGCGCTACGCAGCGGAGTCACTCGACGGAAGCAACGTCTTCTTGGCTCTTTGGACCGCATCGTAGATATCGAGGACGCGAAGGCGGCCGCAGGTCGCTCCGGATTGGTGCGACACGCCGATGGTGCCCGCCTCGCGGAAGATCTCTTTGACCATCGGCGGCGTCAGAGCCGGATTGACACTTAGGACGAGCGCGGCCGCGCCCGCCGCGATCACGGACGCGATCGCGGGGCCGGACAAATCGCTGTATTCCGAATGACCGACGGGCCCGTCGATGAGCTCCCCTGGTGCCGCCGTTGTGACCCAATCGACGAAGGCCGCGGACTCATTGACTCGATCGAGTCGATTCCGGCGGTTCACCGCCGCGACACCGATGCAGCACTCGAGAGCTGCCGGATAGCTCGGTACCTCGTCGCCGGCCGCGACGACGACGACACCCTCTCGAACGACGCGCTCGACGAGCGTTTTCTCGGTTTGAGTCGAAGAAACGGACCCAAACGGCACGCACAAGACATTCGCGCCCTCGCGCATTGCCCCGACCAGCGCGCGCAGGTACAAGGTCTCATCCACCACGTCCTGGCCGCCATCGTCAGCGAAGTCGCCAAAGACGTTGTACACGACGAGCTCGTGGCGCGAGCCGGCGCCCTCGGCCGTTGTTGCGACCATCCGCAAGAGGAGCGCGGAGCTGTGGGTCGTAAAGTCGTCGATGTATCTCTCTCCTCTTCCCTCGGGTGCGTTTGCCTGCCCGCCACTGTCGCGTAGCCCGATGGCGGTACCAGCGAGCGCAGGGTGTCCCATGTTGGGGCGGCTCGCGAGAAGAACGATCTTCTGGCCTTTTGCGTTTGCCGTCGTGATCTGGGCGCTACCGAGATGAACTTGCTCTTGCCAATAGACGGAGTTCTCCGCCTCCCCCAGGGACGAGCGCACGGAGGTCCCGGCCACGCGCCGTGTGGGCGGCTCCAAGGTTGACGGGCTCGGGACCTTGATTGCGGCCAGCATCTGGTCCAGGAGCCACGTGTGTAGGCTCGACGCGACCTTCGCGGCCAGGTCCTCGGCGGACGTGAACAGCTCGTATGTGGTGGACTTCTCGAGGAAGGTTCGGAATTCAGCGAGCTGGCGCACGGCTCGACCAACTTCAATGGCCCCCTGGTCGTCCACCGCTTCCACGAGCCGGTCCTGCTCTCGAGCGCCGGACCACGGTGCGTCGCGATCCACGAGAAAGGCGTACACCGGTTTTGCGGCATCGAGCGCCCACTGGACTTCAAGCCACGTGATGCTTCGCACGCCGTCCATGCCGTCTGCGGGCCCCGGTATCCACCCGTACCTGTGTCCGACAATGACGATCAATGCGTCGGACTGCTCCACTTGGTGGCGACATACGCTCAGAGGCTTGGCGGGTTTGGCGCCCCACGTCTCCATTCGCACCGGCATTTGCCGGAGACGCTCGATCATATCTCTGACCTTCGACCGGCATTCTTTCAAATCCCATGAGGTCGAGGACAGGAAGATTTCAAAGGCCGTTCGTGCCATGCTTCCGCTCACCCGATCGGTGGACCAGACCGTTAGCCTGTGGTGTCGAGAAAACCAACGGGATCGAGTTTCGCACGACTTCGGGAGAGCCCAGCTTGAAAAGAAGGTCGAGCATGGGCAGCCTGGGCTCCCCCCCCGATGTTGCCGGCGCGATGACTACGGAAGCGCTCGCTGACCAAGTTGAGCCTGTTCAAGGCGCACCCCTCCGCGGCCCTCTGCGACGAGGGTCTCTTCATGCGCGCCCCTACGCCAGCCCGAGGTCGGCGCTGCGCGTTCGTGGGCTCGTGTGGCATCCCCGTGATCCCTTCGATCGGTGGCTCATCGCGCAGGCGCTTGACCAAGGCTACACGTGCGGGGGAGACGCGGCTCGCGGCCGTCCCGCTCTCTAGGGCCTTGTCGCTCGCTCGGCCTCGCGCATGCGGCCGAACGGCGGCAGCCAGGGTCGAGCTGCGGGCTCCCTGTGGCCCGTCGACGACGAGCTGGCGAAGGCGGTTTCAGGTCGCCACCGATCCCTGCGGCTCGTGCACCGAGTTCCGCATGCCGGACCGCTCCGGGGTCGTCGCGTGGCGTCCCCCGTTACTCGGGCGATAGCGCGGGCATGACCTTGATCGACGGCCGGAAGCCGGGCGAGGTCGTCACCTTCTACGCGCACAAGGGTGGGAACGGGGCGCACGATGGCCCTCGCCAACGTGGCGTGCCTGCTCGTCGAGCGCGCGCGCCCGGAAGGGGGGCGCGTGCTCATCGTCGACTGGGACGTCGAGGCTCCCGGTCTGCACAGGCTCTTCCTCCACGCGCCCCCGGCCAAGGTAGGCTCCGTCGATCTCGATCTCGATCTCGATCTCGAGATCGACGGCACGCCAGGCCTCATCGACTACTTCGGCGAGCTCTCGGAGCGGATGCCGGCCGAGCCCCCGCGTACCCGGCCCGCCCGGAATCGTGCGAAACTAGCTGCGCTAGCTTTCCGGACACCACGGGGTCTCCGCGCCGATGTCCCGCCCGCCCGGACCTCTCGACTAGGACGACAAAACCCTCGCCGCGCCCGCCCGAATACGCTATTTTTTGTCCGATTAGCCATAGCGAGGCGACCCCGATCCATGAACAGCACCGACACGACGGCCAAGATGGAAGTCGATCTTGAGGGACTCATCCAGATTCTTGCGAAGAGCCTTTACTCGACGGCCGAGGTCTTCGTGCGCGAGCTCATCCAGAACGCGCACGACGCGATCCAGATGCGGTTGGCGAGCGGCTCCCGCGTAGGTGGCCGAATTGACGTGCGAGTGGATTGCACGAACAAGACAATAACGTTCAGCGACAATGGTCTAGGAATGGACGAAGTTGATATCCGGTCCTTTCTCGCTGTAATCGGACGTTCAAACAAGCCTGCCACGCGCGAGCGTCTGCTCAGTGAGGGGCGCGCCGCCGAGCCGAATATCATAGGCCAATTTGGAATTGGGCTCTTATCGGCCTTCATGGTTGCGAGCAAACTCGTCGTCCGCACCTCGAAGATCGATTCCAAAGAAGTGTGGGAATGGGAGAACGCCGGATCCGCGGTTTACCACCTTCGCCGTAGCGAACGCGACGAGCCCGGAACTGACGTCATAGTGACGATACGTCCCGACTGTGAGGACTTTCTTGACCCCGCGCTCATAAAGAAAATCGCTCGGCGCTACATGGAGTTCTTGCCGTATCAGATATTCATAAACGGAGACGGTCCAATCAACGACGTGAGCCCCCCTTGGTACGGCCGCTGGACTTCCGAAAGCGAGCGCGACAATGTTTATGTCGCATTTTTGAACGCCAGATACCCAGACATTCCTTTAGACGTAATGCCCGTGGATATCGCGGTGCCAGGGTGCGTGGCTCGAGGCGTCTTGTACATCTCCAGTGAGCAGATGCCCCAACTCGACTCGGCCGGCGTAGTCGACGTCTATGTTCGTCGTGTGCTGGTCGTTGGCCGAGATTCAACCATTTTGCCGCGCTGGGCCCGATTCGTTTCCGGCGTCATCGATAGTCCAGACCTAAAGACAAGTGCATCTCGGGAAAACCTCCAGCGCGAGGACCCAACTTTCCAGACCATTCAGCGGCAATTAGGGGATATCATCCTCGCGCGACTGCGCTGGCTCGCTCAAAATCAGCCTCGGCGTTTCGAGAGAATTACGTCGTTTCATAGTTTTAGTCTACTGAGTATGGCGCTAGCAAACGCCGACTTTCTCGAGGCAACTAGGGATCTTCTTCTGGTGCCAACGAATCGCGGCCCGATGAATCTGCAAGACTACCTTGCTGCATCGAAGGGTGACCCGCTTCATGGAGGCCGTGTTCCTATTTACTACGTTGCAACCGATGGCGCTGCGGTCCAGTTTTTTGACATCGGCATCCGGCGTGGATGGATCGTGATCAATGCAACCGGCTATCTAGTCGAACCATTTCTGAGGGCATACGCGGCGCGCCTAGCGGATCGTGTAAGACTGGTGGCTCTGGAGCATGTTGACATGTTCGAGCGACCATCTTCCGAGCAACTTCATGCCGCCACGGCACTTGAGCGCGACATCGATATAGCGCTTCGGGAGGCCGGTCTACCGGATATTCATGTCCGTAGTCGTCAGTTTGAACCCGCGTCTATTCCCGGCCTCGTTGCCCTTGCTCCAAAGACGGAGGCACAGAAGCAGTTGGAGCATTTGGAGACGTTTCGTAGCCTCATGACGGGCTTTCACGACGCATCCGGGACTGCGCAGACGTCTTCGCAGGTGCGCGCGTCAAAAATTGATCTCGCAATTAACCTCTCGAACCCGGTCGTCCAGTCGCTGCTTACAGCTGATCGCCTGGATCCAGCAGTTGTCGATGCAATGGTTGGACTGTATAGCAGCGCGCTTCTTGGTTCCCACGGATTGCTGAACGATCGCACCGTCCCAATGGTTAGCGCTCACTTCCAGCGACTGTTGGCAACAACACTGAAGAGTCGCGCCGAGGTGCACGAATTGACTCTGGCTTTGGATGCACTGCGAGAGACAACAACTGACGTATCAACAAATCGGCCAAATGCTAACAATGGCGGTGTCACAATATTCATGTGTACGCCATACGACGACTACTACCGTGTTGTCGAACAGGCCGTTCGTACGGTTTTTGAGCGGCCCCCATATTGTTTTCGTGTTCGACTTGCTCGCGACTTCGCACTGTCCCCGCGGCTGGCGATGAGCGTCGTCGAACACATACGGCTTGCGGACGCGTTTGTTGCCGACATCTCGGAGGATAATCCGAACGTAATGTTCGAATTGGGTGCGGCCGTTTTGACGGACCGCCCCATATTCTTGCTGACCAGCGTGACCCGCAAGTCGAAGCCTCCCGTCGACCTAGGTGACCGCCTGTATATCTCGTACCCGGATTCACCGATACCTCCTTCCGAAGTCGCGCACGCACTTCAACCGTTCCTGCGGAAAGACGGCAAAAGCGTGGCGCTTCCCGATTTTCTACCCCAATGGCATCAGGGCGTCGCTGAAGCAATCCGGTCCGGCCTAGAGAGAGACGGCAGACCGACTCACGCTAGCTTGGAGGGACTGCTCACTCAGCGGCGCATTCGCTATCTGTCGGCGGCGCTTTTTGAATCTCTGGGGGACGATTTTCGCGTCGCGCCGACAGCCGTGGCCTCGCTCATGGGAAACTATGAGTCCGTTGAAGAAGTTCTTCATGCCCAGGCTGAGGATGTCGTTCGCCGCACAGGCATCCGTCTGAATATGGTGCTGATGATTCGGGCTGAGCTCCAGGAACTGGTCGACGGTCTCGGGTCCACATCCGCAAGGTCGTAACCTCGTCCTCCCTATCTAGCCCCGACGTCAGATCCGGATCGGTGGGCGCCTGCACACGTCGAATCGCAGCGCCCGCTAGCGGAACAGGAAAAAACGACATGGACGAAAGGCAGCTTCACGATCAGGCGAAAGTGGCCGAAAGTGCCGGCGACTCTGCACTGGCCACGCGTCTTTTCCGGGATGCGGTCGCCATGGCGCACAGCAATGGCAACCGAGAGTTCGAGATACACAACCGGTATCATTTGTGTCTTTTGCTCGCCAAGGATCTTCGCTTGACCGAAGCGCTCGCGTCGATCGGCCCGGCACTCGTCGTTAGAGAATTGAAGGGCTTAGGGGAGGAATCGCTGGCCGATTTGGTCGGGGCTGTCGCGACCTATTTTCTAGCGGTCCGTCAGATTCCAGCTCGCCTGTCCGTGCTTCAGGAGCCAATTGAGTTTATGCGCAAAATATATGCGGCATCCGCGCAAGGGACTCTTGGCGATGTAGCGGGAGAAGGTATGATTGGTGGGATGGAGGCTTCGCTTCAGCGAGCGAGGGGAGATTGGGCGACCCAGCTCAGACTTGCACTGAAGCTCCGTCGACAGGGCCACTTCAGTGCGGCGGACTTGGCAAATGCATATCTGTCGGCGGAACGGTTTGAGGATGCGATCAGTACAATCGACAGCGCTGATCGACAGGGAGAATCAATGGGGGAGGATGAGCGCGCTTGGCTCAAACTGCGAATTGCGCAGGGTACAGGTGATGCGAGTGAAGCTCTGGACTGGGCGCGCCGTATTTGGGATGTAGTGCGACTTGGCAGTCGGGAAAAGAGGCGGCGCGCGGCGGAGGCGATGGCGAGCTCTCTACTGGCTCTTGGGCTGGCTTCGTCAGCGCGGGCATGGGCGGCCGAGGCAGCCATGACGGCGCGTACGTCCGAATCGGCGTTCGAGAGGCTCGAAGGATACCTTGTCCTTGGCGATTACCACGTGGCACATGCACGCGAAGCGTCGGGGCTGAGCGCTATCGACATTGGGAGG
>PLXG01000279.1 GCA_003153195.1 Myxococcales bacterium
GTGTGATCCAATTCCTATTGAATTACAAAACGCGGCACAAATCGCCGCCCTTTTTACCCGGTAGGGGCTGACCGGCGACCAAAACACCTTCTACTGTGCTTAAGTCACTATAGCTTTTAGTGATTTAGTATCTCGACAGGAGAGCTCGAGCGTGGTTTTCTTCCCCCGATGCGCGTTCTCCTGATCAACTCGAACCGCGAACAATCTCCATGGCCTGCCGCCCCCATCGGCCTCAGCATGGTGGCCTGCGCAACCGAAGCAGATGGCCATGAAGTTTCATTTCTCGATCTCGCGTTCGCGCGTAATCCTGCGGCCGACACGCGCAAGCGAGTAGCCGAGTTCGGACCGGACGTCATCGGCGTCTCGATTCGCAACCTCGACAACTGCAACTTCGATGCGCCGCGTTTCTATCTCGACGAGATTCGCGACGAAGTCATTCGCGTAGCGCGCGAAGCGCTTCCCAATAAGTCTGCCAAGATCGTCATCGGCGGCGCGGCCGTGAACCTAGCTCCGTGGGACATTCTTCATCACGTCGAAGCCGACTACGCACTGGCCGGCGAAGGTGAGCAAGCGTTGCCCACTTTTTTGCGTGCACTCCAAGACGGAGCCGATCTTCGTCGCGTTCCCGGGGTGCTCGACAAAGCCGGTACTATGCCGGCGCTCAGTTTGGCGCCGCAGTTCGGTGGCGATCGTGTATTTCGCGGCGAGCCGCCGGCGGGCCGCTCGCTGGTCGACGATTTCGACGTTCGCGGCAAGAGCGAACTTTACCGCTGGGTCGATTGGCCCACGTATGTCGCCAACGGCGCGCCCTATCCGATTCAGACCAAGCGCGGCTGCGCGCTGCGCTGCGTCTACTGCGCCTACAACAACATCGAAGGCCGCACCTATCGCACGCGCAATCCCAAGCTCATCGCCGACGAGATCGAGCAAGTGGTCAAAGAGTACGGCGTGCGCTACATCGACTTTGTCGACTCGACCTTCAACATTCCCGCGCCGCACGCGATCGGACTTTGCGACGAGCTGGCTTCGCGCAAATTGCCCGACGACTTACAGCTCTCGACCATGGGCATCAATCCCGCGGTCATGCCGACCGAGCTCCTCGAGTCGATGAAACGCGCCGGATTTGAGAACCTCATGTGCACGCCCGAGAGCGCGTCCAACGTCACGCTCAAGTCGCTCAAAAAAGGGTTCGATCGCGATCAAGTGATCTTCGCCGCCGAGCAGCTCAAGAAGGCCAACATGAAGACGCTCTGGTTCTTCATGTTCGGCGCGCCGGGCGAAACCGTCGACACCATCAAGGAGTCGCTCGACTTCTGCGAACATCACATGTCGCCTAACGACGTCGCGCTGTTCACCGCCGGAATTCGCGTCTATCCCGGCACGCCGCTGGAAAAACAGTGCAAGGAAGAGGGCTGGTTCGCGCAAGACGACAATCTTCTCCAGCCGTCTTGGTATGTCGCGCCCACCATCGACGTGGCAGACATGTATCGGCTGCTGATCGAAGGCGCCATCGATCATCCCAACTGGATGACCGCCGCCGAGGGCATTCTCAATCCGGGCATGGTCTCCTTCGTCGAGCGCAGCTATAGATTCTTCGGCGGCAAAGCGCCGCTGTGGTCGAAGATGCCCGGCCTGTTCCGCTTCATGTCCAAGATGGGCATTCGCAAGAAGATCCTTTTACGCATGAACGATCTACTCGTTTCGCGCACGCCGCAGCAGCTTCCGATGGCGATGTCGGCCGCGGCGGCGGTGTCGAAAGCCGAATCGGCCAAGCGAGCGGAGGCTTAGACTATGCAGAAGCGTCGGGTCCTTCTCGCCTATCCGCGGTTCACGCGCAGCCACCTCTTGAACTACGAGTTCATGGGACAGTTTTATCCGGGCAAGACCGGCGTCATGCCGCCGACCGGCCTGCTCATGATCGGCTCGCTGTTCGAAAACGAAGGATACGAAGTTCGGATCCTCGACGACAACATCGAAAAGGTGACCTCGGCTGATCTGGAGTGGGCCGATTTGGTCGGACTCTCCGGAATGCATCAGCAACGCGAGCGACTGAGCGAGCTTTTGCAAGAAGCCAATCGCCTGGGCAAGATCACCATGGTGGGCGGCTCGTCGGTGAGCATCTGTCCTGAATATTATCCCGAGGCCGACGTGCTGCATGTCGGCGAGCTTGGCGACGCCACCGTCGAGATGATGGCGTTCTTGAAGACGCTAATGAATAAGCCGGGCGCGCAGATTGTTTTTCAGACCAAAGACAAAGCGCCGCGNNCTATCCCGCGCTGCACCTCCTCGACGTGAATCGCTATCTCTTGGTGCCGGTGCAGTTCTCGGTGGGTTGCCCCTTTACCTGCGAGTTTTGCGACATCCCGATGATCTACGGGCGCGTGGCGCGACTCAAATCGGCCGAACGTGTGAAGAAGGAGCTCGACGCGCTGTACGAGCGTGGCTTCATCGGCGCAGTCATGTTCGTCGACGATAACCTGATCGCCAATCGCAAGGCGCTCAAGGCGCTTCTGCCCGAGCTCATCACGTGGCAAAAAGAGCGCTCGTTTCCTTTTGCGTTCACGTCGGAAGCGTCGGTCAATCTCGCGCGGGACAAAGAGATCCTCAGTCTCCTGCGCGACGCGCGCTTCACCCACATGTTCGTCGGGGTCGAGTCGCCCGATCCGCAGGCGCTGATTCAGATCTCGAAAAGACAAAACGTGCTGCAGCCGGTGGTCGATTCGATCAGACAAATTGAAGAAGCCGGCATCGAAGTGCTGATCGGCATGATCTTCGGTCTCGACACCGATACGCTCGACACTGCGCGCCAGATTCAGAGCTTCATCGACGAGGCCCATCCGCCCATCATCCACTTCAACATGCTGGCGGCGCTGCCGAAGACGCCGCTTTGGGATCGCATGATCCTGGAGGGGCGCCTCCTCAAAGACGGCGACGAGGCGATCGATCTCAATAATCTGCTCGGTTGCCTCAACACCAACGTGCAGACCAAGCTGCCGCACGCGGTGGTCAAGCAGATGCTGGTCGACACCATGCGCTACGTCTACTCGCCGGAGAAGATCTACGCGCGCTATACCTGGAACTTGGAGAACGTCTACGGACGGCAGGTGTTCGGCCGCCCGCCGACACAGAGCTGGAAAAATCTAAAATACATGGCCGGCTTCTCGCTGGTCGCGCTCAAGAACATCGCGCGCGTGTTCATGACCGCCGACTATCGCAAGCTGTCGTGGAAGTTCCTGTGGAAGGCGCTACGTCTTCGGGCGCGCGGGAAGATTCCCAGCATCCTCGATGTGGTTTTTCGCGTGATTCCCACCGCCCATCATCTGATCGAGTGGAACCGCCACTACCTGGCCAAGTTCGTGCGCATCGAAGAGACGCCCGCACTGGCGCCGCCGCAATTGCCGCGCGCCCCCGAACAGCGCGCCGCTATCTAACCCCAGAGTTCGCCTCGGTNNGCGCTTGCCACTTCTATCGCCGGGCAGGCTTTTGCGCGGAATCAAACTCCACAGAAATTGCGGCACTGCGCGCGCGAAGCTCCACAATCGAAATGGAATGGTCCAAAAATAGAGCAATAGCGGCGAGCCCTGTTTCGATCGATCGGGCGACAGGCGCGAGCGAACCAGCGCGGTTCCGCCCATGAGCACGAACAAAATCGGCGGCATCAGCCAGCCAATGAACGAGAGCGTGTCGAGGAACCAATTCACCGGCGAGAGCCAGCCGTAGTTTCCCCGCTTGATGCGCAGATAGTTCGACACGCGTCCGAGGATGAAGGTCGAGCCTTTGGCGAAAAACCGATAGGCGTGCGCGCTCGAGCGCCACATGGGACCGTGCAATACGTCATCGAGCAGACGGTGAAACGGAAGCATCGCCTTCATCGATTGGTCGTAAAACTTTNNTTCCGAGTGAGGGATCTTCCAAGAGTCGCGTGGCCATGCCGCAAGCGGCGGTGGTGGTCCACAGCCCCGAGCTCGACGGAAACCAGATGGTAATGGCGGTGCCGCCGACCAGCAGCCAGTTTTTGCCCCAGGCGCGCTCGCGATAGAAGTAGTGATGGCGCAGGTTCTGAATCGGCAGCTCTTCGGGGTAGAGCGGGCGAAAGTCGATGCCGCGCCGCCGGCAGGCGTCCTCCAGGCGCGTCATCAGCGACTCGTTCGAATCCTGTCCGCGCTCGCCGTCGAGATCGAAGCTCATTCCCACCGAGAGCGTGCGTCCGATGGGGATCACCCAGGCCAAGGCGTCGATGCTGTCGGCCTCGCGATCGAGCCGAATCAGATTGGTGCCATGGCGCCAAAACTCCGGACGCGCTTCAGGCAACGTCGGGCAGCGATAGTGCGTGAACACCACCCGCTGCGCCGGTCCCATCAGATTTTGTCCGACCTCGGCCGCTTCGGCGACGATGCTCTTGAATCCAGTGTTATCGAAGACGTAGCGCGGATGCTCGATGCTCGAGCCGTCGGAGAGATCGATTCGGGTGATCGCGTCGGAAGACTTGTCGTGCTCGATACGCGTGACCTTGGCGTTTACGAAGCGACAGAGCTTGTCTTCACGCCACTTGCACCAGAGCGCGCGATCGAAGCCGATGCGATCGAGGTGAAACAGTCCGTCGCCGAACCAGGGATAGCGAGGCGTGCCGCGCTCGGGCGCGTATTTCATGACGCGGGCGCGCGTGCGCCGCGGGTTGGCGAGCGAGATGAGCGTCAGAAAGTTGCCGTTGAAATAACTGATGTGGTTCTTGAAGTAAAAATACTCGCCCAGCTCGCGGCCGTAGTGGCGCCACAACTCGGGGCTGGCGGTGTCGTTCAGCGATTCGCCCAGGCGCGGAATCTCCTCAGGCTCTTTGCCGTCGCCGACCACGACGTGCTCGATGCCCGCGCGTGAGAGCGTCTGGCTGAGCAGAATCCCCGACAGCGAGGATCCCAGAATGACCGGCGGCGACTGCATTCCCAATTGCATTGACGATCCGCACTATTGCCGCAGGTACAAAACTCAATCAAGCGCTTTCCCCGACCTTCGCTTCTGTTAGGATTCGCCTCGGTGACAATGGTAGCTTCCATTCTGCTCGCCAGCATTGGACTGGCGACCCTCGACGGCGCTTTGGGGCGGGCGGCGCCGCGGGTCGGGCAGACCTTGCCCGACGTGAGCGTGCAGGACCTCGACGGAAAGTCGCGCACGCTGCCCGATAAAACGATCGCGGTGGTGATCATCTACGAAGACTCGAACGCCGGGAAGCAGAACGCGCGCGCGAGCGACCTCATCGATCGCACCACTGACGTCGCCGACAATAAATCCAAGATCGAGGCAGTGGCGGTGGCGGACGTGGCCAAGTGGAACTGGTGGCCCGCCAAGCGGTTCGCCACCAAAGAGATGAAGAAGATCGAAATTAAAGAGCGTTGCACCCTCTTCACCGACTGGCACGGCGGCGTGCGCAAAGCCTGGGGACTCGACAAAGGCAAAAGCGGCATCCTGGTGGTCGGCACAGACGGCGTGGTGCATTTTGTCGGACAGGGGCCGCTCACCGACGCGCAGCTGGTTGAGTTGCGCGCCGCCATGATTGGCCTCGGCGTCACGGTGCCCACACCGAACGCAGACGCCGCCTCGAAACACGACGCGCCCAACGTCAAAGCACCACCCGGCGCCAAGCTGCCGGCCAGCGCCGAGCAGTAGATTATTTCGCGCGCGATCGCGGAGGCGACTTGCGGCGAGGCTTTCGCGGCGTCGTAGAGGGTGGGCTGTCCAATCCTACGTGACCTTCGATCCGGTCGAGCCGGCCTTCGATGATCCCTACGCGAGCCTCGATGGAATCTAACCGCGCCTCGATACGATCAAAGCGCCGGTCCATCGCGTCCAGCCGTCTTTCGATGGCGTCGAAGCGGCGGTCGATCCGCAGCTCCAGTCGCGCGCCGTATCCTTCGAGAAGGATCGCCATCTCATGCTTGAACGATTCGAATTGGGAGCCGAATACAGTCTGCAGTTCCATGAGGAGTTCGTTTCGCAGGCTAGCATAGTCCATGGATAACTTTTCGGCGATCGCTCGGAAAAGTTGCGTGGCAGCGCGTGGATTTATTCGACTGGTGTATAACGCGTAAAGAATCATGAGCTTCTCCATCACACTCTCGAAAGAGGTCGCGGCGCGCGTCGCCGAGGGGCGCCCCATCATCGGCATCGAAGAGTTGCAAAACACCGACGGGCTCGAGCCCGGTCGGCCGGTGCGCCTCCTCGATTCACAAGGTCGTGACGCGGTGGCTTCGGGCCTGGCCGATCCGGAAAATGAAATCATCCGCGTGCTCTCCCGCGATCCCAACGCCAAGTTCGACGCCGCCTTTTTTCGACGACGCGTGGAGGCTGCGGTCGCGCTGCGTCGTGAGCTCGGTCTCATCGGCACCACCTCCTGCCGAGTCATCCACAGCGAGGGCGAC
This sequence comes from Myxococcales bacterium, assembly GCA_003153195.1. Taxonomy (GTDB): domain Bacteria; phylum Myxococcota_A; class Polyangia; order Palsa-1104; family Palsa-1104; genus PALSA-1153. The sequence goes on from PLXG01000279.1 coordinate 6,414, forward strand.
TGGCTCTCCGGCTTCACCTCCGATCTCTTTTGCGGCGCCGACGGCACGCCCGACTTCGCGGTGCTCTACGTCTACAGCCGCGCGCTGGTCGAGCACGGGCGGCTGGTGGCGCAGTCGCTCCTCGAGGTCCTCAAGCTGCGTGGCGTGGTGCTCAAAGTCCGCCCCAAAGGCGGCGCCGCATCGGGCCAGGTGAAGCAGGAGATCATTGGCGAGACACCGGAAGAGAAGCGCATCGGTGTCGAGAGCGGAGTGCCGTACGAGATCCATCTGCTCGGTGGCATGAACGTCGGCCTCTTCACCGATATGCGTGAGCACCGACGAGGACTCCATCGCTTCGCGGCCGGCCGTCGGGTGCTCAACTGCTTCTCCTATACCGGCGCGATCTCGGTCACCGCCGCCAAGGCCGGCGCCAAGTCGGTGACCAGCGTCGATCTCTCGTCGGGCGTGCTCAAGTGGGCGGCGGAAAACTTTCGCTTGTCCGGTTTCAGTCCCGACTCACCGAAATATAAATTCGAAGTGAGCGATGTCGGACGTTTTCTCGAGCGCACCGGCGAAACGGACGACAAATACGATCTAGTCATCCTCGATCCGCCCACCTTCTCGCGCAACGCGGCGGGCGCGGCGTTTCAGGTCCAGCGCGATTTCGAGCGCCTGGTCGCGCTGGCGCTGGAGGTGGCCGCGCCGGGCGCAAAAATCCTGCTTTCGGTCAATCACGCCGCCATGCGTGTCGCCGACTTGGAGCGGGCCGCGCGCACCGCGTTGAAAATGGCGGGCCGCTGCGGACGCTTCAACCCGAGCGCGCCGCTCCCCGATTTTCCTCCCGGTCAGGGCGCGAAGACGGTGTGGCTGGAATGTAGCGGCGGTCTATGACCGCCGACGCAAAAAGAAGACGCGGTGGCCATCCACGGCGGTCATAGACCGCCGCTACAAGAAGCCGCCAAGGATCGCGTGCCGGGGGAATAGGATTTATGGGACTTATATGACCTATAGGTCGAATAAGTCGTATAGGTCCCATAATAGGCCCCATTAGTGTCTCCGCAAATCGAGCGTGAGCGGGAAGTCGGTCCGCGCCGGGGGCAGCGGCGGCACGAACATCGGCCCCGGCGTGTGTCCGAAGCCGCGGAAGCGGGAGAGGCGGCGCCCGTCGGCTTCGTTGGCGTTGATCGGCATGGTGGTCCAGTTGCGGCCGCCGGGACTTGAGACGTGGTAGACGCATCCGCCGAGGGAGCGGCCCGTCCAACTGTCGATGATGTCGAAGGTCAGCGGCGCGTCGACGCCGATGGTGGGATGAAGCGCCTCGGGAGGCTGCCAGGCGCGGTAGCGGACGCC
>PLXG01000213.1 GCA_003153195.1 Myxococcales bacterium
GCCGTGGCTCATGGCGGCAGCGCGAAAGCAGGCGGCGATGATCTTTTCGGGCGCGATGACTTCGTCGAGCGCGATCGGTTTTTCCACCGGCTTCCAGCGCAGCAGATCGCGCAAATAGACTGGCGGCGTTTCGCGCACGAGCCCGAGAAAGCGATGGTAGGCGCCCTCATTGCCACGCGCGGTCTCTTGCAGCGCTTGCCAAACTTCTTTGCGATAGATTCCGATCTCGGTCTCTCGATGCGGTGCGCTACCGAGCGCGGCGCGAAACACCAGATCGTCGTAGAGGTCGTCGAGGTCGATGCCGCCGATGTGCGACTGCACTCCCGGAAAATAATAGTCGGTGAGGGCCGGCGAAACGCCCACCGCTTCGAACAGCCGCGAGCCGCGATAGCCATCGAAGGTGGTGATGCCCATCTTCGACATGATCCGACGCAGCGTGCTGTCGAGCCCCGCGATCAAGTTGGCTTCGCCGGCCGAGTCGCCCTCGGCAATTTCCAAAAGCAGATAAGGATGAATGGCGTCGGCGCCCGAGCCGATGAGCAGCGCGGCGTCGTGACCCTCTTGCACTTCGCCAGTTTCGATCACCAGCGCGACGTGACGACGCAGTCCCGCTTCGGTGAGCGCGTTGTGTGTGGCGGCCACCAAGAGCAACATTGGCAGCGGCAGTCGTGTCGCGCTTTCCGATGGGCGTCCGGCAACCACCGCGGCGCGATCGGAGAGAATGACGATCGATGCGNNAAGGCCATCGACGAGCCGGTGTCGGCCATGGTCGCGTCGAGCACCATGCAGCGCGGTAGATCTTCTCCCTGTCCGTCGCGAATTCGAAACAGCTGATCGGCCGACAGAAACGGTCCGTCGAGCCGATATTGCGGCTGCGGATCGTAGGCCTGCGCATTCATGTGCACCGACGGGTTTTTGCCGAGAAACACGGTGAGATCGAAGGCCGACCCTTCGCGCAGTGGATCGATGGGCGGATTGGTCACTACCGCGACGATCTGTTTGAAGTATTTCGCCAGCGGCGGACGCGCCGGTGAAAACACCGCCAGCGGACGATCAAAGCCCATCGAGGTGATGGGCTCTTTGCCGTGCTCGGCCATGTACTTGACCGTGCGCACGCGCTCGGCCGTCCAGGCGAACAGGTTGAGGGCGCGCCGATCGGGTTTTCCCCCGCGTGCCGGAATGCTCGAACGTGGCGGCAGCGTCGAGAGCTTGGCCTCGGCCAGCTCGGAAAAATTGATTGGCGATTGCGCCACCACCGATTGAATGAGCTCGCGCGGCATGAGGATGCGCCGCGTCTTCAGATCGACGGCGATCCCTTCGCCGGGATCGAGCTGACCGGTCTCGGCGATCTCCTCGGGCAAAACCGAAATCGATCCCAGCTCGGATCCGATGAGGAGTCGCCCGCCGTGCGTCCGACACCACCTGAGCGGACGAAGTCCCATGCGGTCGAGCATGGCCACCACATGTTTTCCATCGCAGGCCACCACCGCCGCCGGACCTTCCCACGCGCCGAGCGTGCCGAGCGCGCGACCGACGCCGCGATAAAAGCGAACCACTTCGGGCGAAGGATTGGGCAGATCGGCCCAGGCCAGCGGCATCACCCGGCACAGCGCCTCCGGCAACGAAATTCCAAAGACGTTGAACAGCTCGACCAGGCGATCGAGATCGGCCGAGTCCGATCCGAGCGGCATCAAGATTCCTGAGGTGCCGATCTCCGCCTCGAGGTTCTGCACCGCGTTGCGATTGGCCTTGATGGTGTTGATCTCGCCGTTGTGACAGAGCGAGCGAAAGCACTGCGCGAGATACCAGTTGGAAAAGGTGTTGGTCGAGTAGCGACGGTGAAAGACCGCCACGTCGGACGAGATTCGGTTCAGATCGGGATAATAGCGGCCGAGCTGCTCACCGGTGGCCAGCGCCTTGTAGACGATGGTGCGCGCCGACCACGACGGAATGTAGAGATCGCGAAACCAACCTTCGATGTGGCTCTTCACTTCGAAGAGCGCGCGATCGAGCTCCTCTTCGTGAACCATGCCTTCGCCGATCAGCACCTGCCAGATGTCGCGCTGCGACGCGCGCGCTTTTTGGCCCAGCACCGATTCGTCGACGGGAACGTGGCGCCAACCGAGCGGTTGGAGCCCACGGCGCCGAAGCTGCGCGTCGATCTCGTGCTGCCAGTGCGGCAGGTTGGTGCTTTCGCCGAGCGGAAAAAAGATCACACCGACGATCAGCGCGTGGCCGTTTGGGAGACGTTTTCCCGGCGCGATGAAGCGCGCGAAAAATTCGCGGTCGGTAGTGAGCAACACTCCAGCGCCGTCGCCGGTGTCGTCGAGTGCGCCGCCGCGATGCTCCATGCAGGTGAGCCCGCCGAGCGCCAGCTTGGTCACCTCCAGCGACGGCCCGTTCAGATCGACCACCGCGCCCACGCCGCAACCGCCGCGCCCCGGATGGTCCGCAATCTGTCTGGTGCGCTTTTCGATCGACATGAATTTGGTAACTCAGCTATGAGTTACGTTATTTTACCGGCTTGATCCAGTGGAATCTGAACCGACTCGATTATGGAACCATTCCGAATAAGTAGAAACATGATATCTTCTCCGGCCGATGACTGAAGCCGATGATGTAGAGGAAGAGAAGAGCGCTGAACCGAAGGTCTATGGCTCACGGTTCGAGGAGCACTGGGAGGGCTGGATCAAATCGCTTGGCCCGATCGTGCTGTTCGGGATCGCATTTGCGCTCTACAAATTCGAGCTGATCAGCGAGTCGGTGTCGGGCGCAGGCGTGGTGCTGATCGTCGTGCTCGGCGCGGTGGGCTCGTCGGCCTGGCCGGCCTGGCGATTTGTCCGAGAGCCGTGGCAGAAGTCTCTTTTCCTGGTCATGTCGGCGATCTGGTTGGTTTCGGCCGCCTATCCGACTTTGCGCGTGGTCCTTCCGCGCAAGGTTCTCGCCGAGGCGCACCTCACCAACTCGCAAAAAGGCGCCACGCTCGATACCCACGAGAGCGGGCCTTACGAGATCTCGGTCAGCGGACATTTCAAAGACGAGCGGGGCGACGCTGACGCCGGCTATTTGATCAAGGCCGAGGGCGGCGGTGGCAGCGATGAGGTTGCCGGTGATCTCGAGCGCAAGCGAGCGACCGCGCGGGCGGGGCGTAAGGGCGGAACGATCAGCTACATTCAAGAGCGCACCGAGTCGTCGCATCGACTGGAGACGGTGAAGGGTGGACAGATCAAGCTCAGCATCGATGATGTCGACGAGAAGCTGGAGGATGGGTTGACCGTGGCGGTGCAATCGGCCGGACTGAACCCGATGATCTTCCTAGTGCTCGGCGCGCTGGTGATTTTGGTCGCTCTGTTCTTCGACGTAAAGCTCACCGACATCAAAGGAAAGTCGGCCAAAAGCTACTTGGCTGCCGGCGCCGCGTTCACCTACGCCTTCGCGCTCCACTTTCCGATGGAGGCGACGCCGCATCGCGTGGTTCGGCCGGCGGTCGGATCGATGTTCCTAGCGCTGCTGGTAGGTGCCGCGCCCGGATCACTTTTGGCGATTATGGGGCGCTTCTTCAACAAGCCCAAGCTGAAGAAAAAGCTCAACTGAGCAGCTGACTCAAGACGTCGTCGAAGACCAGCGGCGCCAGCCCGCCGCCACTCAAGATGTTCACGATCTTACTCTCCGAGCAGCGCACAGCGCCGCCTTGCGGCTTGAGCGAGACGCCGAGGTTGGTGAATGCGGAGAGATCGTTGTAGAGCGGTCGGGCGTGAACACCGTCGGGATCGACGCGCAGCCGCGACTGCGACTCGACGCGAATCTGCTCTTGAGCTACCCACGGTTCACGATCGGCCAGTGCGAATTTGATCAGATCTTCCCACCCTAAGACACCTTGGGTCCAGTGACCGGCGTTGATGAGGCCGGCCAGTCGCCCTTGCACCGTCGCATCTTTTTCACCGCCGATGAACACGCTGCGGCCGCCGTAGTCCCAACTGCGCTTGAGCACCAAGCGTCCCTGATTGTGCACTGCCCACTCGGCCAGGTTCATGATGCGCTCACCGTCGGGGCCCACGGTGGACTCGTCGCTGAGTAGGCGCGTCCACGGGACAGTGCGCGCGATGGTGTCGCGCTCTTCTAGCGAAAGTCCGATACTGCTTTGGAATCGATCGGTCTTGCCGGCGGCCGCTTCCGACAGCAGCGCCAACATGCCTTTCACTTCGAGGTGGCTGGCAATCGGGTTGAGGATGCGAAAGTGCACTGGCTCGAGACAGATGCGCGCGAAATCCGAAGTGGGATCGATTCGGCGCGCGAACACGTGACGATAGATTAGATCGGGTTCGAGGCCGCGGATGCGCGCGACGCCTTCGCGAATTTGAACCTGCTCAGGCGTGGCGAGAAATACCTGATGACCGAGCTGCGACCAGCGTCGGGAATAGTGTTCGAGCTCGCCGCGCTGCGCGTCACCGGCGCGAGCGACGATGGCGATCACCAGCCCTTTGTTCGACAGAGCCGGCCCGCCCAGGCGAGCGTAGTGCGCCAGCAGCGACGCCACTAGATCGTCGGCGTTGCGGCCATTCGAATCGATCAAAGACTCGATCTGCTGTTCACTGAGCGAGCGCGCGCGACCGATGGTACGCAAGAAAGATTCGGCGATCGCGTCGGAATATCCCTGCATGGCGGGAATGGTCGCGTTCACCTCCAGCGCGCGATGGCAATTCTGTGAGTCGACAAGATAGTCGACCCGCACGGTGGCCAAGTTTTGTGCTTCGCGCCAGGTCTCGGCCAGCGCCAACGATTCGAGCGGCCCAAACGATCCGAACAGACGCTTGCGAAGGGCACTCGACTCGTCGGACATGATCGCCTCGGTCAGACGTACCAGCGCGCTCACCAATCGGTGCGCGTCGACACTGACCTGCGCCATCCAGTTGCGCGCCACCGAAAGCGGCGCCAGGATGGGCGGAATCGGCTGCTCTGTTCCGTCGGAACGGACTACGAACGCCCCCGCTTCTGTCGAAGCCTTGGCGTATTCGCGCGCCAACTCCTCGCGCTTTGTCGAGGGAATCGATTCGAGCCATTTTGAAAACGGGTCGTTCATCCGATCACGCGCAAGATCCAACATTTCAAATACTCGGTTTCCGGTACGCCCATGAGTGGCGGATGATCTCGCCCGGCGCCGCGTCGCTCGAGGATCTGTACAGGTCTTCCGACATCGGCTACCGCGTCCGCTAAGATGGCACTGAAATGCTCGATTGTCAGCTTCCCCGAGCAGCTGCAGCTCACCAGAATTCCGTCTTTGCGCAGCAGACGGAGACCGCGCAGGTTGAGCTCTTTGTAGGCGCGTTCGGCGCCGGCGAGCGCGCTCTTTCGTTTGGCGAACGCGGGCGGGTCGACCACCACCACGTCGAAGCGACGACCTTCGCCTTCGAGCGTGCGCATGACATCGAATGCGTTGCCCTGCTGAAAGGTGACCTGGTCGAGCTTATTACGTGTGGCATTTTCTTTGGCGCGGGCCACCGCTTCCGGGGACTCGTCGATACCGAGCACGCTGGTGGCGCCGCCGCGTCCGAGCGCAAGCGCGAAGCCGCCGTGATAGCTGAAGGTGTCGAGCGCTTCGCCGAACGCGTAGTCTTTGGCGCGCGCGTGGTTTTCTACTTGGTCGAGGAATCCGCCGGTCTTTCCGTCGGTGAGAACGTCGAGTGAGAAGAGATTATCGCTATCGTGATATTCGACGCGAGTGTCGCCTTGGCCGAGAACAATTCCTTTGCGTCGCTCGAGCCCTTCGAAGTCGCGGGCAGCGCCGTCATCGCGTGCGACCACCAAGCGCACACCCAGCACATCGACCAGCGCCTTGGCGATCGCTGGCTCGCGGGCGTCCATGCCGCGCGCCATCGTCTGCATCACCGCCACGTCACCGTATCGATCGACGATCAGGCCGGGCAATCGATCGGCCTCGCCGTGCACGACGCGATAGGCATCAGCCGACGGCAAAATCGCCTTGCGCCGCGCGTTCGCCGACGTGATTCGCTCGCGGAAGAAATTGCCGTCGAGCGTGAGCGATTCGCTTCCGATCATCCGAATTGGCAGACGTGCGCCAGCCGCGTACATCGCGGTGCCGAGCGACTTGCCTTTGGGATCGAGGACCTGAACCAGGTCTTCGGTCGCGTTGGCTTTGCTCAAATCTTGCGGATAGACCCACGGATAACCCGCCCGCACGCGGGCGGCCGCTTTGGACGTGATCGTCACCGACGGAGCCATTGGCTCGAGTGTAATAGATCGGGCGACCGATCGGTCGCTCAATCGCCGAGCAGATTTTAGCTTGTTCAGAATGCGTGGAAACGAGAATGCGGCTTGGACGTCGTGAAAAGACTACCCAGAATGATGAGGATGGGCAGCACTAACAATAGATGAAATCCATTGAGCGCCGAGTAGTCCGTCGCCATTCCCACCAGCCAAGCGACGACCATTGCAGCGGCCAAGGCCCAAAAAAAATAGAGCATGAGCGCACCTCGCGTGAGGAAATGAAGCAAGCCTCGTGCCGTCTGTTGTCCCACTTGATTGATTTGCGGCGTTCCGCTACCCATTGATGAATGGAAAGTACGTTGCAAAATCGTCGGCAGGCATTCCTGAAACGACTCGGGCCGAAGGCGGTGGCGGTGGTCGGAGGTCGTCGACCCGNNGAGCACCGATTTCGGCAGTCCTCGGATCTCCTCTACCTCACCGGATTTCCCGAGCCGGAGGCGATTGCGGTTTTGTGTCCGGGAAAGGCGCATCCGCTCACGCTGTTCGTGCGGCCGCGCGACCCGGAGAAGGAGACCTGGACCGGAAGACGTGCAGGCGTGAAGGGCGCGGTCGACAAGTATGGCGCCAGCGTGGCTCNNGAAGAGCTGCCCAAGCTGCTCGACGGTGCCGACGAGGTGCACTACGTCCCCGGTGACGACCGCGCGATGGACGAAGTGATCATGAACGCGCTCAACGTGCTGCGTGGCGGCGAGCGTCGCGGAATGCGCGCGCCCACCCAGATCGTCGATCTGCGCCGTTCGCTCTACGAGCAGCGACTGATCAAAGACGACGAGGCGCTGGCTACATTGCGACGCGCAGCCGCGATCACCAAAGACGCACATATCGCTGCCATGAAAGTGGCGCGCGACGGCGTCAAAGAGTACGAGATCGAGGCGCTGCTCGACTACACCTTCCGACGGAACGGTGGTTACGCAGGGTATGGCACCATCGTC
>PLXG01000269.1 GCA_003153195.1 Myxococcales bacterium
GCAATCGTGACGAGCCGCTTGGAAACGAAGCGGAGTGGCCGATTGGGTTGGCGTGGCTTTCGATCGCCTACTCGAAGCTTTTGCAGCAGGCCGTGCGACTGGGCGCCAGCCGCGCCACCGTCGATCACTACCTGGCGCGCGCCAAGAAATATCTGCAGCACGTCGAAGAGGTCACCACGCCCGACGGCAGAATCGCCGAGCTCTTTACCAAAGGAAAGCCCAACCACAACCTGCCGCTCGGATGGGCCCAATCGCTCTACATCGTCGCCAAACTCTCCCTAAGAGACGCCCAACGAAAAGTCTGATCCCTCTCCTAGGTTCCAAGTGACTAAAACTTAAGATGAAATAGCGGCAACCGCGCGAATTGCTGATTTGATCCGGTAAAATGCGCGCTTCCGGCAAAGTGCGCGGTTAGTCGAAGTTTGGCAGTATTTTTAGGTGGTTGAGACCCTGGAGAGTGATCAGAGGCAGGTGTAGTAGCCGGCGGTGGCGCCTAGCGAGGGGGCGCAGAAGTGGACGGACGGGGCTTGCGAGGTGGCGCAGCACTTGTTGAAGCTGGTCATGCCCACCATCGGGATGTTGCCCTGATAGTTGGCGCAATCGGAACCGGCGTGACAGAGCTTGGTGGTCACGTCGCCGCCCGACAACAAACTTCCGTTGAGTCCAGCAGGGCAGGTGGTGTCGCAGCTCGATCCCGCACCTTGCGGATTCGGTGTTCCCGATCCCGAAGAGGCGCCGACCTTCACCGAGAAGCAGCAGCTGCCGTTCGTGCAATCTTCCGGGCCGTCGCACGCGGCGCTCGCGCCACCGTCGGGACACTCGGTCGGTGCGACGCACATCGCGCTCACCGAGGATTGTCCGGTCTGCTGAAGGCAGCACACTTGTGACCCGGAGGTGCAGGGTGCGCTCGACGTGCCGCAGGTGATGCCAGTGTAATCGGGCGGCGTGAGATCGTCGGGTGCTACCGAAAGATCAGCGACCGGAAGAATGGCCAGGTCGCCAGCGGTCGATGGCAGCGGGTTCGTCGGGGAAATGGGATTGCTGCTGCAAGCGGCGAGCAATAGTCCGACGGAAAATGAAAAAACGCGCATGGTGCCTCCGATGAGGCGAACCATCGCCTTTGTCGTCGGTGGAAGTCAACTGGCTTCGAGGCCAGCTCAGTCCTCAAAGGTGCAGTCGGCGGCGAGCAATCGCTCGATCGCGGCGTGCGCGCGCGGATCTCCGTAATCGGCGGCGAGCGTGAAGTATTTGAGCGCCGAGGTGCCGCTGGCCGACGTTCCGTCGCCTTGAAAATGCATGAGCCCCAAGCTGTACAGCGACGACGCGTGCCCCTTGCTGGCGGCGACTACGAAGTAGCCGAGCGCGCGCGCAAAATTTTTCGTCACGACGGCACCCGAGTAATACAGATCTCCCAAATTGAAATTGGCCTCGGCATCGCCGCGCTGTGCTGCTTTCGCGAACCAACGCATTGCTTCGTTCAGGTTCTCGTCGACGCCTCTGCCGGTCTGGTACATGCGGCCCAGGCCCACTTCGGCGGGCGCGTAGCTCAGCGCAGCCGCTTTTCGAAAGCAATCGACGGCCGATTCGTATTCGCCTCGTTCGTAGTGAATCGATCCCAAAATGTGTTGCGCCTCGGCATCGAAGTAGGGGCTGGCCCTGAACGCGGACAGCACTTCAAAGGCGCGCGAAAGATCTCCTTGGTACCCGGCAAGCTTGCCCTGCTGAATGGACGCGCGAATGCTCATCAACTTCCCTCGGCTCGTGGCACTTCTGCGAAATGCAGGGAGCGTGCCCTTGCGTCGAGGTGAAGATCATTCGTATTTTCCGGATACCTTCACCCACAATGTGGGGGAATAACCCCCATACCGCAGGCGATCGCCCCCCACTGATGTCCCAGGGATCCGCCGAAATCTGGAACTGCGAGCCGTCTATTTTTGGCGATGGAGCAATTGGTTGCCGGGGCCCCACGAAAGTACAAGGTCGTCGGATCCGGCCATCTGTCCCTGATAGGTATCGAGCCGGCGAAGCGAATTGTCGCACTGGCTCGGCTGCACCTGATACTCGAGCTCGGTGAGCGTGAGCTTCTCGCCGAAACGCTGGCCTGCGACGGTGTAACGGGTCGCCGTTTGATATTGCGCCGCTGAATTGCACGCGAACGTTCCATCGCCACGCACACGCGTGACCGTACGATCGTAGTACCCAGTGATGCCGGTGTCGGCTTCGGTCAAATGCCATTCTTCGCGTTCGATGCGCTCGTCGCCTTCCGCATCGATAGAACGCAGTTCCCACACCCACGTGCCGCCTAGCGCGAAGGTGGCCGAGGTCGCGCTCGCTTGAACGGTGCCGAGTCCGATCTCGTGCGTCGCGCCGGTGACCGTCTGCGCGAGTGGCGCCGGATTTTGTCCGTCAGTGCGGCGCACCAGCGTCTGACCGGCTTCCGCGCCCCAGCGCAACTGCAGCGATCCGCCGCGCGCCGTTCCTTGATACGCAACCAAGTTGCGCGCGCCGTCGTCGCACGGACCGGGATTGGCCTGAAAACCGATCTCCCGCAGCGAGACGTGATCGCCTTCGACTTGACCCGCCACCCGCACGCGCGTGGTCTTGGTGAAGCCGAGCTTTTGGTTGCAGCGGAAGAGTCGCTCGTCGGTCGACATCATGGTGACTGCGCGATCGTAGTAGCCTTCGATCTGCGTGCCGCGCTGAATCAGGTGCCACTCTTCTTGCTCGACGCGCATGTCGCCTTGCTCGTCGGTGGATCGAAAGATCCAGTCGTACACGCCGCTGGTGTCTGACTTGACCTCCAGCTTCGTCGCCATTCGCCCATGCGAAGTGGTGGCGCAACCGACGAGCGGCAACAGGAAGGCGAGTACCAAGCGGGGCCAGGGTCGCTGCATCTCAGGCTCCAAAGCTCTCCCTAAATGATAGCAAAGCAAAGCGCAGATCGAAACCACTTTTTTATGTAATTTTAGCTACATACATGTGCGAAGGCGGGCTACATGTACGAGCGACGGCGGTCACTCGCGACATTTTCCGCAAATCGATGACGTTCGAGCGGGTCGGTTAATGAGTTACTTAAAGAGGTTGATCTTGAGGAGCGTCTCGCGGTCCGGGCGTACCACCACGTGCTGCTTGCTGGTGACATTGAGATCGTCATTCTTGAGGGTCACCGTGTGGGTTCCTTCAGAGAGATCGACCGGCTTGAGCGGCGTTACGCCGAGCGACTTGCCGTCGACACTGACCTCCGCCCACGGCGTGATGGCGAGGCGCAGGTGACCTTGACCCGAATGAACGGTGCGGCTCTCGATGGCGCCGGGCTCGAGGTTCACGTCGAAGCTGCGCGGCTCGGCCAAGCTCGACGCCGCCACGGTGATGCGATGACGACCGGGCGAGATGTGCAGCGCGCCATCGGAGCTCGGCTTGTATTTTTTTCCGTCGACCGAATAGCTGGTGGCGGGACCGTCGGTTTTCAGCCGAAGAATTGCTTCCGCGGTGCGTTCGAGCGGCCGATCGGACGAACGCGCCGGACCTTTCTCCGTCGCTGCAGCGGGGGCGGCGGGGACCAAAGCTGAGCCGATTGCGGCGGGAGATCCGGCGCTTCCAGTCGCCGCGCTCGACGAAGCGCCACGCGCGGCTAGGACGATCGAGTCTTTGTTTCGCGCGCTCTGCACGCGGATGAGCGCGATCGCCAGACAAGCCGCGATGCCGATCGCAACCCAGGTCGATCGATTTCGCGGCGGCGGATTCGTCAGCACCACGTCCGAAAGCGGCGCCGGCGTGGCGGTCACTTTGGTCGCAGGGGTCTCCGAATTTTCGTCGCTCGCGCTCGCGGAGTCGCGCCGATCCGCCGAAACCAACAGCTCTCGTGAATCGAGATCCTCGAGAACTTCCGGACAGAGATCCTTGAGCGTGCTCTCGACGCGCGAGCGCGAAGTGTCGATGCCCTCCGCCTCGGCCACCGCTTCGATCGAATCGGCCAGCGCCTGCGCCGACGGCAAACGCCGTTCGCGATCGCGCTGAAGCGCACGCAGCGCCACCGCGCCGAGACCGGGCGGCAGACCCGCGCGAATTTGCTCCGGCGCGGGCACGTCGTAGGTCAGCACTTTCTGTAAGATCTCCGCGTCGGATTTTCCGCGGAACAGCGGCTTCATCGTGAGCAGCTCCCACAGCACGATGCCGAGCGCAAAGATATCACTGCGGCCATCCAGCACCTCACCTGAAATCTGTTCCGGCGAAAGGTAGCTCGGCTTGCCCTTGATCACACCTGCGCGCGTGGATTCGTTGTTGGTCACCGCCTTGGCGATACCGAAGTCGATCACCTTCACCGCGCCATCGTACGAGATCAGCAAATTCTGAGGACTGATGTCGCGATGAACGATGTTCAAGCTTTTGCCTGAAAACTTGTCTTTGTAACCGTGGGCGTAACCCATGCCATGGGCTGACTGCTCCATGATGAAAACTGAAACTTCGACCGGAAAGGCGCCTTTGATTTCGGCAAAACGGGTCATGAACTGACGCAGGTTTTTGCCATCGACGATTTCCATGGCGATGTAGAGCATGCCATTTTCTTCGCCGTAATCGTAGAGCTGCACGATGTTCGGGTGATTGAAACCCATCGTGAGTTTGATCTCGGCTTTGAACATCTCGAGAAATTCTTTGTTCGAACGGTAGTTGGCCTGGATGCGCTTGATGACGAGGATTCGCGCGCCCCCGTCTGGTGCGGAAGCTCGCGCTCTGAAAATTTCCGCCATTCCACCCTGCGCGAGTCGATCGAGCAGGATGTAACGGCCGAATTTCTTTAGGATCGTTTCCGACATTGGAAACACTTCTCCTCACAGACTTATCGGCCAAAGCGGCATAAACCTGTATTCAGCCCAGAGGTTTTCGCTCCTCCAATCCACTGTTCTCATTTGTGTTTTTTCCTTTCTTCAAGCCATGGCGTACTCAAGTCACCAGATGGGCCTTAAAGGCGACTTGAGGGTGCACGACGAAAATATCCATAATTCCAGTGTCTTAGGTGACACAGGAGGCTTGAAAAATGTCAGAATCCATGACAGCCGCCCAGAGGTTAGGCATTTTGCGATGCAAAATCCCAGTCCGAACGCTGCCACTCGGCTGGTCCGCCGCTTGCTCTACTAAGCACTGGGACCAGGGCACGGGGAATCAGGGGACTCAAGCCAGAGCAAAGGCAGACGGGGAACACTTCTTTTGCTTCAGGAGTACAGCAACGCTTCGACAAGTTGGTCAGGCTATTGACGGTCTGGCCTTTTCACGCGATCCGGAAGATGTTTTCGGAGGGCCGCTTTCAGCCCATCTCGGCGGCTTTCAGAAGGCATTTTCCGGATCACTTTTTTTCAGCGAGGTGCGCGGCGACCTCGGCTTCGATCTCCTTGAACTCCGGAATCACGATTCCGATTTTTCTCAGAAGATGCGGCGCATGCGTCGCGATCCAGGATAAAATTCCGAACTTGAGCGCGCGCGCGGAAAAAACCGAGAAAAATACCGATAAAAGCGGCATTTTCGCGAGACCCGAAAGTACCACCGCGGGCTGAAGCGGGATCGGGCTCAGCGCGATCAGCGCGACTGAAAGCGAGCCATGACGATCGAGAAAGTGCTGGGTACGCACCCAAGAGGGCGAGGAGATCGCGTCCTTGGAGATGAAATGCATCAGAGTCTCACCATAATAATGGGCCACGAAAGCCAGGGCGACTGATCCGACCGCCGAGCCGAAGGACACCCAGAGAAACGCCCTCACCCACTTCTTCGGCTGAAGAAGCACGCTCGAGACCAGCAGACCTTCATTCGGAACAAAGATGATAAAGAGATCGGCCGCCGAGATCAGCGAGAGCAAGGGAAAGTACCAGGGCCGGTCGGCGAACCGCTCCAGGAACGCGATCATTCGTGCAACGATTACCGATAATTTCTTCATCGAAGCGTTGGACTCTACCTCATTTCATTCCAACCTCCACAGCTTGCTCCGCGTTATCCGCAGAATCCACTGGAGGATTCTCCGCAAGCCGGGTAACTTATCGGTACATCTATGAAAATTGGAATTTCAATTGGCGTCCCCAAGGAATCCCGGGCGGGTGAATCACGTGTTGCCGCGACCCCCGACTCGGTCAAACGTCTCGTAAAACTCGGCTTCGACCTCGCGGTCGAGCGCACGGCCGGCCTCGCGGCCGGTTTCCACGACGCCGAATATCAGTCGGCCGGAGCGACGCTCGTCGCGGGCCCCGAAGCCTGGACGAAACGGATCGTGCTCAAGGTCACGCCTCCGACTGAAGCCGAGGCCGGCTCACACAAGTCGGGCACGATGATCGTGTCGCTCATGGAGCCTTACAAGAACGAAGCGATGCTCGCGAAATTCGCGCAGAACAAAGTCGACGCGATCGCGCTTGAGTGGATTCCCCGCACTTCGCGCGCGCAATCGATGGACGTACTCTCTTCGCATGCCGGCATCGCCGGTTACCGCGCGGTACTTGAAGCCGCCCATCACTACTGCCGATTTTTCCCGATGATGATGACGTCCGCGGGTTCTTCCAAGGCCGCCAAGGTCACGGTGCTCGGCGCCGGCGTCGCGGGCCTCCAGGCCATCGCCACTGCTCGCAAGCTGGGTTCCGCGGTCGAAGCGTATGACGTGCGCCCCGAAGTGAAAGAGCAGATTCTCTCTCTCGGCGCCAAGTTCATCGACATTCAGCTCGACGAATCCGGTACCGGTCAGGGCGGCTACGCCAAAGAGCTTTCGGAAGAAGGCAAAAAGAAGCTTCAAGCCGGCCTCGATGAACGGCTCGCCAAGAGCGACATCATCATCGCGACCGCGAACGTTCCGGGCCGCAAAGCGCCGACTCTCGTCACCGAAGAAGTCGTGCGTAAAATGCGCCGTGGATCGGTCGTTGTCGACATGGCCACGCCGAGCGGCGGCAACTGCCCGCTCAGCCAAGCCGATAAGATCGTCGAAGTCGAGGGCGTGAAGATCATCGGACACACGAACTACCCGACGATGATGGCGTCTGACTCGAGCGGATTCTTCGCTCG
>PLXG01000338.1 GCA_003153195.1 Myxococcales bacterium
CCCTGCCGATTCGACCTCATTCTCTTGAAGATCGAGGAACTATTCAGTCGAGAGCTCAAAATCAACTAATAGATCATCGCGCCGACGATCTGTCATCTCCGCTCTAGGAGAGCCTTTAAGCGCGCCAAGTCTTCTCCTTCGTTTGAATTTCAGGGCAGGCGAAAAGGTTCGCTTCTTTGTTTTCGATTTCCGTTCCGCCTTGACCGCAGTCTCGCGCCCTCGACGAAACCAAGCGGCAAGGGTGGTGCCATTCTTGAGTCCCGCCGCTTTCACGTAGACGATCCCGGCTATCGGCCGACCGGTGAAATCGAACGCGGCGCCACCGAAATATTCCGAACGATAAATGGTCATCACGCAAGCCATAGTCAGGTAAAGACCTGATCAAATTTTCTACGGTTTGCTTTTCTGAGTTGATTTGCTGGATCCGCCTCAACGAACTGCTGTAGCTTGCCGTCGCCGGATGATGTTTGTGACAGCTCAGCGGCCGAAACCGTGGGGAGGGTGATGGTCGATCGCAGCGACGTTCTCGTGGTTCGAGCCGGATCGATTTCGGTGGCCTTGCCGCTATCGGACATTGTCGAGACGATGCGCCCACTTCCCATCGAGCCGATCGCCAATATGCCCGCTTTTGTACTGGGGCTCGCGGTGATTCGAGGCGCGGCGGTACCGGTGCTGCACCTCGGTTCTCTCCTCCAATCTTCCCATCAATCCGCGACCAGTCGATTCGTTTCCTTGCGAGTCGGAGCTCGAACGATGGCGGTCGCGGTCGACGCTGTCGTCGGGGTGCAAGAGCTTAGGACGCTCAACCTCGCCGAGCTTCCGCCACTTTTTCACGACACCCATGCCGAGGTGATCCAGGCGATCGGAGCGATCGACGCCGAGCTGCTCCTGGTGTTGCAATCGGCACGAATGGTACCGGAGAGCGTTTGGCAGCGGATCGACGCAAACGAAAGTCGACCATGAGCGCGGCTCCGATGCTCGATTCTGCCGACGTCGCCCGTTTCCGCGATCTGATCACCAACCGATTGGGCCTCCAATTCGAAGACGGAAAGCTCGACTATCTCGCCGACCTATTGCGTCAGCGGATGGCAGCGTTCGGTTACGAACGGTTTGCCGCCTATCTGCCACAGATCGACTCCGGCGAACTTCGAGTGCTGGCCGAGAAGCTGACCGTCTGTGAAACCTATTTTTTTCGCTATTGGGACCATTTTCGCGCGCTTACCGAAGCCGTCTTACCCGCGCGCATTCAGGCCCGAAGCGCTGAGCGGCAGCTACGAATTTTGTCCGCCGGCTGCGCCTCGGGTGAAGAGGCGCACTCGATCGCCATCCTTCTCAGGGAGCGATTCCCGGAGCTCGAGTCTTGGGATGTGAGCATTCACGGCATCGACGTCAATCCTTCGATGATCGACCGGGCGCAGAAGGGTCTCTACTCGATCTGGTCCCTCCGCGAAACTCCACCAGCGTTGCGAGAGCGCTACTTTCGCCCCGACGGCCGCGAGTTCCAGCTCGACGAGACGGTGCGCAAAAAAGTCAGCTTCGAAGAGCGCAACCTGGTCCATTCGGCGACTCTTTTTGGACAGTCTGAGCCGTTCGACATCGTCTTCTGCCGCAACGTCACCATGTACTTCGCCGCCGATACCACGCGCGCGGTCATCGGACGCATCGCCAGTTCACTTTTGCCGGGCGGATTTCTTTTCCTCGGCCATGCCGAGACCCTGCGGGGAATCTCGCAAGAGTTCCATCTTTGTCATACCCACGACACATTTTATTACCGGCGACGAGAGCCTTCCGAGTCGCTGGTGACAAATCCCTGTTTGCCGTCGACGATGGAATACAAATCCGAGAGTGCAGCTCCGTCCGTGCTCGATCTGGACGAACAGTCTTGGGTCGATGTCATCCGCGGAGCCTCGGAGCGAATCGCGAAGCTGACCGAGCCGCGACGTCTCGAGACTGCCGCTCCGGCCGAAATCCCGAAAGACTCACCGGCGATTCGCCCGGTCCGCCCGGTTCGCCCAATCCGATCGTGGGATCTTCGTCCGGCGGTGGAGATGCTTCGCCAGGAGCGATTCGCCGAAGCGATCGAGCTTCTTCACACGCTTCCGCCCGACTCGGCGGGAGATCCCGACACCGAGCTCTTGCGGGCGGCGCTGCTCACTCACAGTGGTCGTCTCTCTGACGCCGAAGAGGTCTGCGGGCAGATCCTCGCTACTGATGAGCTGTCGGCCGGAGCGCACTACTTGATTGCACTGTGTCGCGAGCACGCCGGTGATTCGCGCGCTGCGATCGAGCACGATCAGATCGCGATCTATCTCGACGCAACGTTCGCAATGCCGCGCTTGCACAAGGGCCTGCTCGCCAAGCGGGCCTCCGATCTCGAGGGCGCGCGCAGCGAGCTTCGAATGGCTCTTACACTTCTTTCGCGCGAAGACCCGTCGCGCATCCTGCTCTTTGGCGGTGGATTCAGCCGCGACGCACTGGTCGATTTGTGTCGGCTGGAGCTGCAGGCGTGTGGAGGCGGCCCATGACCCTCGACAATCGTCTGGAACAGCGCGTGTCCGATTTGCGTCGCGATTTCGATCAGGCGTTCGCCCGGGATCCGATCACCAACTCCGAAGGAGTCGAAGATCTATTGAGTGTGCGCGTCCATGGAGATCCATTCGCGCTCAAGTTGCGAGAGTTGGCCGGACTGGTGCCCAATAAAAAGGTGGTCCCTCTGCCGGGCGGCGGGCGAGAGCTGCTCGGGATCGCGGGAATTCGTGGCGGTCTGGTTCCGGTGTACAGCCTGGCGGTACTGCTCGGATACGGCCTGGACGTGGACGCGAACCGCTGGCTGGTGCTGTGCAACACGAAGACCGAGCCGGTCGGACTGTCCTTTGGAACGCTCGAGGGTCACCTGCGGCTTCCGGCGTCACATCTGCACGCGGCTACGCAAGAAGGTGAGTCGCGACAACACATCAAGGAAATGGCGCGGGAAAAGGAGCTGATGCGTCCCGTGATCAGCATCTCCTCCATTTTGGAAACGATTGAAACCCGTCGCGACCTCGTTCGCGCGCGCAAGGAGCCATGACATGTGGACGTTCGGTAAAAAGATCGCAGCAGGTTTTGCACTCTCATTCTTGCTGCTGATTGGAATTGGCGGCGTGTCGTATCGGAGCATCGGCACGCTCACCAGTACTAGCTATCTGGTCGAGCACACGCACGTCGTGCTGGAGCATGTGGCAGAAATCTTGAGTCTGCTGAAGGACGCGGAGACCGGGCAGCGGGGTTATGTCATCGCTGGTGACGACGCCTTTTTAGAGCCCTATCGATCGGCGCTAGGAACTATCGACAAGGTGGTCAAAGAGATCCGTTCGCTCACGTCGGACAATCCCAACCAGCAAAAGCGGCTCGACCAAGTCGAACCGCTCATCGCCCTCAAGCTCTCGGAGCTCAAGAAGACCATCGATTTGCGAAGGAGCGGAGCGGTTGAAGCGTCGATCAAGTATGTCCAGGGCGGCGAGGGAAAGAGGACGATGGATGAGCTGCGACAAGTGCTGGCGCAGATGGACCAGGAGGAGCGAGATCTCTTGAAGAAACGCGCCGAGGAAGTGGAGACCGCCTCCAGCAGTGCGAGGACGACCATCATCTTCGGCACGATATTCTGTCTATTGGTCGTGACCTTCGCCGGATTCCTACTCACCCGCTCTCTCAGCAGCCAGATCGGCTCGGCGGTGCAGCACATCCAAAGCTCATCTACCGAGCTGCAAACTGCGGCCAATCAGCAGGTGTCGGGCGCCAAAGAGTCGTCGACCGCGATGAACGAAATCACCACCACCATCGGTGAGCTGCTCGCCACTTCGCGGCAGATCTCCGAGAGTGCGCAGCGCGTGGCTCAAATCGCCGAGGACACCGCTTCGTCGGCCCGATCCGGCGATCAAACGGTGCTGCGCAGCCAAGAGGCCATTGGGAGCATCAAGAGGCAGGTCGACGTCATCGTCTCGCACATGCTCGATCTGGGAAAGAAGTCGCAGCAGATCGGAAACGTTCTGGAGATCATCAATGAGCTGGCCGAGCAGACCAATATTTTGGCCATCAACGCCACCATCGAGGCCGCCGGCGCCGGCGAGTCGGGCAAGCGCTTTGCCGTCGTGGCCGATGAAATCCGCAAGCTCGCCGACCGGGTCGCCGGTTCCGCCAAGGAAATCCGCGCCCTCATCGACGACGTGCGCAGTTCGGTCAACACCACGGTGATGGCGACCGAGACCGGTTCCAAGGCCGTCGACAGCGGCTCCCGGCAGTTCAGCGATGTTGCCACCGTCTTCAAGCAGATCGCCAAGCTGGTGACGACGACCACCGAGGCCGCCCGCGAGATCG
>PLXG01000328.1 GCA_003153195.1 Myxococcales bacterium
GAGAGTTGGAGCGAGAGCAGCGCCATCTGGGAGCATCGAGACAGCGAAAATCTTTGGAGCGTGGCTGGATGTCGCTAGCGCGCGGCGTCGGATCCGTCGAGCAACTTCAGTATTGCCTCGACCCATAAGGTGACAACCTGGCGGTGTCAGTGTCTGGGTCCCACCGTAACCAATAGAGATAATTTGAAAATATGAGCGTGGCTCCGACTCGAGACAGGACTCGAGTCGCCAGCGCGGCTCGCGTAACAACGCGAATTTCGTGCGACTTTGCGGTGGCCCTCGGCTTGCTCATAGAGCAGCCCAAGGAGGGTTCCATGGGCCGACTCACTTCTGAAAAAGTGTGGATTGCATCTCTTTTGGCATCTGTCTGTGCCTGCGCTCCGATTCAAACGGAAGATCAGGCCGCGGCGCTCGTGGGAGCAAATTTGGCGATCGTGAACCCAGGATTCGAAAACGGCTTCGCCGGCTGGACGCAGGCAGAGCCCGCCGCCATCTCGACGAGCGATCGACACAGCGGCGTGAAGTCGGCCAAATTGTCGGGCGCTAGCAGCGCGTGCTCTCAGAAGATCGTGGGACTCACGCCAGGAACGAGCTATGTCCTGCGCGCTTGGCTCCTCGGAGCTGGCCAAATCGGCGCGAGGGGCTACGGAAACCAAGAGGTCTCGTCCGAAGTGAGCGCGGACACTTGGACCCCGGCGACCATCTCGTTCACGACCGGACCCTCGAGCACGACGGCAGAGATCTTCGCCGCGTGGATGGCAGGCGGCGATCTTCACGTCGATGACTTTTCGCTCACGACCTCCGCTTCCGGCAGCGCGCTTCCGATTGCGGCGGTGAGGGACAGCGGGAATGACGGGCACATGGCGTCGAACACCTTCGACGAGCAGCTCTCGACGCGCTGGTCGTCGAACGGCAACGGTCAATGGATCGAGTGGGATCTCGGCGTCGTCGCCAACATTTCGTCCCTTCAGATCGCCTTCTATCAGGGATCGACGCGCAAGAGCACCTTTGATCTGTACGTCTCGGATGGAACCAACTCGACCCTGGTCCTCTCCAAAGCGCAATCGAGCGGCGCCACCGACGACTTCGAGCCGATCGCGCTGTCATCGGTGAGCGGGCGCCAGGTTCGCTATGTTCGCTATGTCGGCTATGGCAACTCGTCGAGTTCGTGGAACTCGCTTTCTGAGGTGCAAATCTTCGGCGCCACCGATTCATCTTCGACCGGCGAGGACGGAGGCGTGACGGCTCCTGCCGATGCGGCGCTACCGCAGGTCGACGCGGCACAACCGTCAACCGATGCCACGTCGGTTCCATCGGATGCTTCATTTGCCGTGAGCTTTGGCAGCTGCCCGCTACCGTTCCAAACCAATCCGAGCGTGCTCGACCCATCGACTTGGTACATCACTCTGCCGGTCGGCGCGCCGACGACTTACGGGCCGCCGATTCCGCTGAACGGCCTGAAAGGCAGCGATTCTACATACTTCTATCCGACCGAAAGCGAAGGCACGCTGGCTTCAGTCACATTCTATGCCCCATACGGATCGGGCTCAGCGACGACGGCGAATTCCAGCTATGTTCGCTCTGAATTGCGAGAGGTCGCGACCGATTCTCAAAGAATCAATGGCAGCGGCGATTGGAACCTCGTAACCGCAAAGCGAACCCTCTTCGCGTCGCTCCGCGTGGACAGTGTCAACCAGGGATCCGCAGGCAAAGGACTCATCATAGGGCAGATTCACGCCGATCCCAGCACCGATGGTGAGCCGCTCAAACTGTACTATCGACCAGATGGAAGCATCACCGCTTCCTACGACGATCTCAAAGGAGCGAGCGGAGGAGCGCTCACGTTTTCAGGATTAAAGATTCCCCTTCATCAGGATTTCGCCTACGAGGTGGATGTCAACGCAGGGATCATCACCGTCGGCATTTCGTACGCCGGAAACTGTTACTCCGACAACTACGATGCGATCGCGTTTACCACGGCCAACCACAAGACGTGGACCAAGTCCGGCGAGGGTTTTTATTTCAAGGCCGGCGTCTACAACCAAGATTCAACCGATGCCCCCAACTCGGTTCAGGCGACGTTCAGCTCGATCTTCGTGACTCCCTACTGACGCGCGATTTGACGAACGTCAGCATCCGCAGCATCGCCAGAAGCTCTACCCCCTCTCTACCTCTCTCTGTAGACACTGTTTCGCACACATAGTAAGATAACGACCTGGGAGGGCATGCATGAAATTCGAGTTCAAGAAGTACCGCGGGTGGGTCATACCTCTGGCGGCGTTGGCGCTGTTCTTGACCGCATTTTCATTCGGCGCGCCCAACGGCTGCGGCGGCATGATCGAAGATCCCGCTGCTACCGTGACCGCAAATGACCAGGCGCTCATTGCCCAGCAGGTTCAGAGCTTTCTTCAATCTCACGACAAGCTCAAGCTGACCCGGCTGAGTGCGGATTTACCTCCGCAGGCCATCAAGACCTTCGGCAAGATGACGCTGACCCTGTCGGTGCTGAACGCAGCGAACGAAGCGATCACCGATAACAACAAGACCCAGACCGACCTGCCGGTCCCCGACTCGGTCGAGATCTCGGGCGCCGATTTCGAGAAATACGCCACCGTCATCGAAGACGCGAAACACAACATCGCCTATCAAGACGCGGCGCCCATCGCGACGGCAACAGCGCTCGCCAACCCCTCGGCAAAGGTCATGTGTGGTTCGCGCAAGGCGATCGCGCTCGCGCACACGCTCGACTCTTCAGGCGCGCGATTTGCCATCCTCATTGGTCTCGACGCTACCTTCTCTGATAACATCGGCGCGGCCGAGCAAGCACTGGGCGGCAGTGGCTCAGGCTCGGGCATCGGTTCCGGTTCGGGCAGCGGCTCGGGTTCGGGCA
>PLXG01000203.1 GCA_003153195.1 Myxococcales bacterium
CGAATGATCTTGAGAATGCGAACCAACTGCCCGTTTCGGTTGTTCCCACCCACAGCTCCAAGACTCGCAGCTACGTCTGACAGGCGAGGTCAGCGATAAACGGACGTGTGAGGCCCCGAACCCGAGTGGACCTCAGATGTCACAGGTCGGGCGTAGATTTGTCTGTATCCGATGCGAAGACGAACGAGATAAGGTAGCATTGGCGCCGCCATGAAGCGCGCGTTCAAGCGCGCCGGCGTTATCGTGTCACCCAGCGGCGCGCATGTGCTGCGGCACACCGCAGCCACGCGGATGCTGCGAGCCGGAGCGAAGCTCAAGGAGATTGCCGATGTTTTGCGCCATCGCAGCATCGATACCACCNNACATGGCCAATGGCAGGGCAATGAAAAACGGGACGATGATAAGCCACGCTCAAGAATACTTGGCCTTTCGCCGCAAGATCGGTTTTACACTTGAAAGCTCAGGGCGCATGCTGCGCTCATTTGCGCGTTATGCTGATCGGCTTGGGCATCGAGGATCTGTAACGACGGCGCTGGCGATTCAATGGGCAACCCTACCGGGGAAGCGGACGCCCAGCACCGTAGCCCAAAAGGTCGAGGCTGTCCGCCAGTTTGCCAGGTACCGTCTTCAGTTCGATCCACACACCGAGGTGCCGCCCTACGGGCTCGGCTCTCCTTACCGTCGCCGCACGCCCCATATCTACTCGGGCGCGGAGGTCGCTTCATTGTTGAGGCAAGCGGGAAGACTCGGTCCGCCCGGTGGTCTCCAATCGCAAACCTATGTCACTTTGTTTTCACTACTCATTTCTACAGGCATGCGCGTGGGCGAAGCTGCGCGGCTGACTCGTGCCGACGTGGATCTGGAGCGAGGGGTGATCGCGATAAACAAGACGAAGTTCAGAAAATCCCGCCTGGTGCCAGTGCATATTTCCACCACACGTGCGCTCTGCGCCTATGCGAAAATTCGTGACCGTTATCTGGGAGCAAACGAATCCACCGCTTTTTTTATCAATGACCGAGGGCGGCTCACGGCCGCCGCCGTACGTCGCACATTCGCGGCGCTAAGACGTGAACTTGGCTGGGAGAAGACGAGCAACAAGGCCCTTCCTCGCGCGTACGATTTTCGCCACACGTTCACTGTGAATCGGCTGCTGCGCTGGTACAGAGAGGGCGCCAACATCGACGAAAATATTTCTACGTTGTCCACCTACCTCGGGCACGTGAACGTGACGGACACCTATTGGTACATAACGGCAACGCCCGAGCTTTTGGCGCTGAGTAGCTCTCGCTTTGAGGCGTTTGCTGATCTTCCTCACCGACGGAGAAGCGAACCATGAAGCAACGATCAAAAACACTCTTCTCGACCGTGGTGCAGGACTTTTTCAGCAACCGCCTCATCAACGAAAAGAACGTCAGCGCGAGAACCATTGCCAGCTATAGGGATACTTTTCGACTGCTGCTCCGCCACGCGGAAAAGCACCGAAAGAAATCGCCGACCGACTTGTCGTTCGCCGATGTAGACGCCACCCTTGTGCTGGGCTTCCTCAACGATCTTGAACAGACGCGCGGTAACACGGCGCGAACTCGAAATTCGCGGCTGGCCGCAATCAGATCCTTCATGAAGTACGCTTCTTTTCGCGAGCCATCATCAGTCCTAATCGTGCAGCGCGTGTTGGCGATTCCATTGAAACGGTTTCAACGCCCTCTTCTCGGATTTCTCTCCCGCGATGAGATCGATGCCATTTTGGCCGCGCCCGATGCGTCGACCTGGAGCGGCCACCGCGATCAGATGCTGCTCAGAACCATGTACAACACGGGAGCGCGTGTCTCGGAGATCGCGGCTCTGCGCGTCAGCGACGTATCACTGGGTAACGGATCGCATGTCCGCATTATGGGCAAGGGTCGCAAAGAGCGCACCATTCCGCTCTGGCGAAGTACCAGAGACGCCCTCAAGCACTGGCTTTCCCTCTTGAGCAGCGACGGTAACGCTCCGCTCTTTGCGAACCGCCACGGCGAGCACATCTCGCGCTCGGGAATTGAGGACCGACTTCGAGTTGCTATCGCGACGGCGACAGAAAAATGCCCATCGCTAGAAGGCCGCCGAGTGTCGCCCCACACCATTCGCCACACCACGGCGATGCATCTGCTGCAATCGGGCGTGGACATCACGGTGATCGCATTATGGCTCGGCCATGAGAGCCCCTCGACCACACACCAGTACGTGGAGGCCGATCTCGCAATGAAAGAACGAGCGTTGAAGAAACTCCAGGATCCAGCGAAGGCCCCAGCGCGCTATCGTCCGAGCGATCCGCTTCTCGAGTTCTTGAACTCCCTCTGATATGCGGATCGTAATTGGCTATTAGTGCGCATGGATGGCATTGGGTTCGATGATGATGCGCAACCGACCGCGACAGGCTGCAACAATCTTGCGCAGCGTCTGAATCTCGTATCGGTCGTATTCGGCGTTCTCGTATCGGCTGACTGCCGATTTCGTTGTGCCAATCTTCTTCGCGAGCTGTTCTTGGCTGAGGCCGGCCGCATGCCGCAGTTGCACGAGTTGTTCGGCTATCGCAAGTTTTTCGAGCTCGTCGAGCACACTCTTGCGAAAGAGTGGATTGGTCATCTTGCGTTCGACCCAACTCTTTTTGTGTGTCTTTTTCATTTTCCGCTCCTCTGCAAAAATATCTTTTTCAAATCCTCTGCTCGAACGATCTCGCCTCGAGGTGTCTTCGGGCCCTGCTTTTTGAATCCATGGGTCAGCACAACCCGATGTCCAACGAAGAAAAAGCAGAGGACCCTTCCGCCGTCGGCTTTGAACTCGAAGATTCCATCACTGCCTTCCAGGTGCTTGAACTTGGTCTCGTTCCAAATCTTACCTTGGTCGCCAAGCGTCATAAAAAGAGCGACAAATCGCTTCTGCATCGCTTCCGACTGCCGGTCAAGCCATGCTTCCGCTAGACATTCGCCGCCTTCGGTCACGTAGGCTTCGATTTTGAAGACTTGGCCCGCGTAAACCGATCGAATTAACTCAGCCATTGCGCGTTCTCATTTACGCTAACGTTAGCATGTATGTGAACGCGGCGCAAGCGCCGTATGCACGTGTGAATACAGGCGTTCGATCGCGATCTGACCGTCGATGACCCCCTCACGCATCGTTGCACTTCCCATAATTATGCGGAGTGGGGAGACATGTCGTCCTCGGCAGCACAGCGAGTTATGCAGACGACTATGCATAATCTGAGGCTCAGCATAATTCCGAAAAGCGATTGATGACGGCGAATATTTTCGAGAGCGACGTTCCGCCTTTGAAGAGAATTTTCCCGCGCAGCGGATCTAATGAGAAGAGGCGCTGAAGCACCCAGACGACCCAGAAGTCCTTTTCGATGAGCGCCGCTGGAAGCCCCATGCGTGCTGCGGTTTCAGAAAAAAGCTCAGCTCTCTCATCCCCGGCAAGCGAAGCGACTTTGTTCATGAGTGGTGCTCCGCGATCTTTTGAGCCACTTCGTAGATCCAATCCGCCGAGTAGCGCGCGTCGCGAAGCAACTCTCTTTTTTCAGCCTTCGACAACTTGTGCTCCAAGCGATCAATCAAATCGGAATTGGCGGCATCTTTGCCGAGGTGCCTGAGCGCCTCGATCACAAGACTCGACGACTCACCTTCATTCTTCATCCGCTTTGGACGAGCGTGCTTGAACACGATCGTCTGCTTTCCAATCTGAATCTCGGTGCTCGGGCCATCCGAGATGTAGATGATCTTTGCGGGCACCTGGGCGGAAAGCCCGAGCATGTTTGCGGCGAGCGTGCCTTCGGGAATGATTCGCCACCTAAATCGGCGCGCGATCGCTCGCGCCACCTGGTCCAGGTCGGGACTCAGCACGCCGCCTAAAAGAGAGCTGGTCTTGGGGGTGTCGTAGAGCCCTCGATCGAGACGCCGAATCGTTCCCTTGCGTGCGAGCGCGGACAACGTCATGTCGATGATGCCGCGGCTTCCGAGATCGAGAAAATCCTTTGGCGTGAACGCCCAACCGGGCTCCGCTCTCCTGATTCGGTTGATGATTTTGTCGGTAGCATGCATCCGTTTGATCCTATTTAGAAAAAGTAGTCTAATTTATCTAAATAGTCAAGATGGAAAGACACTTCAGAATAACGAATAAGCATATAGTATATTTGTATTATATGACGTCAAGAGGGGTCTGAAATCGGAATCTAACCATTCGCTCAAGCGTTCCCCGCCTCGGCATCACTTACGAGGTTTACGACCGAAGTCCACCTGGCTTCCCGATCCATAGATTCAAGAGCTGGGTGACGTAGGCGCCGAAGCTGTTTTGGAGACCCATCTGCTTCCGGTCTTGTTCGACGAGGGGGTACTCGTCGTTCGGGATGTACCAGGTCCAAGGCTCGAACGTGTCGAGCTCGTCGTCGGTGAATTCGTAAGCCG
>PLXG01000196.1 GCA_003153195.1 Myxococcales bacterium
CGTTCCCGACGCGGAGATGGCTCCGATTCTGGCGACGCGCGACGGCGTGACCATTTACTTTTTCAGCATGGCGACGCAATTCACCAAGGCGGCACTGGGGGCCGAAGGCGTCTCGCGCGACGTGAACATGCTGATCGGTAACGGCTATTGTCCCGGCCACGCCGAAGCCACCTTGGCGCTTTTGCGGGAAGACCAAGCGCTACGCGAAATCTTCGTAGAACGCTACGGCTAAAATGTCTGACAAATTCCGGAGAGGCAGCCGGCGCCGCTCTGACAGTCTGCGTCGCGCGAGCAGCTGGTCTTGCAATGGTTGCCCACGCAGGCGAATTGCCCCGCACAGTTGAAGCTGGTTTGTCCGGTGCATCCGCCGGCTCCGTTGCACACCTGATCGGTTTCGTTGCTACGACTGCTGCAGCTCGCGCCGCAGGTGGTGTTGCCGTCTGGATAGGAGCAGGCGCCCGCCGCCACGCCGCCGCAGCTGCCCTCACAGGCAGTGCCCTCGCCGGTGCAGGCGGGACGATTTCCGCGCGGAAGTGCACCCTTCGGTAACGTCGTGCAGGTTCCCTGCTTTCCGCTCGAGTCGATCAGATTGCAGGCTTGGCACTGGCCTTGGCATTGAGAGGAGCAGCAGACGCCGTCCACACAAAAGCCGGAGCTGCACTGGGCCGGCGCGCTGCAGAGTCTTCCGTTGGCGATCTTTCCGCAGGAGGTGAGCGAGCAGATCGCGGCGGAGCATTGAAGGTTGTTGGTGCAGCTCTTGGCACAGGCCGGCGGACTGGTTTGGCAGATGTATGGCGCGCACGACGTGGAAGCCAACGTTTTGCACGCACCGAACCCGTCGCAGATCTTCTTGTTCGCCAAGGTTTGGTTGACGACGCAGGTGGGAGTGCCGCATGAGGTTTGGGCCGCCGCCACGGCGCAAGCTCCGCGTCCGTCGCAGGTGCCATCGTTCTGACATGGCGTTAGCGGGTTGACGGTGCAAGCGCCATGACGGGACGCGCTCGCGCGTGGCAAAAGTGAGCAGGTGCCGAGTTGTCCGGCGACGTCGCAGGCGACGCAGGGACCATCGCACGCTGATTCGCAGCACACTCCGTCGACGCAGAGTCCGGTGTCGCACGCATCGCCGGACCCGCACACATCGCCGAGCGCCAGGTAGATCGGTTCCGATCCGTCCGCGATTTCGATCGCCGCGTCGCCTTCATCCGGCGTTGAATCGATCTCCGCCAAGTCGGCGCCGACGAGCTGGCTCAGATCGGACACGGAATCGGGATAGTGTCCGCTCAGGTAGCAGCGCGCGTTTTCGGCGCAGTAGAAGTCGCTCGGACAGCGGCATTGGTCGTCACAGGCGAGTGACCCATCTTGAGGATGAATTGCGACGCAGCTGGCGAGCAGAATCAGATGGACGAACCGGAGCCGCACTCCAAGATCAGTTGCAGGTGCCGAATGTGCACGACTGCGAGCAGCATTCGTCGCTGGTCTGACAGAGCGCCGCTTGTGCCTTGCAGTTGCCGCCACCAGACAGGTCGTGGATGACCGTGCCACCATCGCCGACGGTGGTACCGTCGCAACCTTTGGAGGTCGAATAGCTGCGGATGCTGAGCTGATAGTTGTTCACATCGGTAGAGTTGGCGCCCACCACCAGTACGTAAAAGATTCCGCTGGAAACCGCCGCCGACGCGCAGCCGTTGTCGACGCAAGTTCCATCGGAGCCGAGCTGCGTTCCGTTCGAGTCGAGGATGGCGATGTCGACGTCGCCGTAGGTCACCTGATACGTCACGTTGGCGACCAACGATTTTACCGTCGAGAACGTCGATAGATCGACCTTGTAATAGTCGACGTCGTGCGCCGAGGCTTTGGGATTGATGCCCATGGGGCAGATCGCCAAGTTGATGAGCTTGGGCGTCGCCTGATCGGGCGTGACCGAAAACGAGATCGGTGAAGCGGTGCTGGTCGAGTCGTTCGGCTCGAGCGACATGGTCGGGTTGGTGTCGTAGTCTTTGCAGTCGGTCAGCGCGTCGAGCTTCGGATTCATCTTGGCGCCGTTGTAGCTGCACGCCTTGGTGATCGGACTGATGCCGCCGTCCGTGCTCGCCCCAGTCGGCTTGACGCACAGTTGGTTGACGCAGCTGAATCCCTCCGGACAGGCCGGGTTGTCGGTCGGCATGCACGAGAATCCCTGGGTGGTCGAGCCGTTCGGAATCGACGGCGCATAACAGCCCGACACGCCTACCAGTAGGCTGACAAAAAGAGTCGCACGCATAGTTGTTCCTTGTGAAAAGCTCATCTTCTTAGAAATTGAACCCGCCGCCCAGACCCGCTCCTCGCGGACCCGCTTGCGGCAAAATGTACCAAGACGGCGCGGCCGCATCTTCTTCCACGCGGACCGGACGGCGACGGCGCTTCGGACGCTGCTCTTCGGTGGAGCGGTTCTTGAGGACCGCATCGTAGAGCATCATAATTCCGCCGGTTACCACCAGCGCCGAGCCAATCACGGTGCCAGCGATTCCGAGCGAGTCATATAGCTTGCCCGACGCTTCGAACGACTTGTCGTCACTGCCCTTGGCGGTTGGGTCGTTGAATCGAAACGGCGCGTTGGGCGTAACGGAGGTGTTCAGTTTGTGGGCGTCCATCGATACCAGGTCCGAGTAGGTGCTCGCTTGCGAAAATCCAGCCGCGCCGAGACCGATGCCGATCGCTGCGCCGCCCGCGGCCAGACCCACGCCCGCCCAGAACACTGTTCCATATTTCGAGTTCCGCTTGGGAGCGGTGTGCCTCCGCGGGTGCTCTTCCGCCAGCTGGCCGGTGAGCGGCGCCTCTTCGTCTTCTAGATCGCGATGACGCTTGGTCGGACGCGGCGGCGGAGGCGCCTCTTCCTCATTCTGCTCTTGAGCGCGCTCTTCATTTTGCTGCTCATCCATCGAGGCGATCATCACCGGCTTGGCGCTCGGATCGATCATGATGATGTTGGGGCTGCCTTGGCTGCCGGCGGCGCGTACTACGTTGCCGCTCGGGTCGCGCGCTTCGACGTAATATTGAATCGAGGTTCCGGTGACGACCTTGGCCGGAATACGTCCGACCTTTTCCGAACCGTGGCGCTTCATCAGCACCTGACGAAATTCCGCTTCACCCGGCACTCGATAGAACGTGTAGACCTTGACGCCCTTCATGACCGGCATGGTGACGCGCACGTCGATCGGCATTTCTGGCGGGGCCGCATCGATGATCTGGTGGGAGAACTCTTTGGCGGTGGTGGCAGTGCGGGATTCTTCTTCCGCTGGTGCCGCCTTGGGTTCGGCCGGCTTTTCCACCGGTGCCGTTCCCTTCGGAATCTCCGCGCCCGGCTTGACCTCGTTCAGCGCCTTTTCGACTTCAGGCCGATCCTTGGCGTCGGCCGGCGCCTCTTCCAGATACTTTTGATAGAAGCTGATGGCCTGCGCGTTGTCACCCATCTTGCGATAGGTCGCGGCCAGGTTGAGCAGCAGCGCCGGAATGTGCTTGAGCAGGTACGCCATCTTCAGCTCTTTGATGGCGACGTCGTACTTACCCGCTTGATACGCGTCTAGGCCGAGCTTGTAATGCTCCTTGGCCATCTTGGTGACTTCCTCATCGTCCGCCACCTCACCCGCCATTGCCCTCGGAATGCACACGCCCGGAAGAGCAAGCAGCGTCACTACTAAAATAGTGTTCCTCATCCTCGTCACGGTCCTCACTTAATTGGCAAACGGATCGACCCAGTCGCTCGACTTCTTCTTGCCGGGCTCTTTCTTCGCAGGCGTCTCCGACTTCTTCGGCGAAGACGATTCAGACTTCTTTTCCGACGAGGAGTGGCTCGACGAAGACTTCGAGTGACCCTCATGTTTTTCGGCCTTGGTTGCTTGGGCCGCTGGCGCCGTCGGAACTGGTGCTGCCGGCTCTGCCGCCGCCGGTGCCGGGACTGCCGCCGTTGGTGCAGGCGCTACCGCGCCCGGTGCGGCGGAAGGTGTCGCCGGTGCCGTGGCGATGGGCGCTGCTGGCGCCGCGAGCTGACCACCTGGCTGGACGACTGGCGCCGCCGGGTTGATCGGAGTGACCACCGGTGCCGCCGGAGCCGGTTGAACAACCGGTGCGGGTAGTTGCACCACGCTCGATTGGTTCGGCACGAACGCCATGCGAAACAAAAGGAAGGTCAGCCCGGCGCCGATGAGAAGCGCGGCCAGACCCGAGATCAGCACCGCCCGACGACCGACGTAGGACTGCTGGTAGTTCTGACCGTGCGACCCGAGGGCCCACGCCGCCGCACCCACCACCAGGCCGACCAGGGCCAGGGCCAGGGCCCAGCCACCGAGC
>PLXG01000366.1 GCA_003153195.1 Myxococcales bacterium
GGCACTCGTTCGGCCTTGTTCGCTCTGCTCACCTGGCCTCAGTCGCACAGAGCCCACTCCCTCCCGCGCTGGCCTCGCCACGGGCTCGGCACTTCCTCGCTTTCGTTCGCTTCGCTCACCACGCTCAGTCGCAGGCGTGCGCCGCGCTCAGGCTCGAATGGCTCGCGCTCTTCTATTTGCTCAATGCAATTGAATCACGCTATAGCCGGTTCCAGGCTCCTCCTCCTCGGAGCGTCATTGTCGTTCGTCGTCGGCCTAGAACGTTCGGCGGTGGCGAATGCGTTCTTGGCGCCGCGCCCGATCTCGAGCGCGATCGCCGGCCCGGCCGATCCGCACGTGGCCGCGGTTTTTTACAACCCGGCCGCTCTCGGCCCGCTGCGCGGATTTCACCTCTACGTCGACGGCGGTCCGCGCTTTCACCTGGGATCGATCGATCTCGACGCCCAAGGCGGGCGCGCGGCCGGCAAGACCACCCTCAATTCGACCGACTTCGACGGCTTCGTGGGAATGTCGTGGGACCTCGCCACCGATCGGGCCACGCTCGGCATCGCGGTCTACACGCCGTTCGACGAATTTTCCAGCTACCCCTCTGCGTCGGCGGTTCGCTATCAGGAAATCTCTCAGCAGTCGGCGGTGCTCGAGCAGGCGATCGCCGGTGCCTTCAAGATCACCAATCGCGTCTCGATCGGCGCCTCGGTGAATTTCGGCGAGACCTGGATCAACTATCGCTATCTGCGCGATGCCGCGCCCTCCGGCGGCAGGGCCTACCTCGATCAAGCGCAGGCGCTGTGCGGCGGACAGCCGTGTGGGCTCAACAATCCGCTGGCGGCACAGGACGTGCGACTGCGCGGCTACAACTGGGGCATCGGATTTGCCACCGGCCTTTTGTTTCGTCCGGTCGATCCACTTTGGATCGGCGTGTCTTACACCAGTCATCTCTTTCATCACGGCACCGGCTCGAGCGTGATCACGCTGAGCGACTCGTCGAACGCGCGCGTCCATCCCGCGCCGGGTCAGACATCCTCGTGCAACCCCTGCCTCGGAAACGACCAGATCTCCATGGCGGTACCCGACATCGTACAACTGGGAATTCGGCTCGAGCTCACGCCGCGCATCGAGCTCGAGACCGCCGCGCGCTGGGTGCATTACGGGCTCGCCTCGCAACTTTACGTGAGACTGCAGGGCGGAACGCTCAGTCAGCTCGCCGGCCCGGCAACTTCCATCCCGCCCGAGTACGCGATGGATCGCGGACTGCAAGACACCGGCATGATCCNNTTTCGCATCGGCAACTTGCGGCTGTCACCATCGTTCGTATGGGAAAGCTCGGCGGTGGAGTCGAGCGCGGTGTCAGCTGCGGCCATAGACGGCAACAAGTTCGACTTCGCGCTCACCGGCGAATGGAAGCCGCGCAAGCATCTGACCATCGGCGGACATGTCGGCGTCACTGCCTACGCCATCGGCACGGTCAGCTCGCGCTACGACGCGCGCGCCGCGGCCACCTGCGCCGACTCCGGATACAACCTCGCTGATTGTCAGAAGGTCATCTCTGGTCAGGCGTTACCGTCGGCATCGGGAAATTATCAACCGGTGACTTTGCATCTCGGGGCATCGGTCGGTCTCGACTTCTAGGGCACCGCAACGGCCAAACAGCTCAGATAGGAGGCGCAGATCGCTGGCTGTTGGCCAACGATGACGGTGATACCGCCGTCGGTATCCGCGNNCCAGGACTCGCGAATTCGAATCAGTGCTCATGTCATAGAGATACCGTCCGAAAGAAATGTCGCGCGAAAATTGTGATACGTTGGCCGAATGCATCTCGAAAGCGAGCACCCCTTCGGTGCTCACAAGATCCGCCACTATCGACTCGAAAACGGGCTGCAGCTCCTCTTCTTGCGCGATCCGAGCGCGCCAGTGTTCGCCTATCAGACCTGGTTCGCCGTCGGCTCGCGCCACGAGCGCGAGGGCATCACCGGCATCGCGCATCTGTTCGAGCATCTGATGTTCAATCAGACCAAGAACTTGGAGCCGGGACAGTTCGATCGTCTGCTCGAGACGGTGGGTGGTGAGACCAACGCCGCCACCTGGGTCGACTGGACCTTTTATCGCGACAATCTGCCGTCGAGCGAGCTCGAGCTGGCGGTGCGACTCGAGTCGGATCGCATGGCCAACCTGGTTTTGGGCGAAACGCAGGTTGAGTCCGAGCGCGAAGTGGTGGCCAACGAGCGCCGATTTCGCGTCGAGGATGACGTCGACGGATTTTTGAACGAAGAGCTCTACAAGCTCGCCTTCACGCGCCATCCCTATCACTGGCCGACCATCGGCTGGATGCGCGACATCAAGGCCATCACCATCGAAGACTGCCGCGCGTTTTATCGCACCTACTACGCGCCCAACAACGCGACGGTGGTGATCGCCGGCGACTTCAACGAAGCCGACGCGCTCGATCTGATCGAGAAAAAATACGGCGAGCTTCCGGCGCAAACGATCCCGGTGCACGTGTCCGAGACCGAGCTGCCGCAAACGGCCGAACGGCGTCAGTCGTGGGAGAAGCCGGTGGCCGCCGACAAGGTGCACATCGGATACAAAGCGCCCGGACAGACGCACGCCGACTACGTGGTGCTGGAAGTGCTCTCCGATCTATTGTTCGGCGGAAATTCTTCGCGACTGCACAAGCATTTGGTGGCCGACAGCGAGATCGTCTCATCGGTGCACGCCTTCGCCGCGCCCTATCGCGATCCAGGGCTGTTCGAGATTTCGTTGGCGATGCAGCGCGGAAATGAGAGCGCAGAAGCCGAGCGCATCATTTATGACGAGCTCGAGCGCATCAAAAAAGAGCCACCGTCTGCAGCCGAGCTGGAGACCGCCAAGACCCGACTCTTGACCCGATTTTGGCAAGGGCTTCGCCCCAGCGACGGAAAAGCAGAGGCACTCGGCCACTATCACACCACGCTCGGCGACTATCGCCTGCTGTTCGACGTAGCCGACAAGCTCAAGCAGGTGACGAACGAAGACCTGTCTCGCGTCACCCGCGAGTACCTGCGCGCCGAATGCCGCACGGTCGTCATGGCCACGCCGAGTGGCGACCAGCCCGACGACGATGATGATCTAGACGGCGAAAGCGCAAAGGACGACGAATGAGCGCGACCTTTTTGGGCGGCCAGGTTCTACTCGAGGAGAATCACGACCTGCCGCTCATTCGCGTGCAACTCTCGTTGCGCGCCGGAGCGGCCACCGATCCCGACGGCAAAGAGGGACTGTGTAACTTCGCCGCCGAGCTGCTCGCGCGCGGAGCCGCCGGTAAAAACCGCGCCGAGCTCGATGCGGCGTTCGATGCGCTCGGCTCGTCGCTCGAAATCTCGACCGACTACGACGGTACCGTCTTCGAAGTCACCGTGCTGAAAGAGAAGCTCGATCCGGTGCTGGCGCTGATCGCCGACGTGCTGCTGCGCCCCGAATTCTCCGAGGTCGAAGCGGAAAAACTGCAACGCGAGCTGGTGGCTCAGCTCGACGAGCTACGCGACGACGACGGCAGCTTGGCGCGCCGATTTCTGCAGCGCTCGCTCTACGGCGCCGAGCATCCGTACGGGCGCAGCGTGCTCGGGACCGAGAGCTCCATCGCCCACTTCGACGCCGATAGCGCCCGCGCCTGGCACCGCGCCAGCTTGCGCAGCGACTCGATGATCTTCGGCGCGGCCGGTGCCATCTCTGCCGACGAATTCGAACGCGCGCTCACGCGACACTTCTCCGCGCTGCCGCGCGTCACCGCGGACAATCCTTCGCCAGCGATCGCCACGCCGCCCGATCCGAAATCGCCGCGAGGGATTCACATCACGCTGGTCGACAAACCAGAGCGCACCCAGTCGCAGATCGTGATCGGCGAGCCGGCCCCGGCTTGGTCCGATCCCTCCTTCGCCGCCCTGCAAGTGGCTACCTGCGCGTTCGGCGGCACCTTCACCGCGCGCCTGATGAACGAAGTGCGGTCGAAGCGCGGACTGTCCTACGGTGCCGGTGCTCGGCTCGGATTCGGCCGCGGCCGCCGCGCGCTGGTGATGAACGTATTTCCCTCCCTCGAGCAGACCGCGGAGACCGTCGAGCTAGTGCTCAAGCTCTTTCACGACTGGGTCAAAGATGGCGTCACCGATGAAGAAGTTGAGTTCGCGCGCGGCTATTTGCAGCGAAGCTTCGCCTTCAGCATCGCCACGCCCGAAGATCGGCTCGATCTGCGCGCCGCCTACGAGATCGCCGGCATGCCGCCCGACTGGCTCGATCAGTATGTGCCGAGAATCGGCGCAGTTCGGCCGGAAGAGGCACGGCGCGCACTGCGCGAAAAACTGCGGCCGGCCGATCTGGAAGTTTGCATCGTGACCACCGCCGAAAAGCTCTTGCCGCTTTTGCGCCCGCTCGGACATGACCACATCGATGTGGTCAGCTACGAAAGCTACTGACCGAGGGCGAGCGCCAACCGACAAGTGGCGCGCCTGCGCATTCTCGCCGGCTTTTTGGTGCTCTGGGTCAAGTACCCCTTCTCCTGCATGAACGAAAGGAACTGGCGACGCAGCTTGTCTTCGCGCGTGCGCACCTGCATCTGCGACAGTCCGGTCTCGTGCGCGCACTCGAGTTGTGTGCGTTCCGCTTCGAATCGACATTCGAACAGCAAGCGATCGCTCGGTGACAGCGTGCCTACAAAGCGCGAGTAGAGCCCGGCCACTTCCCGATCGAGCGCGTCCTCTTCCGGGGAGGCCGCTATCGAGTTGGGCGAAAATGCCGGCGGTCGCGACTCGGCGCCCAGCCGCGATTGCATCTCTGCGTCCATGGGAATCTCGCGGCGGCGGCACTCGTCGAGGACGAAGTTGCGCGCAATCGCTAGGAGGTAGTTGCGATAGGAGAGCTGCGGATCGAACGCGTGTCGAGCCGAAGGCTGAAACGCACGTGCAAAGGTCTCTTGCAGCGCGCTATCGAGATCGAACGGCTGGTGATATCCGGAAAATCCGAACGGTCGGCCGCCGCTCGAGAAGGTGAACCCATGGCGGAGAAAATTCGCCAGGTCCGCCACGTAGTGACGATAGACCTGATCTAGTGCCGCGCGCTCACCGACACGAAATCGCTCGCGCAGGTCGAGTGAGTCGAACGGCGAAGACTCGATCTGCTTTTCAGTGTCGTTGGTCAGCTGTTGTTTGGGCACGGGTAATCAGTAGCCCAACGCACAAAAAGCCGCGTTCGCGGTTCCGCCAAACGCTCATACCCGGGCGCCATAAGATGGCTCCCCACTCAGCTACAACTGGCCGATTAAACGCCGTAAATTACGACTCAGCCGAGTCGCGCCGTGCGCCAGCTACTGGGAGTCTGCCCGGTCGCTTTTCGAAATAGCGCGCTGAAATGCTGCAGCGACGAGCAGCCCACTTCGAACGCAATCGCAGTCAGCTTCTCGTCAGTCTCGAGCATCCGATCTTGCGCGGCCCGAATGCGCGCGCTGTGAAGCTCGCCTTGAAAGTTGGTTCCGGCGTCGTGGAGTTGCCGCTGCAGTGTGCGCTCCGAGAGTCCCATCTGGCGAGCGACTCGACCGAGAGTGCTTCCCACCAAGTCCGCTTCGATCAGCTCGCGTACCTTGCGAATCGAAGGCGTGCGTCCCACTGCTTGGTTCCAAAGTGCGACCAAATCGAGTGAGCAATCGTCTTCACCCTCTCTGCCGAGCCAGTCGAGCGCCGACGGAAGATCGGTGAACACTTCGACCGGATAGCGAGGCTCGATCAACTTGTAAAATCCGGCGACCACCGCTCCCGGAAGCCCGGCCGGACGAAGTAGCGCCTGCTTGCGCACCAGCGAGCTATAGCGGGCCATCCGATTCGAAAGGAGATCGAGCACTTTCAAAAACGCGCTGCGACCGATCTCTTCCAATCGACTGGCATCGATGAGCGACAGAAACGGCATGCGTTTTTTTTCCAGCGCTCCATCGACGACTTGAAAAAGCTCGTCGATATCACTCTCGGCCGGATGCCCCCACAAGAGGAATCCACTCAGCTTTGGCGATGGAAAAAAGTAGAGGAAGGTCTTTCCCACCAAATAACTTCCCCCCGGTTTGGAGAGGAAGTCTTGGCGATTTTTCGCTTTTCGCATCAGCAGCTGATCTGATTACGCCCGGCCTTTTTCGCGCGCGCGACCGCCGCTTCGGCTCGTTCGATAAGCGTTCCGGCCAAGGTCGCCGCCTGCTTCTCGGTGGTTTCGAAGGGGTAGGCCGACACGCCGATCGAGATCTCCACGTGAAGTGGTGCTTGGCGATACTCGAGCTCTTGTCCAACGACGAGCTTGCGCAATCGATCGGCGAACAGCATCCCCTGCGACTCAGTGATTCCGTGGGACAAGATGGCGAACTCTTCGGTTCCCGAACGCGCCAGCACATCCTCGGCGCGAATGATCCGAGTCAGGATTCCACTCATCCGCTTGAGTAGCGTCTCGGCCGCTTCGGCGCCGAGCTTGGTGCGAATGTCGCGTAGACGAGAAACATCTACCAGCAAGAGCACCAGCGGTTTGACCTCGCGTTGCGCAAAACCGACTTCGCGCGCGAGCCGATCGACGAAGTAGCGACGGTTGAAGGTGTGGGTCACCGAATCGCGCAGCGCACTTTCGAGCAGCTGCCGCTGCACGTGCTCTTCCATCTTGTCGTAGCGCGTGAATTTGAAAATACTGATCTGACCGATTCGAATCTTGTCGCCTTCGCCGAGCACACGCGATTCGCCGCTCATCAAGCGCACGCCATCGATGAAGGTGCCGTTCGACGATCCCAGATCGATTAGGGTGGCGGTGCCGTCGCTCAGGACCAGGCGGGCGTGCTTGCGTGACACCGCGTCGTCTTCGGCGATGTGCAGACCGGATTTCCCGACGCCGCAATGAATGCGCTCCAGGATGCCGAACTCGTAAAATCATCGCGGGAAGCTGCAACCGCTGTGCTTACGAAAGATCCCAACCTCGCCAGCAACAACGCCTTAAAAAAACGATTTGAGGATTT
>PLXG01000097.1 GCA_003153195.1 Myxococcales bacterium
AAGCCCAATTTCAGACCAACCGCGCGATTTGCAAACGAAACTTTCGACGATCTACAAAGTGCGCGGTTACTCCCAATTTCGATTTTAGATTAACTGGTTACGACCTAGGAGCGCGATCCCAAGTTTGGAATTCGAAGTCTAGGTCGCCTTCGCCGAGGTGCGGCTCTCGCGCGGTCAGCTCGTAGCCGGTGAATTGAGGGAAGATGGCGTCGCCCTCGAATACGCGATCGATCACCGTGAGATAGATGCGATCGGCGCGCGGCAGTGCGAGCCGGAAAATTTCCGTCCCGCCGCCGACCATCACCTCTTCGTTTTTCGCGTGCGCCTTCGCGACCGCGAGCGCTTCATCGAGCGTCGGCACCACCACTGCCCCATCGAGCGAGAGATTGGGTTTGCGCGAGATGACGATCATGTCGCGGCCCGGCAGCGGCCTTCCCACCGAATCCCAAGTCTTGCGCCCGACGATGTACGATTTTCCGACGGTGAGGTCTTTGAAGTGCTTGAGGTCAGCCGGCAATCGCCACGGCAATTGATTGTCGCGCCCGATGACTCGATTTTTTGCCATCGCGGAAATGAG
Source organism: Myxococcales bacterium (assembly GCA_003153195.1). Classification (GTDB taxonomy): domain Bacteria; phylum Myxococcota_A; class Polyangia; order Palsa-1104; family Palsa-1104; genus PALSA-1153. Next base: position 578 of record PLXG01000097.1, read on the forward strand.
AGAGAGGGTCACTGCGAAATCTCCGACGGCATCATACCGCGATCGGCGCTTTGATCGAAGGCAACGCGTCATAGCCCTCGAGGGAAAAATCTTCGAATTTGAAATCGAAGATCGATTTCAAGTTCGGATTCATCTTCATCCATGGCAGCGGCCGCGGCGTACGCTTGAGCTGCTCCTTCGCCTGCTCGATGTGATTCGAATAGAGGTGCGCGTCGCCTAGCGTGTGAATGAAATCACCGGCCAAAAGCCCCGTCACTTGCGCGATCATCATGGTCAAAAGCGCATACGATGCGATGTTGAACGGCACGCCTAAAAACACATCGGCCGATCGCTGATAGAGCTGACACGACAGCCGACCATTCGCGACGTAAAACTGAAACAGCGCGTGACACGGCGGCAGTTTCATCTTGTCGATGTCAGACACATTCCACGCGCTCACGATCAATCGTCGCGAATCGGGATTCTTGCGAATCTGATCGATCACCTGCGTGATCTGATCGATCTTGCGGCCGTCGGGCGCCGGCCACGAACGCCACTGATGTCCGTACACCGGCCCGAGCTCGCCTTTGGCGTCAGCCCACTCGTCCCAAATCGAAACGCCATTTTTCTGCAAGTAACCGACGTTGGTATCGCCGGCGAGAAACCAGAGCAGTTCGTGAATGATCGACTTCAAGTGCAGCTTCTTGGTGGTGGTGACGGGAAATCCGTCGCCCAGCGCAAATCGCATCTGATACCCGAACACGCTGAGCGTGCCGGTACCGGTGCGATCCGACTTCTGGTTGCCCTCGGTCAAGATGTGATCGAGAAGTGCCAAGTACTGCTTCATGCCGAAAACGTACCACGGCGTCCGCGACCGATCATCAATCCAATTCGGTCGCGCCTTGAGGACGCTGGCGTCGTCGAGCGCGTGCGACTAGTGACGTTGGTTCAGCTCACGTTCGGCGCGCAACCAATCTTCCAGGTCTTGCCCATTCGCTCTTCCGCGCTGAATGAAAATCTCGTACGCGCGCTGTGCGATCGTTTGATAGTTCAAACTCGGCGCTGGCTCGCGGCGCTCGACGGCCGTCATTTCGAGCGCCTTCACCGTCGTCTTTTCGAGCGGCTTCGCCGTCGTCTTCTTAGTCGAGTTGGTCGAACGCGCAGTCTTGGGCGCGCTGGTGTTTTTGTCGATTCGTGTGGTTCCCATCGTCCTCTCCTTATCCTTCATCCGTGACTCAATATAGAGTCACTACCTTGGTAATGCAAGTTTTGCCACCACTTTCATCAGAAATTTGCCGCGCTTCGTCGCGCTACATACGATCACCTTCATGCGCGAAGAAACCTACGTCGCCTTCCTACTGCCGATGCGACTGTTTACCGGTTGGCTGTTCGTCACCGACGCACTTGGCAAGCTCACCACCGGATGGATTCTGCAAAACCGGCTGCAATCGACGCTCGAACAGTGGATTCGCGAAGGAAAACCGTACGAATTCTTTCTGCCGTTTCTCCACAAGACGGTGCTTCCCAATGCGAGCTTGTTCGGATGGGCGATCGGTGCGGGCGAGCTTCTCATCGGTGCGGCACTCATGGTCGGTCTGTTCAGCAGAATCTCGGCACTATTTGGCCTCGCGCTAGTGGTGGGCTACCTGCTCGCGCACGGCGACGCAGTGGGTCCGAATTCGTCGGTCTTACTGGCGGTGATTCTGTTCACCTTCGTGCTCGCAAGTCCCGGCCGCGTGCTGGGACTCGATGCGATGTTGCGCGGAAAAATCCCACGGTTTCTCCGATGAGCGACATCCGCAGAAAGGCCTCAGAAATTTGGTGCGTGCCGACAGTACTGTCATACTGCCGAGGCACGCACCTGAGTGCGATTACCTATTTAACAGTGGCTACGATTTTGCAACACAACCCTTAGGAGGCACCGTTCATGAAAATACTACAGGCTAGCTTGATGATGATGGTGGTCGGCATGGGTGGGCTCGCGCTCGCGGACGTTCCAGCAGGGGACGCCGGAAATCACCAAGATATGACGACGACCGCGAAGCCGGACATGACGACGGCACCGATCGTATCGGCGGATGACGGCTGCTCGATGGCGCGTCATCAAGCTGCACCGCTCGGGTTTCTCGGACTCGGTCTGGCTACCGCGTTCATGTTCGGCCGCCGAAAGAAATGACGGCGCTGAAAGCAGCACTGATGATTGCGACGTTAGGGGTGAGCGGCATGGCGCTCGCGGACGTTGCCGACGGTAGCCCTACCACCACCAAAGACATGACATCGATCACCGCAAAGTCGGACATGACGACTGCGCCGATCGTATCGGCGGATGATGGCTGCTCGATGGCACGTCATCAGGCGGTGCCACTCGGATTCCTCGGATTCGGCGTCGCCACCGCGTTTATGCTCGGCCGGCGGAAGAAATCCGCATAGCTGTTTGGAGTCGCTGCTCGCGATCGCCGAACCGCTGGCGAGACCGCTCGATCAGGTACGCGCCAGTCTCTATCGCGCCGGTTTTCGCATCGGTGCGGTCAAGAGCGTTTTGGTTTCACGCGATCGGCGCATCGCGACCAAAGCGACGGTCGGCTTTCTGTTCGCGCTGGTGCTAACCCTCGCGCTGCCGATGTGGCTGTTCACCCTGTCGCCGCTTTTGTTTGGTGTGCCGCATCTTGCCAGCGACTTTCGCTATCTGGTCATTCGTCCCAGCGCTGCGGGGGTATGGAAAAAGCTCTGCGTCCTCTTTTGTGTCGGACTCTTCGCGATCGCCACCTTCGACTGTCTCTCGGCGGGAAAATTCGGGTTGCCTACGGAGATGTTGCTCGCCGCCAGCTGGATCGCATTGTCTGCCATTTTAGGCGCGCGCGAGTCGACTCACCGTCGAAGCGTCTTCATCGTCGGCGCCGCGCTCATGGTGGGTGCACTGCTCATTCGCTTCCCGCAGGTCTCGCGAATTGTCTTCGCACATCTTCACAACGTGGTCGCCTTGGTACTTTGGGCGGTGATCTTTCGTCGCAATCGACGATCACTGGCGCTCCCTCTTTGCGCCATTGGAGTTGCGTTGCTGTGCTTCGGGGTGCTAGCGACGGTCCCAGCCGCCGAGCGATTGGGCAGCGCAACCTTCGCCGGCCTTTCACTCGCCGACGTGGCGAGCGCGCTGGCTCCGGGCCTTTCCCTGCGCATCGCGATTGCGCTTTCGCTCAGCTACGTCTTTCTGCAGGCGGTTCACTATCAGGTGTGGTTGGGGCTGGTGCCTGACGAACAAGTTCGCGGCGCAGGCACCATTTCTTTCAGAATGTCGCTGCGCTCACTCGTCCGCGACTTTGGGCCGCTCGGAATTTCCGCCATCGTCGTCGCTACCATCGCAGTGCTCGCCGCCGCCGCGTTTCGCGTCCACGCCACCCGCGATGTCTATCTGCGATTGATCGTGTTTCACGGTTACCTCGAGCTCGCGGCATTCGCCTATCTGTGCGCGCGCGATCCAGTCGGGCCGCGCAAAATCATTTCGTCCGGTCGATGATTTTCGTTTCTCGCTGGCTGACCGCGTTCATTCTCACGCTCGCCATCGAAATTCCCATCGCGTCGGTCATGCTGGCCAAGCGCGAACCGCGCACCGGCCGACGAATTGCGCTCATCGCATTCGCCAATCTGGCTACCCATCCGCTGGTCTGGTTCGTCTTTCCCAAGTTACTGCTGCCGTACCTGGCGCAGCTGACACTCGCCGAGTTTTGGGCGTTTGGACTCGAAGCGATTTTCTACACGATGGTGTTCAACATCCGTCCGGCGCGAGCAGCGCTAGTGTCGTTCACTGCCAATGCGGTTTCGGCGACGCTTGGCTACTATTTGATGCGGGCAATCTCCTGACGAGTTAGAGCGCATCTCATAAATCCGGACCGAGCCGGTTCGAGTCCCGCAGGCCGGATCGCAAGGCGCGACGACCGCGAATACCGGGTGGTATTTAAGGGAGGAGGTGAGGCCGAGCCGGGCGAAGCCCGAGTGCGAGGCCGAACGAAGCGAGCCGTGCCGAGGGACCGAAACGGCGACGGGAGGATTTATGAGATGCGCTCTAGATGTCGATGGACGCGCGCGCGACCAACCGAAGCAGCTGCAGCACCACCGGTCGCTTCTTGCCGCCGAGCGTCGGATCATCATCGGTCAGGTTCGAGCTGAGATAGGTCTCGATCGCCTTTTCGCCCTTGAGCTCGCCGCCAGCCTTGCTGGCCCGATCGAGATCGGCGGCAGCGAGCACGCGCAGTGCACGTCCTTGCGAAAGCTCCACCGCGCGAACGATCGCGGATGCGTGAAGCAGTGTCAGCACCACGCCCTCCATTCCCAGATCGGACGAGTGCGATTGCACGTAGTGTCCGACCGTGGGTTGGCGACGCATGAACGCCCCCACCAGCGACGCCACGTGTTGCGGATGGTCCGCGCCTACCGAGATCTCTTTGAGGACGCGCTCGACCTGTTCATCCGTGACCGGCATGGGTCTATGTTTTTCTGAAGCGACCGAAGTGTCAAGCCCGGCCGACCGGGCTCAGTGTCAAGCCCGCCGAGGGCCTCAGCGAACCGATTGCGCGATTCGTTCGAACAGCTCGCGATAGCGCGGATCGTTTACGTTCGGCGACGCGAGCTGCACCTGACCGTTTTCCACCTTGGGCTCGAGGTGCAGATCCAAAAATGGGTCGTCGACGACCTTTTTGTCGGGCGAGACTTCCCAATATTCGGGGACCACCAGCGAAACGCCGTTTACCTCGACGCGATGCGTGGCGATCCGCAAAATCGTGGTCGGAAGCGAGGTACGAATCACCTGATACAGCGAAAAGACCATGCCCGCCACCAGCAGGGCCGCCAGTGCGCGATGGAGCTCGGTCAACCACCGTCGAGGGCTTCCCTGTCCCGGCGCGAGCAAGAAGGCCGCCAGCGCGCCGGTCACCAGACCGCCGAGATGGGCGGCGTTGTCGATCATCGCCACTTCGAAGCCGATGTAGATCTGCATCGCCGAGAGCAGAACCAAGTTCCACAGCAGCGTCCGTCGCCATGACTCGACGAAGTGGCCGCGCCGCACGATCAGGATCGCCATGAGCGCGCCGAGCAGTCCCATGATCGCACCCGACGCGCCTACCGACAGCGGCCCGGCCGAAAGTGTCGTCGACGCCACGGCGCCGCCGAGACCGGACAGCATGTAGATGAGAAAATAGCGCAGCGAGCCGAAGAGCTGTTCGGTGAAACGGCCGAGAAGATAGAGCCCATACATGTTGACGGCGATGTGAAACAGGTTGGCGTGAAGAAACATCGCGGTAAATCCGCGCCACCATTCTCCAGCGTGCACTGCCGATCGAAAGAGCGCTCCCGCGCGAATCAGCGTAGCGCCGTCACCTTCGCTGCCGAGCTTGAGCGTCACCAAAAATGCGATCGCGTTCAGCGCCAAAAGCACGTAGGTGACGAGCGGCCTCAAGCGCGTCTGCCGTTGCGCGCGCAGAAGCATCAGGCGCTGAAAGGCCTGCTCGACGTAGAGTTCTTCTTCGGACGAGAGCGGCTCGATGCGTGTCTTGGCCATCCCGCGCAAGAGGCGCTTGCCCTGCTCGGGAATCGAGAGCCCCACATCAGAGCCGAAGGCCGCTTCGAGCTTTTCGCGATCTCCCGAAAACG
>PLXG01000134.1 GCA_003153195.1 Myxococcales bacterium
CCTTTCGACAGCTCGCCGATGAGCGAGCCCAATCGATCTTCGATGCCGCACTGTTCGACCGCGCGGCGCAGTTGAGCACGGCGACCATCCTTGGGCAGCGCGCGCAGATCGCACACGTAGTCGAGGTACTCGAGGACGGTCATGTCTTTGTAGACCGGCGTGTCCTCGGGCAGGTAGCCGATGCGTCTGCGCACCTCGAGGCTCTGCTCGTACACGTCGAACCCGGCGATCTGCGCCGTCCCCGACGAGGGTGCGAGAAACGATGTGAGAATCTTCATCGTTGTAGTTTTGCCGGCGCCGTTCGGGCCGAGAAAGCCGAGCACTTCGCCCGATCGAACATCGAAGGAGATCTCGTCGACCGCACGGCGGCCGCCCGATGTCCCGTAGTCTTTCGCCAATCGGTCCACGTGGATCATCACGTTGTCACTCATGATTCTGGAAATCCCCTCACAAGTTGCTTGCGCGACAGGTTCTAGCCCTTGCGCCAAAAAATCGCAAGTGTTCTTGCAGTTCTGAGTAGATAGCTCGGCATCATGGATTTTGGAAACGCGCGACGACGAAAAAAAATTCCCACCCACCGCCAGTCACTAGAACGGCGAGTGGGAATCGATTGCTACCTATTAATAGGTGGGGCTTACAGGGTCAGCGTGCCGGTACGAATCAGGTACGCCAATTTTCCGCGCTGCTCGGGTTTGAGGAGTCCGTGAATCTGCTCGAGCGCCCGCACTACGGCGACGCGCAATCGCTCGGCGGTATCGACGCGAGATTTTCCCGCGCTGTCGGCTTTGCTCTTGTCGAAGGTGTCGGAGGTGACCGCATCGGCAAAGGCCGAAAGGGTCCGTCGTCCGTCGACTTCGGCTTGGGCCCGCTCCGTCTTGAGCTCGCTCAGGATGCGAGCCAGCTCGCTCACCTGATTTTCGTCGAGCTCGAGCTTGTGCGCCAAAAATCGCAGCGGCCTGCGCACACCGAGCGAGCCGCCGTCCCAATCGCCACCGGCTCCGGCAAAGTGGCCGTGAAACTCCTGTCGCGGACTCGACTCCTCCGACCGGCCGCGCGGACCACAGTCACCTCGCGGGCCACAATCGCTCGCGTGCTCGTCGTGGTGATGCTCACGCGCGCGCTTCCACCAATACATCATACCGGGATGAAAATGCATGTTCAGGCTCCTTGCAGCCGAGAGCGTTCGCCGCTCGGCGGGATCGACGTGGGCGATATGCCTCACGCCAGCGTGGACCTTTGGCCTCACGCTACCTAAAAATTAAGTCGTGGTTTGAAACTGTCAACCAATCAAAGGTGGACGAGCAGACCGCCAGGTAGGTCGATGGCGGTGGTGAGGTCCTTCAACCAGACCTCGAGCCAGGCGCGGATCGCCTCGGGACGCTTTTGCGCACGTTCGGTCAGGCGCGCCAGCAGCACGGCTTCGATCTTGGAGAGCAGATCAGTTTCGGCGGCGATCGCTTTTTTGAGTGGACGAATGTCGGCGCCAGCGATCGGATCGAGCGCAATCGTTCCGGAAAGAAAAAGGCGAGCTGTGAGCGTGCGAATCAAAGTGCCAAAGCGAATCTCGCTCGGCTGCGAGGTGAGGGTGCCTCCCACTTCGGCGATGGCCTCGATGCGGATGCCGAGCCCGTCGCAGACGAAGGCAGCCTGTTCGGCGGCGGTCTTGAGCGCGTGCGCGGCGCGACTGACATCGAGGAGCGACAAGAACGGCCGGACGATATTTCCCGGCGGCGTGTCGAGCGTGGCGGGATATTCGGGTCGCGCGCCGGCGAGCAGACGCGTAAGCTCGCGGTAGGGCGGTTCGAGCAAATTGAATTCGCCCTTGCCGACGCGCCCGCTCTGAATGAGCGAAGTGGCCAGACGCTGCAGCTGAAGGGTGAGTGAAAAGCCGACGCGAAAGACTCGCTCGAGCGCGATCTTGCTGAGCGCATCGGTGGCGCGTGGGAGGTCGCTGCGCGAAATCGACTCGAGGCCTATCGATAAATATCCGGCCGCACGGGTGAGCGCCGCGCGCGCCTTTTCCGAATCGCCCGGCTCGACACGATCGGCCGACAAGATCTTGTTCACCAGCGTGAGCAGCGCGCCGTGTACTCGTTCGACTTCGGCGTCGGCATCGAGCCCCGTCAGCGCTCGCGCGAAAAATCCGCGCTCGTCGATCTGGCCGGCCAGCAGCGCCGGCAATGCAGATGCGCCGTGTGGGCCGATGACCGTCGCGTCTCGCGCCGATTTCTCGTCGAGCTTCACCGACGCCGGATCGAGATAGCGATAGATGGTGAGAGCGTCGTAGTAGTCGACATAGCCGAGATCGGCCATGCGCCCGTTGCGCCAGCGCAGGCTCCACTCCTCGAGATCACTCGGCATCTCCCAGCGCGCGCTCATGACCACTCGACGCGCGAGAAGGAGATCGGCGCGATAGAGCCAATCGATCAAATGCTCCATCGATTTTCCCGCTTCACCACCGGGCAAGACATCGAGCAGGTAAAATCCATCGGGCGTGGGAAAAAAAGATCCTTCCGGATCCTCGTCGGGCGGCGCCTCTTCGAGCGTGATGTCGTACACCTTGCACTGGCGCTGTACATAGAGCGCGATCACCTCGGCGTCCATCGACTCGATCACCTGCCCGAGCTTTTCCGGACCGATGTCGGTGATCATGTCGAGCCACGGCCGGAGCTTTTCGACGTCGAGCGCGCCGCGATCCCACGCGTCGAGATCGAAGAAGCCTTGGATCTGTTCCGGCGAAGCCAGCGCCAAAATATCGCGCGAATCGGCGAGCCCTTGCTCCTTGATGGCGAAGTAGAGCTCCTGCACCGGCATCTGCGGGATGAGCTGTGCGGCATCGGGCGCTTCGAGCAGGACTGCGGCGCGATTTCGTCGAGCGCGCGCAAGTGCCGCGCGCCAGCGAGAGAGGGGAATGATTCCTGGATCGTCTGAACCGTTCGTCATCAGCGACGCAGGTCTAGCACGATCTGGTTCGTCATGCTCATTGGCAATGTCCCGCTTGGCACACTCCGATGAAAGGCGTGGAGATTCCGCTGCCCGAATTGTACAGGGTGCTCGCTTCGCTCGACGAAAGCTGGCGACTCCAGACGCCCACCTCGTCCAAGGTGCCATTCCAGAATTGCATCCACGGCAGCGACGCGCCGATTTGCGCGGCCTCGCTTCCCGACAGCGGCGAGTTGACGCCACCGCAGTCGCAATTCAAAGTGAGCGTGCTGGTGTTGAGCGCCGCGCCATCGACGTAGAGCTTGAACTGTGCGTAGTCGACCGCAGTGCCGCTCGAGGCCGCCCAGGTCGCGACCACCTGATGCCAAGTTCCGTCGTTGTAGGCGCTCCCGCTTTGGATGCCGATGCCCCAACCGTCGAGGTCGATCAGCCACGCCAAGTGTCCCGGGGGAACGGTGGCGGCGTCGCTGTGTCCCATGGCAAGAGTGAGACTCTTGCCCGAGGTTCCGAGCACGCCGCGGTTGGCAAAGATGATCTGGTTGGCCGCGCTGGTCGTTTTGAACCAAGCGCTGATGGAGTAGGCGGTCTCGGAAATTTGCACGCGCTGAGCGGTGAGCGCGTAGCCAGTGGTACCGTTCAAACGCAGCGCATTGCCTTTTTTTCCACCGGTCCAGGTGGCGCCGGGGTTGAGCGTCGCGTTGTTGCCGCTCGTCGAGGAATCGGCGGCGTTGGTGCCGGAGCCCTCGTCGAATTTCCAGTAGCCGATGAGCGAAGTGTTGAGGTTGTTCACGCAGGCGTTGCCGCAGGTTCCGCAGTTGGTGAGCGTGGTGAGATCGGTTTCGCAGCCGTTGAAGGGGCTTGCGTCGCAGTCACCCCAGCCAGATATGCAGGCGAATCCGCACGTCTGATTCATACAAGCCGGGGACGCGTGCGTGCCGCCGGCGCAGCCGTGCAAACAGCTTCCGCAATGGCTGATACTCGAAAGGCTCGCTTCGCAGCCGTTTGCGGCATTGCCATCACAGTCGGCAAATCCGGTCGAACAGGAAAATCCGCAGGTCGATTGCACGCAGGTCGCGACCGCGTTGGCCGCACCGCCGCAGACATGGCCGCAGTTGCCGCAGTGCGCGGGATCAGAGGTGAAGTCGATGCAACCGCCGGCGCACAGCGGACGCGAGCAGGACAGATCAGAGCCGGCTAGGTCGACCAGCGGAGAGGCGTCGCTGGCGCCGTCGAGCGCATCTTTGAAATCACCGCTCGCACCGTCGGTGAGCGTACTCGGTTCGCTGATCGGAAGCGCGCGACTCACGCAGCCATACGCGAAAAGGGCCAATGCATAGATCGTGGATTTTGCCGTCATGAGATCGGTTCATTGTCGTCGACAACGAGCGTCCCCGCAACTTGGCGGACAAGTTACTTCTTGGGCGTGAAGAAGATCGGCGGCGCGGTCGAGCCTTCGTATTGTAACCGATGAACGAACGATCGAATTTGCCGAGCACCGACGGACTGAGCTCAACCTTCCAATGCTCGCCCGGCGGACCGAGACGACGATCGCTTTCGAGATGATTGGCTACGGCCTTTCGGGCCTGGGCCTCGGTAGTCTGGTGAGGCGCGGCGTGCGCGACCTGAGAAAGTCCAACCACCGTGAAGAACATCAGGATCCTAGACATGGGAAGACTCCGCCGGGTACCAGGAGGACCTGGGCCAGTTGCTGAAGTGAACGATCTTAGGTGGTTACTGGCCTGACTGGAACGCCCAAGGCAAAATCTCTAGGGTCAGAAGTTCCCGCGCCCTCGACCATTTTTCAAAAGCGTGTCTTTACTGAGTTGTGCCCGACCAGGCTACCCTCGACCAGTCCGTCCTTGGCGCTTTTGCGCGCTCGTCGCTGCGCCCGGAAAACGGACGAGTGCTGGTGGCCTGCTCGGGCGGACCCGACTCGATGGCGCTGCTCGACGTGCTGGCGGGTTTGCGTGCGACGCTGGCGCTCGAGCTATCTGTCGTCACCGTCGATCATCAACTTCGTCCGGCGGCGCGGGGTGAGTGCGAATCGGTTTTGGCGCGGGCAAGCTCGCTCGGAATTTCGGCGCGAATGATCGCTGTGGAGATCGCGCGACCGAGCATGGCGTCGGCGCGGGCGGTCCGTTACGAAGCGCTCCTCGCAGAGGCGATTCGTGTGAACGCAGGCGCGATCGCCGTCGCACACACCGCCAGCGATCAGGCGGAGACGCTGCTCGATCGTCTGATTCGCGGCGCGGGCACGGGCGGACTCTCGGCCATGGCGTGGCGACGAGCGATCGCGCCTGGCGTGGAGCTCATTCGTCCGCTGCTCGGCGTGTCACGTGATGAAATCGAGGCGCATGTGGCGTCGCACAACCTGTCGATCGTGCGCGATCCCACCAACCAAGATCTACATTACCGTCGGAGTCGCCTTCGTCATGAGGTGATGCCGCTGCTTCGTCGCGAGCGTCCCGATCTCGACGCGTCGCTGTCGGAGCTGTGCGATCGGTTACGCGCCGACGACGATGCGCTGGTGTTTGCCGCCGAAGAAGCGCGCGCGCGACTTTTTCGCAACGGGAGTTTCGACGTGAGTGGGCTTTTTGCGCTTCCGTGGGCGCTGTTCTCGCGCGTGATTGCAGAAGTGTATGCCGCGCCGCTCGGCGAAGTTCATCTGCGCGCGATTCACCGGCTGTGTGCGTCGAGCGCCGGTTCGCAGTCGCTCGATCTCCCGGCCGGCGTGGCCATGCGCGAATACGGCCGACTTACTTTTTCGCGCGCACGCCAGGCAGATCCGGGCGATGTGGAAGTTGCGGTTGAAGCGCCGGGCGAATACGAAATTTTAGGCGCGCGCGTGGCGATCTCGCAGGCCGTGCGCGATGCGCATCCTTGGCTGATTCTGCGCAATGCGCGCTGCGGCGATCGCGTCAGGCTCGGCGAGAAACATCGGAAACTTCAGGATTTGTTCACCGACGCGAAAGTGCCGCGAATGCTTCGCCGTCGCTTGCCGCTGCTGGTGCGAAGACTTATGGATCAAGAAGAGGTTGTTTGGATCGGCCGGAGCATTTTCGAAGGGACGCAGGAGTGCTCGTTGACTCAGGCGCCAACTGTGCAATAATTGTAGGAACATAGAGAGGTAGACCTTGCGCCAGTCCCACCGGACCATTCTCCTTTGGCTCATCCTGATTCTGATGTTCGTGAGCATCTATCAATTGTTCACGGGCCCCTCTCGTACACAGGAGGAGAAGCTCGCCTTTGGGCAGCTGATGCAGAAGGTGCAGAACACGCCGGATGAGATCACCAAGATCAACATCAAGGGTGAGCACTGGACCGGCGAGCTGAAGGGCGGACACAAGTTCCGCACCGTCGGCCCCGCGGGCGAAGAGACGCTCAAGAAGCTCGATCACGCCGGTCCCGACGGAAAACAGTCGGTGGCGTACGAGATCGAAGAGCGCGACGAAGGTTCGATGTGGACCGTGCTGCTAGGCTCGTGGCTGCCGATGCTGGCGCTGTTCGTCATCTTTTTCCTGTTCATGCGTCAGCTGCAAGCGGGCGGCGGCAAGGCGATGTCGTTTGGAAAATCCAAGGCCAAGCTGCTCGGCGAAAATCAGAACAAAGTGACGTTCGCCGACGTGGCCGGTGTCGAAGAGGCCAAAGACGAAGTCGAAGAGATCATCTCGTTTTTGAAAGATCCGAAAAAGTTCACCAAGCTCGGCGGACGTATTCCGAAGGGCGTATTAATGATGGGCCCGCCGGGCACCGGTAAGACGCTCTTGGCGCGCGCCATCGCTGGTGAAGCCGGGGTTCCGTTCTTCTCCATCTCCGGATCGGACTTCGTCGAGATGTTCGTCGGCGTCGGTGCGTCGCG
>PLXG01000190.1 GCA_003153195.1 Myxococcales bacterium
GGCTCCAGACCGGCGGCTTGGCTTCGACGAACGGGCTGATTACCAACACCGGCGTGGACGGATCGAGCCCCAGGGCGTTCGCCGCTCGGGCGGCTTCTCGCCAATCCGAATTGTGATGGTGCGGCCAGAGTTCACGCCACTGCCCGCCGAAGATCAACGCGACACATCCCATTAACAGCGCTAGCGATTGCCATTTCGATTTCGGAATGAAAAACGCGGCGGCGGCGGTGGCCCCTAACGCTGCGCCGGGCAACGCGATCGACACGTAGCGAGTCGTGAACACGCTAACTCCGCTGAGGTGCGAGTACGCGAACAAGCCGATAGGTTGGACGAGCCACCATCCGGCGATCAGGACGATTGCAGAGAATCCGGGGACCGAATCCACGCGGCGAGCACGCTGGAAGCGTGCATAAATAAACGCCCCGAGCGCGCACGCGGCGACCAGGCGGATCTTAAATGTTTCCCCCAGTTCGGACCAGGAAGGCAGCGGCGCGAAGACGTGCTGCGCGGCGTCCCGGCTCATCGCCAAAGCGCTGAACGCGACCGGTAACAACGCCAGAACCAGACCAGCGGCGATCGCGATGGTTTGAATCCACGACGTCTTCCGATCCCCTCGCGCCAGAAAATACAGCGCGAACACAAAATAGAACGGCCAGTAGACCAGATGCACTCGCCAGAGAAGCGCGCCGGCCGCCAGGAACAGAATGCCGTCGAGCCATTTCCCTGAATCGAGCCAGCGGATCAGCAGCCAGAGACTCGCTGCCGCAACGCACGTTCCCAGGGCATAGGGACGCGCATCAGCGGCTTCGTAATTGAAGACGCGCAGCGTGAGGCACGCGAACACCGCAAACCACGCGGCTTCCTCGTGAATCAGCCGGGCGGCGATGCGCGCGATAAAGAACAGCGCGATCCCCAGCGCCACGACCGATGGCAGACGCTCCGCCACTTCGGAAAACCCAAACACAGCCTCCGACGCTCGCGGCAACCAGTAGTAAACCGAGCCGATCGCCGGTGCAATGATAGCCAGCGACGGATGGTTGGCACCGTGGTGAACCACGAAAGCGGTCTCGGCTTCATGCACCCAGAAGCTCGACCCAAGCGGCATAACCCACATGCGCGCAATACACAGCAAAAGCAATACTGGTAGCGCGATGCGCACGATCACTTGCCGAAGCTCACCCGCGCGCCCGTGCTGTAAATGGCGTCGTTCTTCTTGAACCCTGGTAGCGGGTCACTCAGGAAACGATCGCTGATCGTGACCTGCCAGGAAAACCACTTGCGGATGGCCGTCACTGCCGAAATGTCAAGATTCACCCGGTACGCGCCCGTATTGGAGAGGTTCGCAAACACGTCCAGCTTCTGCTCGACCGAGGTCGTGCTGTTAAATTTGTGGACAAAATTGTTACCCAGTAAAAGCTCAGCAGAGGTGCGATTAATCTGCTGTTGGGAGGAAAAGGTGGTCGACCCGATCGTGGGCACACCAGTCAGCGCCCCCGCGATGAAGGTGCCCGTGCGACTGAGCCCAGTTGAAAAGAATTCTTGATCGCCAGCAGCTCCCACCCTGAGATCGAGCTGCGTCGGCTTGGTCGCGATGGCGTGATAGCCGGCGCCGCCCGCTGGAGTGAAACGCAAATCCAGAGCTTGGAACTGGTCGGATTCCAGATCCACCGACCCGAAGACGAAAGCTTTCTTGTTCAGGTTCAAGTTGTAGGAGACGCCTCCGCGCTTGGAGTTCGCGGTGGTCTGACTGGTTCCGCCCGAAAAGTCGCTCGACGAAAAGATGGACGTGTAGTATACGGCGATCTTGTCGCGAGTAGTGGAGCGCGCGGCGTTCGTGGAGAGCGTCAATGTTTCGGTGTTGGCGTTTCCCCGGCTGGCGGCGAATCCCAGGTCGAGATTGCCGACCCACAGGTCCACCAAACGCGGATTGCGAAAGTGATCGATCTCGGCCTGAGCCTTGGCCTGCTCGTCGTTGTTGCGGATGAACTGGATGGACTCCTTCGACGTTGAGACCACGCCCGCGGTCTTCGTCGTCACGTTGAACTTGCCGTCCACGGTTTCGACCGAGCCGGAGACCATCTGTCCGTCGCCGAGGCCGATGTACAACTGGCCGGGGGCAGAGATTGCGGCGATCGAATCCCACTTCAGCGTGACCTCGCCGGCGTTATCAGTCTTGATGACGAGAGTCTTGGTGTCGCTATGAAGAACGGTTCCGGTGATTCGGTCTCCATTGGCGAGAGTCACTTGATCCGCCCAAAGAGAACCCGCCCAGAGCAGCAACGAGGCTGCGATCAGAAATTTCATTCCCTCAGCTTAGCGAATTGACACGAGAAGGTTATCGATCAGCCGGACGTCTCCCAGCCGCACGGCTGTGACGATGCGGACAGGCCCAGCCATCTTCTCGACCGGTTCGAACGTCGTGGGATCGACGGCTTCGAAGTATTCCACTTGGATTTCGGGCACAACAGATAGCAGCTCCAACCCGGCTTGGATCGATCGCTCCGCCGCGCACAGCGCTTTATAAATAACAGGCGCAATCCTGCGCTGTTCAGGCGTCAGGCGCTGGTTGCGGGAACTCATCGCGAGACCGTCAGGCTCGCGGACGGTGGGAACCGGCACGATGGTGACAGGAAAGTTTAGATCCACCGCCATCTTCTGGATCACCGCGAGCTGCTGCGCGTCTTTTTCCCCGAAATACGCCCGATCGGCGGGAATGATGTTGAATAGCTTGGCGACCACCGTGGCAACACCACGAAAATGTCCCGGTCGGAACTCGCCTTCGAGGCGCGCCGAAACTCCAGTGACATCGACCGACGTCATGATTTCTCCTGGGTACATTTCTTTCGCGTCCGGGGCGAAAGCCGCGTCCACGCCTAGGCGTTCGCAGAAAGCGAGGTCGGCGTCGATGTCACGAGGGTACTTTTGAAAATCGTCGGGACGGTCGAATTGGGTGGGATTGACGAAAATGGTCGCAACCACGTAGCCGGTCTCTTCGCGTGCGCGGCGCAGCAGCGCACCGTGCCCTTCGTGGAGCGCGCCCATGGTGGGGACCAGGCCGATGGTCAACCGGTGCGTACGGGCCGACGCGACGTGCTCGCGCATCTCCGCAATGGTTCGAAAGAGAATCACGTCGTTTAATCACGTCGGAAAGCGGCCG